>NZ_KV793698.1:0-60274 GCF_001808545.1 Corynebacterium sp. HMSC077D03
AGAGCCAAAGGCCGAAGAAAAGGCAGAGCCAAAGGCTGAAGAGAAGAAGGAAGAGCCAAAGGCTGAGAAGTCTGCAGAGGCTTCCTCCACCCCGGCTGCTTCCGAGGGCTCTTCCAAGATCAACAACGGCGACAACGTTCCTTACGTCACCCCGCTGGTACGCAAGCTGGCTGAAAAGCACGGCGTTGACCTTTCCACCGTTTCCGGCACCGGCGTTGGCGGCCGCATCCGCAAGCAGGATGTCCTGGCAGCTGCAGGCGAGGGCGAGGCACCGGCGGCGTCGGCAGCCGGCTCCTCCAACCCACGCGCACGCTGGTCCACCAAGTCCGTGGATCCGGAAAAGCAGGAGCTCATCGGCACCACCCAGAAGGTCAACCGCATCCGCGAGATCACCGCTGCAAAGATGGTTGAGGCTCTGCAGATTTCCGCACAGCTGACCCACGTCCAGGAAGTCGACATGACTGCCATCTGGGATATGCGCAAGAAGTCCAAGCAGGCCTTCATCGACAAGCACGGCGCTAACCTGTCCTTCCTGCCGTTCATCGTTAAGGCAACCGTTGAGGCTCTGGTTTCCCACCCGAACGTCAACGCTTCTTACAACCCTGAGACCAAGGAGATGACCTACCACGCAGACGTCAACGTGGCTATCGCCGTCGATACCCCACGTGGCCTGCTGACGCCGGTCATCCACAAGGCACAGGACATGTCCCTGCCAGAGATCGCAAAGGCTATTGCTGAGCTGGCTGACAAGGCCCGCAACAACAAGCTGAAGCCGAACGACCTCACCGGTGCCACCTTCACCGTCACCAACATCGGCTCCGAGGGCGCACTCCTCGATACCCCGATTCTGGTTCCGCCACAGGCCGGCATCCTGGGCACCGCCGCTATCACCAAGCGCGCAGTTGTTGTCAACGAGAATGGCCAGGACGCAATCGCTATCCGCCAGATGTGCTACCTGCCGTTCACCTATGACCACCAGGTTGTCGATGGTGCAGACGCAGGTCGCTTCATCACCACCATCAAGGACCGCCTTGAGACCGCCGACTTCGAGGCTGACCTCGAGGTCTAAGGAGTTAAGCCCTTAGTAGTTTAGGGTTTTCCGCCCCGCAGGCTCCCCTGTTTCCACTGCTGTGGATACTCGGGAGCCTGCGGGGTTTTCACATATCTCCCCGCAAACGGGGGTGTTAGGCCTGCCCTAATCTGTCCGTCGATTTCTCAGCCCTGTTCCTCGCCCACGGGCCGCGTAGGGATTCTATTCGGCACTTTTAGGCTCCCTACGCGTCCATGGGCCACGCCGTTGCTGTGTGGTGCACGAAAAGACTTCGATAAACCGATTTAGGTCACAGCCATAGGCTTTATACTTGGGGTCGGTTTAGGCCATGTTTTAGGCATTCACCATGACGTCCTTCACGGAGCTTCTTTCAAAGGAGATTGAACTTATGGATTTCATCTCGCGCCACCTCGGACCAAATTCCTCCGAGCAAGCGACGATGCTCAACGCACTGGGATACAACAGCGTGGACGCGCTTGTCGACGCCGCACTTCCCACAACCATCCGCGCCGCATCGGCACCGCAGTTGCCAGATGCCTTGAGCGAGAATGAAGCGCAGGACAAGCTGCGCGAATACGCCAGCCAGAACATCGTGTTGAAGTCCTTCTATGGCCAGGGCTACTCCGACACGCTCACCCCGGCCGTCATCCGCCGCGGCCTGCTGGAGGATGCTGGTTGGTACACCGCTTATACCCCGTACCAGCCGGAGATCTCCCAGGGCCGTCTGGAAGCACTGCTGAACTTCCAGACCATGATCGAATCCCTGACCGGTCTGCCGATTGCAAACGCTTCCCTGCTCGACGAGGCTTCCGCTACCGCTGAGGCAGTCGGCCTGATGTCCCGCGCGGTCAAGAAGGGCCGCCGCGTCATCCTCGACTCCCGCCTGCATCCACAGGTGCTCGCTGTGGCGGCGGAGCGCGCTCGCGCCATCGAGCTCGAGGTGGAAATCCTCGATATCCGCGAGGGCCTCGTGGGCGAAGACCTCATCGGCGCCGTCATCGCGTACACCGGCACCGAGGGTGACGTCTTTGACCCACGCGGCATCATCGAGGAGCTGCACACCCGCGGCGCGGTTGCCTCCGTCGTCGCCGACCCGCTCTCCCTCCTCCTGCTGGAAGCACCGGGCAAGCTAGGCGCGGACATCGTGCTGGGCTCCGCGCAGCGCTTCGGCGTCCCAATGTTCTTCGGTGGCCCACACGCGGCATACATGGCCGTTACTGACAAGCTCAAGCGCCAGATGCCGGGCCGCATCGTCGGCGTTTCCAAGGATGCAGACGGCCGCCCGGCATACCGCCTAGCTCTGCAAACCCGCGAGCAGCACATCCGCCGTGAACGCGCTACCTCCAACATCTGTACCGCGCAGGCGCTGCTGGCCAACGTAGCGTCCATGTACGCCGTCTACCACGGCCCAGAGGGCCTGAAAAAGATCGCTGAGCACGTTCACGGGCTCGCCGCTTCCTTCGCCGCTGCTGTAAAGGGCGCAGGCAAGACCCTGGTCGCTGACGAGTTCTTCGACACCGTCACTGTCACCGACGTCGACGCTGCAGCCATCAAGGCATCCCTTCAGGAACAGGGTTACCTCGTGCGCGCTATCGGCTCCGAGAAAATCTCCGTCTCCTTTGGTGAGTCCGCAACGCTTGATGACGTCGCCAAGCTCGCCGCCGCATTCGGCGCAGAGTCCGCAGACAAGGACAACGCCGAGTCCGCCGTTAATGCCCTGCCTTCCGCGCTCGTTCGCGAGGAAGCTCCGCTGGATCACGCAATCTTCAACTCCATCCACTCCGAGACCCAGATGCTGCGCTACCTGCGCACTCTGGCAGACAAGGACTTGGCGCTGGACCGCACCATGATTCCGCTGGGTTCTTGCACCATGAAGCTGAACCCCACTGCCGCCATGGAGCCGATCTCCTGGCCAGAGTTCGCGGGCATTCACCCATATGCACCGGAAGAGACCACCGCCGGCTGGCGCGCGCTCATCGAGGAGCTCGAGGGCTGGTTGGCCGAGCTGACCGGCTATGCCAAGGTCTCCATCCAGCCCAACGCTGGCTCCCAGGGTGAGCTCGCAGGCCTGCTGGCCATCCGCCGCTACCACGTTGCCAACGGCGACGCTGGCCGCGACGTCATCCTCATCCCATCTTCCGCACACGGCACCAACGCGGCCTCCGCTACCCTGGCCAACCTGCGCGTGGTCGTCGTTGCTACCGCGGACGATGGCTCCATCGACTTGGCGGACCTGGATGCCAAGATCGAACAGCACGGTGAGCACATCGCCGGCATCATGATCACCTACCCATCCACCCACGGCGTCTTCGACCCTGAGGTCCGCGACGTGTGCGACAAGGTCCACGCGGCAGGCGGCCAGGTCTACATCGACGGCGCGAACATGAACGCACTAACCGGCTGGGCACGCCCGGGCGAGTTCGGCGGCGACGTCAGCCACCTGAACCTGCACAAGACCTTCACCATCCCGCACGGCGGCGGTGGCCCGGGCGTTGGCCCGGTGGGCGTCGCCCAGCACCTAGTGCCATTCCTGCCCACCGATGCGAACGATTCCTCCATCGACCCGCAGCAGGCTACCTCGATTGAAAAGGGCGTTCCTTCTACCGCCAGCAAGTTTGGCTCCGCCGGCGTGCTGCCTATCTCCTGGGCCTACCTGGCCATGGTCGGCACCGAGGGCGTTGCACAGGCCACCAGCCACGCCATCCTGAGCGCAAACTACCTGGCAAAGTCCCTGCAGGATTCCTTCCCGGTCCTCTACACCGGCAACGCCGACCTGGTCGCGCACGAGTGCATCTTCGACCTGCGCGAGCTGACCGATGCCTCCGGCGTTACTGCGGCGGACGTCGCCAAGCGCCTCGTGGACTACGGCTTCCACGCACCGACCCTGTCCTTCCCGGTCGCCGGCACTCTCATGGTGGAACCGACCGAGTCCGAAGACCTCGCCGAGCTGGACCGCTTCATCGAGGCCATGCGCGCAATCCGCGCCGAAATCCAGGACATCATCGACGGCAAGGTTGAGTACGAGGCATCCGTCATCCACAACGCTCCGTACACCGCAGCGGCAGTGACCTCCGATAACTGGGAGTACTCCTTCACCCGCCAGGAAGCCGCCTACCCGGTTGCCTCCCTGCGCGCTAACAAGTACTTCCCACCAGTCCGCCGCATCGACGAGGCTTACGGTGACCGCAACCTGGTTTGCGCTTGCCCGCCGCCAGAAGCATTCGAGATCTCCGCTGACGCGGAGACCAACTAACAGAATCGAACTAGCAGAGAAGAACTCTAAAGGAGAAAAATGTCTGAACTGCTCAACTCCCCGCTGCATGCAGAGCATGAAAAGCTTGGCGCATCCTTTACGGCTTTCGGCCCGTGGAACATGCCCCTGAAGTACAACAACGAGCTCGAAGAGCACCGCGCGGTTCGCAACTCCGCTGGCCTTTTCGACCTGTCCCACATGGGCGAAGTTTGGGTCAACGGCGAGGATGCCGCAAAGTTCCTGTCCTACTGCCTAATCTCCGATATGACCACCCTCAAGGTGGGCAAGGCAAAGTACTCGATGATCTGCGCCGCAGATGGCGGCATCATCGATGACCTCATCACCTACCGCCTGGGCGAGACCAAGTTCTTGGTCGTGCCAAACGCCGGCAACGCTGACGTGGTCTGGGAGGAACTCAACGAGCGCGCTGAGGGCTTCGATGTGGACCTCAACAACGAGTCCCGCGACGTAGCAATGATTGCCATCCAGGGCCCGAAGGCAGCAGAAATCCTCATCCCGCTGGTCGAGGACAACAAGCAGGAAGCCGTCATGGAACTGCCTTACTACGCAGCGATGACCGGCAAGGTAGCGCGCAAGTACGCCTTCATCTGCCGCACCGGCTACACCGGCGAAGATGGCTTCGAGCTCATCGTCTACAACTCCGATGCCCCGGAGCTATGGGAGGAGCTGCTCAAGGCCGGTGCCGAGTACGACATCCTGCCATGTGGCCTCGCAGCGCGTGACTCCCTGCGCTTGGAAGCGGGCATGCCGCTCTACGGCAACGAGCTCTCCCGCGACATCACCCCGGTTGAGGCCGGCATGGCGCGTGCTTTTGCTAAGAAGGAAGCCGACTTCGTTGGCGCTGAGGTCATCCGCGCTCGTGCAGAGGAAGGCCCGCAGGTCGCCATCACCGGCTTGGTCTCCGATCAGCGCCGCGCCGCCCGCGCCGGTGCTGAGGTCTTCGTTGGCGAAACCAAGGTCGGTTCTGTCACCTCCGGTCAGCCTTCCCCGACCCTGGGCCACCCGGTTGCCATCGCGCTGCTGGATACCTCTGCAAACCTGCAGCCTGGCGACGCCGTCGAGGTAGACATCCGCGGCAAGCGCTACCCGTTTAGCGTCGCGGCCCTTCCGTTCTACAAGCGCGAAAAGTAGTTCGCGGACGCGTGACAACCGTTAAGATAAAAGCACATACCATCTTCCGAAAGGACTCCCATCACAATGGCTAACCTTCCTGCAGATTTCTCCTACTCCGAGGACCACGAGTGGATCAATTCTTCTGCTGACGCCGCACAGGGCGCAACCGTCCGCGTTGGCATCACCTCCGTTGCTGCTGACCGTCTGGGCGAGGTCGTCTTCGCTGAGCTGCCGGCAGTCGGTGACACTGTTACCGCTGGCGATACCTGCGGTGAGGTCGAATCCACCAAGTCCGTATCCGATCTCTACGCCCCAATTACCGGCACCGTCACCGCTGTTAACGAGGCTGTTCACGATGACTACGCAGTCATCAACAACGACCCATTCGGTGAAGGATGGCTCTTCGAGGTCGAGGTTTCTGAGACCGGCGAGCTGATGACCGCAGAAGAGTACGCTGCGGCAAACGGCGTTTAAGCCACTTACTGCTAAAGCGGGAGGTTTCCTCCCGCTTTTTCTTTTGCCTCCGACTACGCCTCCACCTGCCCCCTCACCCCGGTGTTGGGCCGGCATTGGCCTGGGTGGCACTATCAGTATCGACCCCCGCGTTTTATTAGATTAAGGAAGCATCACACATGACAGCTCCTCGTGAGCCCTTCTTCCCCGCTGATCGCAGTATTCGCGCGTCACAGGAAGCGCTGGAAATCCGCCACCTCGGCCGCATGGATTACCAACAGGCGTGGGATCTCCAGGCCGAGCTTGCCGCCCAGCGCGCAAAAGGCGAGCGCGGGGACATCATCCTCGTGGTCGAGCACCCCAACATCTACACCGCTGGCAAACGCACGCAGCCGGAGGATATGCCGGACAATGGTCTGCCGGTCATCACGGTGGATCGCGGCGGGCGGATTACTTGGCATGGTGAGGGGCAGCTGGTGGTCTACCCCATCTTGAAGCTCGCGGAGCCTGTCGACGTCGTGGACTATGTCCGCCGGCTCGAAGAGGCAATCATCCAGACGGTGCGCGAGCTTGGCGTTCGTACCGCCGGCCGCATCGACGGCCGGTCTGGTGTGTGGGTGCCCTCCACCACCCAGGCCACGGACCCGCAGGCCCCCAAGCGCGATCGCAAAATTGCGGCGCTGGGAATCCGCATCACTCGCGGCGTGACCATGCATGGTCTTGCGCTTAATTGCACCAACACGCTGGAGTATTACGAGCACATCGTGGCCTGCGGCATTGACGACGCCGACGTGACCACGCTGAGCCTCGAGCTTGGCCGCGATGTCACTATGGAGGAGGCTGCGACACCGCTTCTCGACGCCCTGCAGCGCGCGCTTTCTGGTGAACTCACCGTCGCGGACCACACATTTGGTTCAGCGCCAGACCCGATTAAGGTCGCCAACGAGAAGGCCCGCCAAAAGCGTGCCCAGAGTGCGGAATAAACCTCCACACACCGGCCTTGTATTAGTAAGAGACAATCCCAACCCCGTAGAGTGAGTTTTTGTGACTGTTAAGCCTGAAGGACGCAAGATGCTCCGCATTGAGAAGAAGAATGCGGAATCCCCCATCGAACAAAAGCCGCGCTGGATCCGCAACCAGGTCCGCACCGGCCCGGGCTACGAGGATATGAAGTCCCGCGTGTCCGGCGCTTCCCTGCACACCGTGTGCCAGGAGGCTGGTTGCCCGAATATCCACGAGTGCTGGGAATCTCGTGAGGCCACCTTCCTCATCGGTGGCGATAAGTGCACCCGCCGCTGCGATTTCTGCGACATTGCCACCGGTAAGCCGGCGGAGTTGGACCGCGACGAGCCGCGCCGCGTTGCAGAAAACATCCAGGAGATGGACCTGAACTACACCACCATCACCGGTGTTACCCGCGACGATCTGCCGGATGAAGGCGCGTGGCTCTACGCCGAGGTCGTGCGCAAGATTCACGAGCTCAACCCGCACACCGGTGTGGAAAACCTGACCCCTGACTTCTCCGGCAAGCCGGACCTTCTGCAGGAGGTCTTCGAGGCTCGCCCTGAGGTCTTCGCTCACAACCTGGAGACCGTGCCGCGCATCTTCAAGCGCATCCGCCCGGCCTTCCGCTACGAGCGCTCCCTCGACGTAATTCGCCAGGCTCACGACTTTGATCTCATCACCAAGTCCAACCTGATCCTGGGCATGGGCGAGACCAAGGATGAGATCGAGGAAGCTCTGCGCGACCTGCGCTCTGCTGGCTGCGACATCATCACCATTACCCAGTACCTGCGCCCAGGCCCGCGCTTCCACCCGATCGAGCGTTGGGTCCGCCCGGAGGAGTTCGTCGAACACTCCAAGCTGGCCAAGGAGCTCGGCTTCGGCGGCGTCATGTCTGGCCCACTGGTGCGTTCTTCTTACCGCGCTGGCCGCCTGTACGTGCAGGCTATGGAGGCCCGCGGCTTCGAATTGCCAGAAAATTTGCAGCACCTGGCTGAGACCTCGAAGGGCGCTACCGCCCAAGAGGCTTCGACGCTGCTCGAGAAGTACGGCCCTTCCCAGGAAACCCCGGTAACGACCCGCATGGTAAAGACCCCGGCAAACGCTGACTCCGCTGCCGCTGCAATTCGTTAATTTGCAGCGCTGACCTTTAAAGTAGGAACCATGGCACAAGACGATAAGGCAAGCCTGAAGGCTGCAAAGAAGCAAGAGCGCGCCGCAAAACGCGAGCAGCGCAAGCAAACCCGTTCCCAGATGTGGCAAGCGTTCAATATGCAGCGCAAGCATGACAAGGCATTGATTCCTATCATGCTCGCCGCTTTCCTCGGCATGGGCCTGTTGTTCTTCCTTATCGGCCTGCTCTTCAACGGCCAGTGGTTCATGCTCATCCTGGGTCTCGGCATCGGCGCTTTGCTGGCGATGTGGCTGTTTACCCGCCGCCTTGAGCGCGACATGTACAAAAAGGTCGAGGATCAGCCGGGCGTTGCGGGTTGGGCGCTGGAGCAGCAGCTGCGCAACACCGTGGGCATCGTCTGGAAGGTCAAGACCGCGGTCGGCGTTACCCGCCATCAGGACCTCATCCACCGCGTCATCGGCAATGCCGGCGTCATCTTCGTCTGCGAAGGTGACCGCAAGCGCCTGACTCCGGTTCTCAACACCCTGAAAAAGCGCGTGGATAAGCTCGCCGGCGGCGTTCCGGTCTACGAGGTCTGGGTGGGCAACGGCGAGGACGAGGTTCCAGTGTCCAAGCTGCGCAATCACGTGATGAAGTTCCCGCGTAACTTCAAAAAGGACGAGACCTACGCAATCATCCGCAAGATTGAGGCCATGGATGACCTGCCAGGCACCACCCCGGGTCTGCCGAAGGGCCCGATGCCACGCCAGGCGCAGAACATGGCTGGCATGAACCGCCGCATGCGCCGCGCGCAGCAGCGTAAGGGCAAATAATACTTGTGCAAAAGCGGCCCTTCCTTGGAATCCACCAAGGAAGGGCCGCTTTTAGGTTTTGTAGGAAGCACCCTGCGACGCCGCAAGATAGAGGAACTAGACCATGATCACTGCGGTGCCGGTTGCGCGGTCGTGGATACCGCGGCCGTCGGTATCGACCATTGCGGCCGGGAAGAGGAAGCCGGTGAGGATGGTGCGCACTGCCGCGCGCCAGAAGCCCACCGTTTGCCCCGGGGCGTCGAGACGCGCCACGCCCATGCCCAGCAAAAGCATGCCCGGAGTGCGAGCAAAGAGCCAGCCGCAGAGGATGCCGACGATGACCCACAGCATGTAGCCCAGGAATGCAGGGCCGCCCAGCGCGTGGGTGAACATCACGATGAGATTGGCCAGCAGCATGCACACGATCCAGTCGATGAGAACCGCCCCTGCACGGCGGGCCACCGGCGCCAGCGCCCCGGAGCCAGACTCAGGAAGTCCGAGCTTTTCGCCCGGCCATGCGCCGGGGCCTTCGAAGTCATCATTTTCGCCCGGGATTGCGGGTCCATCGAGCCATGTTCGCTTATCAGCCATGTTGACCAATCTAGTGCCCCCTGCATGCAGACACGAAAACGAAATATATCTATAGATCGATGGGTTAACATCCGAAGGCAGAATAAAGCTAGTAAACTTCGATGAAGAACATTTTTCTAAACCCCTGAGGAGACAAAACAGTGTCTTTCGAGTCCGTCCAGGAAATCGTCAAGTTCATCGAGGATGAAGACGTAAAGTTCGTCGATATTCGTTTTACTGACGTTCCCGGCACCGAGCACCACTTTTCAATTCCCGCTTCGGAGTTCACCGAGGCTGCCGCTGAAGAAGGCCTCGCATTCGACGGTTCTTCCATCCGTGGCTTTACCTCCATCGATGAGTCTGACATGACCCTGCTGCCAGACCCAGCAACCGCGATGGTGGATCCTTTCCGCTCCTCCAAGACGCTGAACATCAAGTTCTTCGTCAACGATCCGTTCACCTTGGAGCCTTTCTCCCGCGACCCACGCAACGTCGCAATGAAGGCCGAGGAATACCTTGCTTCCACCGGCATCGCGGACGTGTGCAACTTCGGCGCCGAGGCCGAGTTCTACCTCTTCGATTCCGTGCGCTACTCCACCGACATCGACCATGGTTTCTACGAGGTAGACACCGACGAGGGCTGGTGGAACCGCGGCAACGAGGCCAACTTCGACGGCACTCCGAACACCGGTTTCAAGACCCGCGTCAAGGGCGGCTACTTCCCTACTGCGCCCGTCGACAAGCATGGCGAAGTCCGCGATGCCATGGTGCGCAACCTGCAGAACGCCGGCTTCCAGATTGAGCGCTTCCACCACGAGGTGGGCGCGGGTCAAAATGAGATCAACTACCGCTTCAACTCCCTGCTGCACGCGGCTGATGATATTCAGACCTTTAAGTACATCATCAAGAACACCGCCGCTGAGTACGGCAAGTCCGCAACCTTCATGCCAAAGCCGCTCGCGGGTGACAACGGCTCCGGCATGCACGCCCACATGTCCCTGTGGAAGGACGGCAAGCCGCTGTTCTACGATGAGGCAGGCTACGGTGGCCTTTCCGATATCGCGCGCTACTACATCGGCGGTATCCTCCACCACGCACCGGCAGTTCTGGCGTTTACCAACCCAACTCTGAACTCCTACCACCGCCTGGTTCCGGGCTTTGAGGCCCCGATTAACCTGGTCTACTCCCAGCGCAACCGCTCCGCGGCAATCCGCATCCCGATCACCGGCTCCAACCCGAAGGCAAAGCGCATCGAGTTCCGCGCTCCGGACCCATCGGGCAACCCATACTTCGGTTTCGCTGCCATGATGATGGCTGGCCTCGATGGCATCAAGAACCGCATCGAGCCGCACGCTCCGGTGGATAAGGACCTCTACGAGCTGCCACCGGCAGAGCAGGCTTCCATCCCGCAGGCACCAACCAGCCTTGAGGCTTCCCTGCGCGCCCTGGAGGAAGATAACGAGTTCCTGACCGAAGGCGACGTCTTCACCGAGGACCTCATCGAGACCTACCTGCAGTACAAGAACGAAGAGGAAATCGCTCCTTCCCGCCTGCGCCCAACCCCGCAGGAGTTTGAGATGTACTACGACTGCTAATTAGGGAGCAAAGAAAATCCCTGCGGAAGCACAAGCTCTCCGCAGGGATTTTACGCGTTTTAGGCCTCTTGCTTAGCGGCCGGCGGCCTTTAGCTCAGCGCTGCTGCAATCAGCCCGTCAAAGAGCGGGTGCGGGTTAGTCGGGCGCGACTTGTACTCGGGGTGGGCTTGGGTGGCCACCATGAATGGGTGATTGGGGTATTCGACGAACTCGACTAAGTTGCCGTCGGGGGAGGTGCCGGAGAAAACCAGGCCGGAGCCTTGCTCCATCTGCGCACGGTAGGCGTTGTTGACCTCGTAGCGGTGGCGGTGGCGCTCAGAGACCTCAGTAGTGCCGTAGGCCTTCGCCACGACGGAGTCTTCAGCGAGCACAGCTGGATAAGCGCCCAGGCGCATGGTGCCGCCGAGGTCCGCCTCGCCGGAGACAGCTGCCTGCTGCTCCTCCATCGTGGCGATGACTGGCGCAGAGGTCTCGGGGTCAAACTCTGTCGAGGAGGCGTCGGCAATGCCTGCCTGGCGGGCCGCCTCCAGCACGGTGCACTGCAGACCCAGGCACAGGCCCAGGAAAGGAATCTTGTTCTCTCGGGCGTATCTCACCGCGGCGATCTTGCCCTCGATGCCGCGCACTCCGAAGCCGCCTGGCACCACGATGGCGTCGAGATCGCCCAGCGCAGTGGCTGAGTCTGCTTCGCAGTCATCCGAGGTGATCCACTTGATTTTCGCCTTCGCGTGGTGAGCAAAGGCCGCATGCCGGATTGCCTCTGCCACGGAAAGGTACGCATCCTGCAGGTCAATGTACTTGCCCACGATGCCCACGGTGACCTCGTGGCGCGGGTTGCGGACGCGATCCAGTAGCTCGCCCCACTGGGTCCAATCCACATCGCGGAAAGGCAGTCCTAGTTTGCGGATGACGAAGGTGTCCAGGTGCTCGCGGTAGAGCACCTCCGGGATGTCATAGACGGACGGCGAGTCAGGGCAGGATACTACGCCTTCTTCCTCGACGTCGGTCATGAGCGCAATCTTGTGTTTTAAGCCATCCGGAACGTCGCGGTCACACCGCAGCACCACTGCGTCCGGCACGATGCCGATGGAGCGCAGCTCCGCCACGGAGTGCTGGGTCGGCTTCGTCTTCAGCTCCCCCGAAGTGCCGAGGTATGGCACCAACGAGCAGTGGATGAAGAAGATATTCTCGCGGCCGACGGCATGACGTACCTGCCGTGCGGCCTCCAGGAAGGGCTGCGATTCGATATCGCCCACGGTGCCACCGATTTCGGAGATGACCACGTCCGGCACATTGCCGGAGGCATCGGGCGCGGCCATCGCGAGCACGCGATCCTTGATCTCATCGGTGATGTGCGGGATGACCTGCACGGTCTTGCCCAAGTACTCACCACGGCGCTCCTTCGCGATGACCGAGGAGTACACCTTGCCCGTGGTTACATTCGCGTTCTTCGTGAGGTTGCGGTCCAAGAAGCGCTCGTAGTGGCCCAGGTCGAGGTCGGTCTCGGCACCGTCTTCGGTGACAAAGACCTCGCCGTGCTCAAACGGGTTCATGGTGCCTGGGTCGACGTTGAGATATGGGTCGAGCTTCTGCATGGTCACCGAGAGTCCGCGGGCAGAAAGCAGCTGACCCAGCGATGCCGCTGTTAAGCCTTTGCCCAGGGAGGAGACAACTCCTCCGGTGACGAAAATGAATTTGGTGTTCTGGTTGGAACGAGGTGGCATGGAATGCACCTTTCGAGGAATTTGATTGCTGATGCGGCAAGCTCAGCGCAACGAGACACCCCTTGAAGATCAAAAAATCCGCGGGACGCCTCGCGCGGCGACCTACGGATCTTCAGACTATCACCAGCCATCAAATAGAAACAATTAGCTGACAGAAATCCAGGTTGGAGGTGGTTTTGGGCATACGCGATTGCTAGTTGCGTTTTACAAATCCCATGCGTGGGCGAAAGCCCTTCGGGTGCTTCATTTGTGCCACGGCATCACCGATCAGCATACGGTTACGGGCGCTTACCGAAGCCGGCATTTGGGCGACGGAGAACCACTGCGCCGCGAGGTTTTCCTCGTCAGAAACCACCGGCTCCGCGCCTTCTGGAACCGAAAGCCGCAGTGCGGTGGACATGAACATGCACTCGTCGCCATTGTCGTAGGTGACAGGGCCTACCTGCCCCACGCCAAGCAGCGCTTCCGCGGTGGCATCGAGACCGACTTCTTCCTTGACCTCACGGATGGCTGTGGTGGTGATTTCCTCGCCAGGCTCGCAGATGCCCTCGACGGGCGCCCAGGTCTCATTGTCGGCGCGCTGCACCAGCAGCACCGATGGGACTTCCCATAGCGCCGCGTTCATGGGAACATCGCGGACAATAACTGCGGTGCACGCCGGCAGGAACAGCTGCTGGTGGCCCACCTTCTCACGGAGGTTGAGGATGTATTCAGGGGTTGCCATGCCCACTACCCTAGCCGCTTTCTTTGTCCGCTTTGGCCCGAGCCCGCGCTAGCCCACCTGCGCTATTTCAGAGCCCAAAATCTCCGGGATGAGCGCTACGATATCGGCTGCAGGGGTAAAAGAAAGCTCCATGTCCGGCGCTTCGGCGCACTGACCTTTTAGCTCCTGCGTGGTGCCAGAGACTACGCCGACGATTGCGGTTCCTCCTGGCAGTTGGGCGTACATCGGCCCGCCGGAATCGCCTTGGGTACCGCACAGGCGCGCCCGAGCGGCCGTGATTTCCATGCGAATCTCGCCGGACTTCAGCCCGCCCTTTTCCGGGCCATGGCTTAGCTCGCCACAGGTCTCACCGGTTATGCGCCCCAGCTTGCACAACTGCTGTGGAAGCTCGCCCGTTGTGGCCACGCCGGCCTCCATATACTTCGGCGTGTAGTAACCCACGTCAGCATGCAGCTCGATGAGCGCGAAGTCGAGGCCGTGGGTGGTATCGGAATACAAGTCCGAATAAACCACTTCCCCGATTGGTTCTGCCGGGAAGGTAAAGGTGCGATGCGCGTTTCCGGCCCACACACGGTCGCCGGGTTTGCCGCAGTGCGATGCGGTCACCGCGAAGTTGCGGCCATCTTCCAGCGAGAAAGACCACGCTGCGGTGCACATCTGGAAGTCAAAATACTCTCCCGGTTTCGGTTCCTGGGAGGAGATATCCAACGCGGTTCCCGCCGGCATGGGTGAGAGCGCAGGCCGCGAGGTATCGGGGTTCGCGGCGGGGATTTCCGGCTGCGCTGGCGTGGCTTCCGCGTCACCCTCGTTGTTTACCTGAGCATCGCTTTCCGACGCCTCCGGTGCGGCGGATTCGCCAGTGAGGGTGGCCGCGGCGTCGCCAAGCGCGTGCTGCACCGTCTGCGTGGGGATCAAAGAGCAGCCGCCGAGGCCAATTGCTAAAGCCACGGCGGCTGCTATCTGTGGTACCCGCGAGCTAGACCGTGCCATCACCATCGGTGTTCTTGTCTGCTTCGGAAGCTTGCTTGTTTTCCTTTTCCATCTCCGCCATCTCCTTGAGATCGCGGATGAACTTCTCTGGGTCGAACTCGGTGAAGTATTCCGGTCCGGAGAACTGTTCCTGTGCCATCTTTTATGCTCCTCTGGGGTGCTGTTTCACGTCGGTCTGTGCTATGGAGCGGCGGATGAAGTCTTGGACTGCAGCGACGTCGTTGGGCAGATCCGTGACATGCCTTTGTGCATCCATGATGCCAGCAAAACGCTCCGGAACTGCTGGCTCGGTTCCGATGGCCTCGACGATAGTCTCGGAGAACTTCACCGGCAGGGCGGTCTCCAGGCAGATGATCGGTGTCTTGATGTCCTCTTCCTTTTGCACCTGGCGGGCGACCTTGATGCCGTCCGCGGTGTGCGGATCCACCAGGTAGTCATAACTTTCCTTGACCGATGCAATGGTGGCCAGGCGGTCCGCATGCGTGGAGGAACCAGAAGTAAAGCCATACTCATCCCGGGCTGCACGCAGTTCCTCAGTGCTGAGCTGGAAACCGCCCTCCTTCAGCTTGGGGCCAAAGAGCTCCGCGGTGCGCGAGGCATCACGGTCAAGCAAATCGAAGACGAAACGCTCAAAGTTCGAGGCGCGGGAGATATCCATCGACGGCGAGGAGGTCTTGAAGGTCTCCTCCGCCGGGCGCGGACGGTAGTTGCCGGTGCGGAAGAACTCATCGAGCACGTCGTTTTCGTTGGTGGCGACGATGAGTTTGTCGATGGGAAGCCCCATCGAACGGGCGATATGGCCGGCGCAGATATCACCAAAATTGCCGGTGGGCACGGAGAAAGAGACCTTCTGCTCGTTGTCAGAGGTGACCTTCAGGTAGCAGTTGATGTAGTAAATGACCTGCGCCATAAGGCGTGCCCAGTTGATGGAATTAACGGCGCCAATGCGGAATTCCTTCTTAAACCCGGCATCATTGGAGGTTGCCTTAACCACATCCTGGCAATCATCGAAGACACCGTCGAGCGCGATGTTGAAGATATTCGGATCATCAAGGCCGAACATCTGAGCCTGCTGGAAAGCAGTCATGCGGCCCGCCGGGGTCAGCATGAAGACGCGGATTCCGGTGCGCCCGCGCATGGCATATTCCGCAGAAGAGCCAGTATCGCCCGAGGTAGCGCCCAGGATGTTGAGGGTTTCATCGCGGCGGCCCAGCTCGTACTCGAAGAGCTCGCCGAGCAGCTGCATGGCCATGTCCTTGAAGGCAGCGGTAGGTCCTTCGGAGAGGTGGCCGATGAAAAGGCCATCACCCAGCGCGGTCACGGGGACAATTTCCTCGCTCGCGAACTTAGGATGGGTGTACGCGCGCTGCGCGATGGCCTCCAGATCATCAGTTGGAATATCATCCACGAAAAGCTTGAGTACTTCTGCCGCAAGCGCCGCGTAGCCTTCCTCAGCGAGCAACTGACGCCATTCATTGAGCACAGCGCCGTTTAGTTGCGGATAGGATTCCGGCAGGTAAAGGCCGCTGTCAGGGGCAAGCCCACCTAAGAGAATATCGGTAAAAGAAGCAGGCTGACGGTTAGCGTCGCGCGTAGAAATGTACTTCACCCCCTGCATCATAGTCGGGCACGCGTAAAGTATCAGCCATGTCTGTGCCAAATCCACGGGAAGTTGTGACCACCAAAGCCTTATCCATTTGGGTTGCCGCGATTCTTGTCTACATCGTGGCGATTACCGGGCGCACCTCTTTTGGTGTGGCGGGGCTGGAAGCGATGGAGCGTTTCGACGTCGATGCCTCTCGCATTGCGGTCTTCACCTCAGTGCAGTTGGGTATCTATGCGTTCGCACAGATTCCTACGGGTGTGCTCATTGATAAGTATGGTCCTCGCAAACTGCTCGTTATTGGCGCTGTCATCATGGGCGTGGGGCAGGTAGCACTGGGCCTAACCACAAATTATTGGATGGCTATTGCCGCTCGGCTTTTGATTGGCGCGGGCGACGCCACGGCCTTCTTATCCGTGATGCGCATCCTGCCATATTGGTTCCCTTTGCACCGCACGCCAATGTTTACCCAGGTGACCTCGTCGTTGGGTCAGCTCGGCCAGTTCGTCTCCGCTATTCCTTTCGCTGCGCTTTTGGGGTGGACCGGATGGACCACGGCCTTTGTAGCTTTGGGTGCGGCGGGCATTCTCATCGCACTAGCTGCGGCGGTTGCCGTAGCGGACACGCCTGAAGCTCTAGGCATCATCGAAACTCCCGCCGAGCAGCCCAATTCGCAGGCGCATTCCTTGGCCACCAGACTGGCCATGGTGCTGCGTTCCCCCGTTGCATGGCAGGGATTTTTCATCCACTTCTGTGGCCTTTTGGGTGCGACTGTATTTGTCATGTTGTGGGGAATGCCGTTCATGACGGAGGGACTAGGAATCTCCAAGGTACAGGCCGGAACGGTGCTGACCTTTTATACGATCTGCATGTTTGCGTTAGGACCAATCCACGGCAAGATTTCCTCGCGTGCGCAGGGTTTCCGCGACTGGATGGCGCTGTTTTTCACGACACTCAACATAATGTCGTGGACGGCTTTCTTCCTCTGGGGCAACAGCTTCTTCAGCCTTTTCATCCTCATGGTGGCTATTTCGTTTTGCTCTCCGTGCTCGAACTATGGCTTCGACATCGTGCGCGAGAACATGGAACGCAGTGTGGTGGCCACGGCAACAGGCTTGGCCAACATGGGTGGATTCATCTCTTCGATGGTGGCAGCGCAAATTTTTGGCATGGTGCTCGATAGCCGTGGCCACGCTCCACACTACGAACTGGGCGACTTCCACGCGGCCGCTGTAACTTCCCTCATCATTTGGCTTGCGGGCATGCTCGGCGTAGCTGTCACGCACTTCCTGCGCAAGCGCGGCGGAGGCACTGGCCCGAAGGTCAAGGTTGTCAGCGTCTCCTAGGTAATCAGGAACTTTATCGTTTCCTCTGGCGCCTCCAAGAATTCCCGGGTAGCCGCCACGGGCTCGGCGGCGTCGAAGGAAATCCTCTCGAAACCGGCGTCGCCAAGCTCGACGATGTCCGCGCCCGGCACGGCAAGCAGAATCGGCGAGTGCGTGGCAATGAGGAACTGGGCGCCGCGTTCTGCGGCTTGATGAATTTCGGCCACGAGCGCCATCTGCCGCACGACGGACAATCCGGCTTCGGGCTCGTCAAGGATATAAAGCCCGCGGCCGTCGATATGCTCGCCCAGCACGTCGAAGACAGACTCGCCGTGGGAGCGGTGCTCCAAGTCCACCTCGCGCGGCAAGGTATTACGCCCGGCGCGCTCGTCTGGGCTATTAGCCGCCTCAAGCACGGACTCATGCGTTTCGGCGCGTAAGAAATAGCCACGTTGTAGATTCTCGTCGAGCTTACAGTTCAACCCCGCGGACAGGCCGCGAAAAGGCGCGCGGATGCGCTTGGCGTCGTCGTAGCGCCCGCCAAAGGGCGAAAAGCGCAGACGCAGCGCGATTGCTTCTAGAAGCGTGGACTTGCCCGCCCCGTTTTCACCCACCAAGCAGGTCACGGGCGAGGTGAACTCGAAGTAAGGCAGGTCCTGCAGGTACTGCACCATGGGCAGCTGGAGCAGGTAGCTATCCAGTTCCTGTTTCTTTAGCGAGACGGAGCGCAGCAACATACTCGCCCACTATAGGCCGGGATGGAAGCTACGCAACGCTTCCCCGAGTTCCTGGCCGGGCTCCTTCAACGGGCTTTGCGAAACTTCATCAGAGTTAATGGGAATTTCCGCACTGGATTCTATCGGCATGGCATTGACCGCATAGGAAACGCCGAGTCCGCCAGTGACCGGAATTGCTACGGCCAATGAAACGCCGATCGCGGTGCCAAGTTTCTCGCGCCAGTTCATGTTCCTCCTCCACACGCAATGCGTTATGCATTCGTTATATTTACGAGGATTACATTAAGTCTGGCACCTGCCAGATGCTTCGCGTGAGCCTGCACGGCACCTGTGTGTTCCTGTGATTACTGCGCTGGGGAACTTTCCGCGACGATGGTATCGACGGCCGGGTTGACCAGGCCCAGATCAAAGGCCTTGAGGATAACGGCGGCCTCCTCATCATTGAGGACGCCTTGCTCGATTGCTTTGCGCAAAACCTGGATCATGGTTCCGCGGGACTCGGAGCGATTCGCGGATTCGAGCATGTCGCGCGGCATCGACTCGGGGGGAATGCCAAGCGCTTCAGCCAGCGAGTACATGCGCTCTTCATCGATATTCGACGGCGCTGCCGAATTGTCATTTTGCAGCACACCGCCACCGATGGCCTCTGCCACGGTCTGCGCACCAGCCGGTGGATTATCTCGAGTGGTGGCAAACACGCCAATGCCCAGTGCGAGGATAGCCAACACGGCCACAATCGCCCACACGGCGACGATCTTATTGCGGTACACAGTTTTGAAGTCTAATCCTGGCTAAGAGCGGTTCTAAATACTTGGGCCGAAGTTACCAAATGAGCTGCCGCCACGTGGTGGGTCGAGACGCTCAGAAAGAATATCGATGACAGAGCGAAGTGCATTATCGCCCAAGGTGCGCTCCCACGCGCTGCGCGGCTGCTGGGAATGACGCGGAGCCTGCGGCTGCGTTGGTTGTGTGGTGGCTGGTTCATCTGCCGGGGCGTGAATATTTTCTTCTGGCCTCGGCTTCGTGATGCTTACGCGAAGCTGCGCGTCTTCCAGCTCTAGCGCGTCGCTGCCTGTGGCCCCGGCTGCCCGAGCGGCGGCTAGGAAGGCCTCCAAGTCAGCCAAGGTGGCGGTGGTGATATCAAGCGACAAATTCAAAGACATGGCTTTCTCAATTCTTTAAGCTCAATGCTGGGACAGTTTTCATTCTCTGCCTTCCCAGCCTAGGCATTTTCGTGCTCGAAGGTCTCCGCCTCACCCCAGAAGACCTCGTCGACCACCTTGCGGGCATGCCGCGTGGTCTTGAGATAGGTATCCAGGAATTCCTGGTTGTCCTCCGGTGCCCAGCCGGCAGCACCGGCCACCTGGGCCAACTGTGGTCCCGGCGTCGGCAGCTGATCCACGCGCTTGCCGCGCACGAGCACCAAGGCATTGCGGGCGTCGGTTGCCAGCAGCCAGGCATCCCGCAGCACCTGAACCTTCTCCGGCGGAATCAGCTCGTGTTTTTCCACCGCGTCCAGCACGCGCAACGTCGAAGGATCGTGGAGGTCCGGGTAATCATGGGCATGCATCATGGTCAAAAGCTGTACGGTCCACTCGATGTCGGACAACCCGCCGCGCCCCAGCTTGGTATGGGTGTTGCGATCAGCACCGCGCGGCAGACGCTCGTTATCCACGCGAGCTTTCATACGACGAATCGCGCGCAAGGTCTTTTCGCTAACGCCATCATCGGGATAGCGGAAACCATCGACCATAGCTAGGAACTTCTCCCCCACGCTGCGATCGCCAGCGACGAAGGCCGCACGCAGCAGCGCCTGCATCTCCCAGGCCTCGCCCCACTCGCGGTAATAACGCTCATAAGAGGCAATCGTGCGCACTACGGCACCGGAACGGCCTTCTGGGCGCAGCCCCAGGTCAACGTCGAGCGGCGGATCGCCGGAAGGTTTAGAAAGCCGACGCCGCAGCTTATCGACGATCCCGATTGCCCACTTGACCGCTTCCGTCTCGTCTGTACCCTCGCTAGGTTCGGCCACCACGATGACGTCGGCGTCAGAGCCAAAGCCCAGCTCCATTCCGCCCAGGCGCCCCATACCGATGACGGCGATGCGTGCGGGCGGTTCCTCTTGCGCGGCGTCGCCAAGCCAAGCACGAATCTCCGCGCGCAGCGCTGCCTCCAGCACGGCATCCCAAATCGTGGATAGTTCGTAACACACCTGCTGCACTGACATAAATCCGAGCAAGTCCGCCGCGGCAATGCGCGCTAATTCCACGCGGCGCAAGCTACGGGCCACCGCCACCGCCTTGTCGGGGTCTGCATGACGCTTGGTGGAATTAACCAACGCCTTCGATACCTGCTCGGGCTTGGTTTCCAGCAGCTTCGGGCCCGAAGCGCCGTCGGAGAGCTGCTTGACGACGTCGGGAGCGCTAATGATGAGGTCCGAAGCAAAGGGCGAGGTGCCCAAGATGCTCATTAGACGCTGCCCCACGATGCCTTCGTCGCGCAGCATGCGCAGGAACCATTGCCGGTCATACGCGGCCTCAGAGAGCTTGCGATAGTTAAGCAGGCCCATATCTGGGTCTGCGGTCGAGGAAAGCCAACCCATGAGCGTAGGCAGCAAGATGGCTTGAATCCTAGCTTTTCGCGACGTGCCCGCAGCCAAGGAGGTCAGGTGCTCAAAGGCGCGGTCGGGATAGACATAGCCAAGTGCTGCCAGCTGCAGCTTTGCCGCCTCCGGAGAAAGCTTGAGCTCGTCGGCGGACATGGAGACCACCGAATTAAGCAGCGGCCGGTAGAACAGGCGGGAGTGGAGATCCTGAATTCGCAAGCGCGTGGTCTTCAGGTACTGGTCCAAGCGCTCGGCGGCGGACTTATTGCCCTGCGGGGTGAACCCGGAGATGATGGCAAGCCATTTAAGGGCCTGCTTATCATCGGCGGGAGGCAAGACGTGAGTGCGGCGGAAGCGCTCAAGCTGCAGACGGTGTTCTAGCAAGCGGAGAAACTCATAGGCCTCGATCAACTGCGTGCCATCTTCACGCCCCACGTATCCAGCGCTGACCAGGGCGGTGAGCGCATCCACCGTAGAAAGAACGCGCAGGGTCTCATCGGAGCGGCCGTGCACCAGCTGAAGCAGCTGCACCGCAAACTCGACGTCGCGCAGCCCGCCCTCTCCCAGTTTCAGCTCGCGTTGCCGCAACTCTTTTGGCACATTATCCAGCACGCGGCGGCGCATGGCTTGGACATCTTCCACAAACGAATCACGCTGGGATGCGGTCCACACCATAGGACCGATCTGGGCCAGGTAATCCTCGCCGAGCGGCAAGTAGCCGGTCTGTGGACGTGCTTTGAGCTGAGCCTGAAACTCCCAAGTCTCTGCCCACCGCTTGTAATAAGCAACGTGGGATTCCAAGGTGCGCACCAGCGCGCCGGACTTTCCCTCGGGGCGCAGGTTGGCATCGACTTCGAAGAAGGAGGCCGAGCCGATTCGATTAAACTCGGAGGCCACCCGCGTAATCTTCGGCGTAACGACGTCGGATAAGAAGATGACATCGACGTCGGAAATGTAATTCAGCTCGCCAGCTCCGCACTTGCCCATCGCCATGACTGCCAGTTTCGCGTCGACGGGGTCGTCGCCGTAGACGTTGCGGATGGCGACGGCGAGCGCGGCAGTAAGGGCGGCGTCGGCAAGCGCAGTCAAAAGCCGCGTGACAACCTGGAACTCCAAGCGCGGCTGCGGCGCAGACTGCCCCTTGCGGGAGAAAAACGTACCCGCAAGATCATGAGCGGCGATGCGCATCATGAGCGTGCGATAGGTGGACTTAAGCACCGCCTTGTGGTCCCCTGCGGCGGCTCGGTAGGTGCCGGCCGTGTTCAAATCCGGCGTGGCTGTATCGGGGCGTTCCTCTTGCGCGTCCTCGGTAAAATCCGCAGGTTGAGCGCCCACTGCGCCAAGAATCTCCTGCAGCATCTCAGTTGGCGTGGGCAAGGGCTTGGCCAGCTCCCGCCACAGCTCGGGATTAGCAGCCAAGTGATCACCAAATGCTGTCGACGCCCCGAGCAAAGCTAAGGTGCGCACGCGCAATTCCTCGCTGCTACGCAGCTGCCCATCGAGCTCGGGAACAGCCTCATACATGCGGATTAGCGTGTTCAGCGCAAGGTCCGGATCACCCGAAGCTGCGAGCGTCCACAAAAGCTCTAGCGACTCGGGATTATCCCAGCCCAGTTGTTCAAGATCTTTAGCTGCCGTCGCTCGAGTAAGGCCTAGGGTGGCCGGCGAGGGAACTGCAATAGGGCGCATCAAAATCCTTTAAAGTGCCTAACTAGTAGTTGAGGTTGAGCTCAAAGCTGGTGATTTGCTGCTGATAGGAGTGCCATTCATCCCACTTGGCACGCAAGAAATACTCGAAGACATGCTCGCCTAGGACTTCCGCCATAAACTCCGACTTTTCAAACTCACGCAGGGCCTGGTCCAAGCTGACGGGCAGGTCGCGGTAGCCCATAGCGCGGCGCTCGCGGCGAGTGAGCTGATGGACATCGTCCTCTGCGGGATCGCCCAACTCGTAGCCTTCCTTGATGCCACGCAGGCCTGCTGCCAGCAAGACGGCATAACCCAAGTATGGGTTCATCGCAGAATCCAGCGAACGGATCTCCACGCGACGCGACTCCGCCTTGCCCAGACGGTAGGTAGGCACGCGGACGAGCGCAGAACGATTCGAAACGCCCCAGGTTGCTGAGCCCGGCGCCTCGTTGCCGAACATCAAGCGCTTATAGGAATTGGTCCATTGGTTGGTCACAGCAGTCAACTCAACGGAGTGCTCCAAAATGCCCGCAATGAACTGCTTGGCGGTTTGGGACAAGGAAAATTCATCGTCGGGATCGTGGAAAGCATTGTGCTCTCCTTCAAACAGGCTCAAGTGGGTGTGCATGCCAGAACCTGGCAAGTGTTCAAAAGGCTTCGGCATGAACGTGGCCTGGACTTTTTGGTCAGCAGCCACCTGTTTTATGACGTGGCGGAAGGTCATGATGTTATCGGCCATGGTCATCACGTCGGCATGGCGCAGATCGATTTCCTGCTGGCCCGGCGCGGTCTCATGGTGGCTAAATTCCGTGGCAATACTCAAGGCCTCTAGCGCCGACATGGAGCGACGGCGGAAGCTCGGCGCGCGGTCATGGGTGGCTTGGTCGAAGTAACCGCCATTGTCCGTCGCGATGAGATTTGTATTATCCGGCGATTGCTCCAGCAGGTAGAACTCGATTTCTGGTGCAGCCATGCAGGTAAAGCCCTCGTTGGCACTTTCGGTGACCTGGCGGCGCAGGATATGGCGCGGATCCACCATGGAAGGCTGGCCGTCTGGTTGGGCAATATCGCAGAACATGCGCGCCGAAGCAATCTCCGGCTCATCCTGGTCGAAAGGCATGATCTGAAAGGTCGAAGGATCCGGCAGGGCGAGAGTATCCGACTCGGAGATGCGGGAAAAGCCTTCGATAGATGAACCGTCGAAACCCACGCCCTCCTCGAATGCCGATTCCAGCTCGGAGGGGCTCATGACAACGGACTTGAGTGCGCCCAAGATGTCGGTGAACCACAGGCGGATGAAGCGAATATCGCGTTCTTCGACTGTGCGGAGGACGAATTCATGTTGGCTGTTCATGCTCTAAACCTTACCTGCGATACACGCGTAAATTGCGCACTCTATTAGACACTACTTTGGGCGGCGTTTGACCATTTCAGCAAAGTATCTCGGGGGCAAAAGGTGGGGGCGATGCGAGGAAGGGATGTCTGGGCGACATGCTTTGCTGAACACACATTCGAACACAGCCGAAAGGAAGACCATGTACCAAGACACTGACCACTCCCACCGCGCTCTCCACAACGAAGCTCTCATCAACGCTGTCTGGGCCGCCGAGAAAGGCTGGGCACCGGCCGATATCCTCCACGTTCTAGGTCCTAAGGTCCATCCCCTGCTCTATCGCGCCGCACCACGCGTCCCGGCGCGCATTTCTTCGCCGGTACTGCGCAAGCAATGGCTGCAATTAGCGCCACCACGTTCGGGCTCGCTGATTCTCCCGGAGGAAACACTTCGCAAGCTAAGCCTGGAGCTGTTACGACTGCCTAAGCTGCGTGATACTGAGCTTTTGGTCGCGGCCGCGAAGGACCGCCAAGCGGATATTGATCCGAAGCAAGCGAAGATTCGCGAGAAGATAAACAACCTCCTGCGCAAGGCGGAATCCACTCCCTTTGAGAATGAAGCGAATGCGCTCATTGCCAAGGCGCAGTCCCTGCAACAGCGCTACCGTGTGGAAGATGTGTTTGCTGGGCACGCTCCAGATTTCCTTGCTCGGCGCGTGCATATCCACGCCCCGTATGTAAAGCACCAAGCGAGTTTGCTGGGCGTTGTGGCCTATCACAATGGTTGCGCCTCAATCCTCGCGCACGAAAAGGGCATCGCCTGCGTTGTTGGCACGGCGGAAGATTCCGCGCATGTGGCCCAGCTCTTCGATTCCTTGAGCCGCCAATGCGACTGGTACATGCGCTCCGGAGACGGTGCGGCCCAGGCGCGCAGCCGCGGCGAGACCGCCGCCTACCGCCGTAGTTTCTGGTTGTCCTATGCCGCCCGCATCTCGGAGTTGCTCGATGAAGCTAACTTCACCGGAATGTCTGAAGCAGCAGATGCCCGTACGGCAGAAACCGGCAATGAGGCCGATGGCCGCAGCCTTGCCCGGCAGGCAATCCCGGCGCTGTATGAGCGCCAGGTTGGTTCCGAGGAAGCCCGCAACCGCTTGTTCCCTCACCTTTCCGCAATGACGCTTTCTGCCAGTAGTTGGGCCGGGGTACACGATGGTGCAAGTGCGGCTGAAAAATCGCATCTTGCAGGCGATTCCATAGGCTCAAGCAGCCAGCGGCAGATCGCCAGTTAACGTCTGGAAAGCCTGCCCCATTAACCTACGCTGACGGGTAGGCTTTCGTTTAGTAACTCTTCTTTCCTTAAATACGTATTGATTAAAGGTGTGTGCATGTCTACGAAGACTTTCCTCGAAGTCGAAGCAAAGTTCGCAGTCGCCGAATCCATCCAATTGCCTGAGCTCACCCGGCTCGCTGGCGTGGACCACATCGCTGAAACCCACCACCACGCACTTTCTGCCATCTACTACGACACCGAAGACCTGCGTCTGACCCATGCAAAGATCACGTTGCGTCGTCGTACGGGCGGAAATGATGATGGCTGGCACATTAAGATTCCGGGCAGCCAAGGCCGAACGGAGATTCATGCCGAGCTCGGCGAGCCAGTAGATGGCCGTTACGAGGTCCCAGCAGAGCTTCTCCACGAGGTTCGCTCCGTTATCCGCAATCACCCGCTTGCCCCCATCGCCCAGGTTGATAACAACCGTACTGAGATGGTTCTTGCTAACGCCGAGGGAAAACCGGTTGCTGAATTCTGCGATGACCACGTCACCGCTTTCTCCTTCCTGCAAGGAGGCGGTCAGCATACCTGGCGTGAGTGGGAAGTGGAGCTCGCCGGCGACCTACCAGGCACCAATGAAGGAAGCCGCTTCATCCGCGAAGCCACGTCCCTCCTCATCGGCGCCGGCGCACGCGTTTCCTCCTCCCCGTCCAAGCTGAAGTCCGCTTTGGGCGATTCCATCCGCAACGCGCCCCTTCCTCCAGCACTGCAGACTTCGAGCGTGGAACCGGATTCCGCTGCCGCCGCGGTGGTCAGTGCGCTGAAGGCGAACCGTGACAAGCTCGTCGACTACGACCCCCGCGTCCGTCGCAACGAATGGGATTCTGTCCACCAGATGCGCGTGGCTACCCGCGAGCTGCGCAGCCACATTCAAACCTTCCACGGCATTGTCGTTGGCCCGGAAATCGAGCGCATCGAATCTGAGCTAAAGCTTCTCGCCGGCATCCTAGGCGTAGCACGCGACGCTGAGGTTGTTGAAGAACGCTGGCAGAGCTTGCTTGCCTCCGAAGATTCCGACACATTGGACGAGGCAACGCGCGAGCACATCTCACGCGACATGGGCACCGCATACCGCCGCGCTCACCGCCACGTGGTTGCCGCACTCGATTCGGAGCGCTACTTGGAGCTGCTGGATTCGCTTGATGAGCTACTAGCCAACCCACCAGTAGCACAGGACTCCGAGGAAGCGCCTGCAGATGATGCCGAAGAGACCGAAGACGCCACAGTAGTTTCCACCGTTACTCCAGCTGCAGAAGCCGCGGACGCTGCTGAGGCCTCGGGTTCGGAAGAGACCGCCCAAGAAGCAGAGGCTACGGACACCGCGCCGAAGAAAAAGAAGGACGCTGCCGCCAAGAAGCAGGAAGCTCCGTCCATGGACCAGGTCATGGCGATGCACCTCAACGAGGCGTACAAGAAGCTGGTCAAGCGTCATGAGAAGGCAATCAAGAACTGGGATAACCCAGAACTATCGCTGCACGAGCGTGAGGATTACTTCCACGACATGCGCAAGGCCGCTAAGAAGCTGCGTTATGCAGCAGAGGCTGCCGGTTCTGCGACGAACCTAAAGACCAAGGGCCTGTACAAGGCTTGCAAGCAAATGCAATCGGTCTTGGGTGATTTCCAAGACTCCGTCACTTCCCGTGACAAGCTCCTAGAGCTGGCCAACACCGCTCGCCGCCGCGGTGAAGACACTTTTGGTTACGGCCTTCTTTACCAGCGTGAACGCAATATTGGCCTCGAAGCACTCGACGATTATGCCGAATCCTTCAAGGCCATCAAGTCCGCGTTCAAGCCGCTGAGCAAGAAGCTCAAGAAATAGGATCGAGTCTTAAGCGTCATCTTCCGCGTCGTAAGCATCAGCGGCTTCGTTGCGAGCCTTCGCAATCTCGATAGCGTGCTCTGCTTCCTCGCGGGTGGCGTACGGGCCCATGCGGTTATCCCAACCGCTTTCAGCGCCCTGGGTTACCTTGCCGGTGGCGGTGTCGTAGTACCACTGCTCATCTGGGTTGCTCATAAAAGGCTCCTTTTCTTAACTAGCCCTTCTGCTGCTACTGTCCGCACCCCGTGTTGCGGGTAGCGGTGGCCGGCGGCCACACTAGGGTGTTTAAGGGGTGCCACCACTTTACAGGCACATCCCAATAGGCGTCTGGCGCGTAAACGCTAGACTATGAAAGTCCAAAGTCCCCCAAAGCAGCACCAAGGAGTTCCTCGCACCATGCCGATGTGGTCCACGCCTTCTTCCCCCGCAGCGGAGCGAATCAACGCTGCCCACCTCGAACTAGTAGGCACGGAACCAGCACACTGCGCTAGTGCGCCCGCTACTTTCTCGCTCATTGGCGAGCACATTGACCACTTTGGTGGCGTCGCCATAATGGGCTTAGCGCAGATGCGTGCTGCCGCAGCGGTTAGCCCACGTACCGACGGCACCATTGCGGTTCACCTTGTTCCGCACGAGGGCGAGACCATCAACGACGCCATCAGTCTCACCGAACTGGCATCCCGTGCCGCAGAGCAGCTGCCGTCAATAGATTCTGAGGGCCAGCCCATCATCCCGGCGGCTCCGGTCGGTGGCTTCGCAGCCCGTTGGGGCGGCATCGCACACACCATGATTAACCGCCAGCTGCTTTCTCGTGAAACCGCCGGCATGGACGTCACGGTGGTTAGCGATATTCCTTTCGCAGCCGGTCTTGGTGCGCTTGCCGCGGGAGATGTCGCTGTAGCGTTAGCGTTGCTCGGTGATGCCGAAGATCTTCACTCCGCTCCCCTGCGCGCACGCATCGCCGATGTCTGCTCCCAGTCGGTCGGCACCTTCGGCGAATACCCCGCCCTGCGTGCCCGCCACACTGCCGCGCTCCGAGGCGTGGGCGAGACAGTAACAATCGTGGACTACGCGGATGGCTCCGTCACCCAGGCGCCCCACCCAATTACCCGCGAGATTGCCGCGTTTGCTGTTACCGTCCCCGGCGATTTCGATGCCACACCAGGCATCGCCGCGATTCGCCAGCGTGAGCGTTTCATCGATGATGCCTGCCATGCTTTCGGCGCTGAGTCGTTGCGACTTTTGCCCGACGCATCCCAGCGTGTGCTGGATTGGCTGAAGGCAGTTCACAAGGTCCATGGCTCGGCCAACCAGCCCACCTTGGCCGAAGCCGCCGAGTGGTTGGTGTTCTATTCGGAAGAAACCGAGCGCGCCCAAGAACTCGCCCGCGCCCTGCGTTCGCGCCGCGGCACCGATCTCTTCCCGCTGCTTAACCAGTCGCAGCAAGCACTAACCACGGTTTATAGCCTGCACTCCGCGGAAAAGATTGCCGAGCTAGCCACGGTGCGCGGCGCACGCTCTGCGCGTTCAGCACACGCTGGTACTTCCCAGTCTGTCATCGCTTTCGTGCCGGCGGCCAAGGCCGATAACTTCGCAGCGGACCTCGCCGAGGACGGATTGCTGGTGGTTCCACTGCTCGACGGCGAGCAAGCTAATACCTTCTAGCCACAGCAGCGAACTAACCACAACTAATCAGCAGGCCACGCAAAAAGCACGTCGCGCTCTGCCACGTCAGCTTTGACCAGAGAGAAGTTAGACTCACTGCCCGTATCTGGGTGCCCGACAGCCTCCGCAAATACCGGAGGTTGCGTCACAAAGATGCGGGCTTTCTCACGCGTTGGCCCACCCTGGACCACGATCGCTTCAAAGTTCGTGCCCACCCATGGCTCGAGAACGGTTGCCTCTGTCAGGTTCAGACAGGCTTTATCCACTTGGGAGGCCAGCTGCGAGGTCGTGGCCATCGTGCGAGTTAAGTCCCCAGCGCGCGAACTAACCCACTCCGGCACAGATTCGCCGTGTGCGAGCGCGAGGCAGACCTCCGTGGCGAATCGATCCGCCAACCGCCGCAGCGGCGCAGTCACATGCGCGTAGTAGCCGCCGATGCCCGCGTGTACCTCCGCGGGCGATTCCTCCAGCCACACGTAGCCGGCACCGCGCAGCAGGCGCTGCGCTTCCCGCATTGCGGCCATGCCCCGCGGCGAATCCGCATCGAGTGTTTGCAGGAACTGAGTAATCGAGGCGTCGTCAAGCGAATAGCCCAAGGCCGCAACCTCAGTGCGGAACTCCTCCTCAGCTTCCGCCGTGGCCGCAGGCAGCGTGCGCAGCAACCCCACGCCGTGCTTTTCCATCAGCTGCCCCGCGCACATCCCGGTCAGCAGAGAAATCTCCGAGTTATAGTCCATGACCTCGTACCGCGGCTCAATGACCAGTTCATAGCGGTGTTGGCAATCTTCCTCGAATTCCTCGACACTCTGGGAAGGAAGCCGCAGATTAATCGCCTCCCGGCGCAGCGAGGAAGCCTGCCGCAGCTTTCCTACTTGCGGCAACAAAGCAATCGAGGAATGCATGCTGCCCGCTGCCAGATCCGCGTGCACGCCTTCATAATCCAGCCGCGCCCTCGAGCGCACCAATGCTCGCGCCAAAGTAAAGTCCAGAACCTCGCCCGCCCCATCGAGGTCGATGGTCCACAACACGGCCGGGCGATCCACGCCCTCCAGCAAGGAGGCCTTGTCCTCCGACAACACCGTGGGATGCAAACGCGCTGGTTCATCGGGCAGATATATGGTCTGCCCGCGGCGGAAGGTCTCCTCCTCCAGGGCGCTGCCGGGCTCGATGAAAGCCGCGACGTCGGCAATAGCGTAATACACCCGGTAGCCATCCATGCGCGCCTCAATGCACACGGCTTGGTCCAAGTCTTTGGAGCCCAATGGGTCGATGGTAACCAGCGGGATATCACGCGCATCGCGGCGCAAGGTGGCGAAACGATCCTGCGCGGCCGCGGCCGCCGCACACAGTTCCTCACTAAAGTCGGTGGGCACACCGAATTCGGCGGCGACGGAGCGGAAATCTAATGGGGCGGCATAGAGTTTCATGCCACCCCATTGTTCCAGAAAAATGGGCGAATGAGTCGACGCATAAGCCGGATTCTGTCTTCCCGCACGCATCAAGCGTGCGGCGGTGAACATCCATCTAGACCAACCGTTGCCAGTTGGTTCAAGCAGCTACCTTCAGGCTAAAGCGAGCAGCCTTCGAACGCCTGATCAAGCCCGCAAAAATGCCGGCCATGATGCCTTGCTCCCAGTGGGGTTTACCCAGCCACCGCCATCACTGACGGTGCTGGTGAGCTCTTAACTCACCGTTTCACCCTTACCTCACGAATCTTCGTACGACGAGGCGTAGCGAAGTCGTTCGGCGGTCTACTTTCTGTTGCACTTGCCCGCGGGTCGCCCCGGGTTGCCGTTAGCAACCACTGTGCTCTGTGGAGTCCGGACTTTCCTCGTCCCCCGCCTTGCCCCTCGTGGAGGTTGGTTCGGAAAGGACGCGTTCACCCGGTCGGCTCATTCGCGCGTTACAGTCTAGCCCAGTGACTGCAAATGGCCCACATCGTTGAAACCGCGCAGCATCGAGCCGCCGTCCCAGAATTCCGCAATGCTTATCGACGCCAAGTCCAAAAAGAGGCGATTAAAAGTCACCGGACCTGCGTCCAAGCTCTGCCTGATAAAGGACTTGATGGGATTGACATGCGAGACCACCACGACGGTCTTGCCCGCATACTTTTCCTGCAACTCCTGGCGGGTCTTGCGCACGCGGCGGTGAACCTGCTGCAAGGACTCGCCGCCGGGGCAGGCCACGGAGGCATCCTCTAGCCACTGGCCGTGCAGCTCGCCATCGGCAGCGTGGGCCTCGGCGAAGGTCTTGCCTTCCCACAGCCCGAAGTCGACCTCGATTAAGCCCGCTACGGTTTCCACCTCAAGAGCATCTTTATCAGCTCCGGCCGGGCGCACGCTGCGCGCAATCGCCTGTGCGGTCTGCTGGCAGCGCTTGAGTGGTGAGCAGACGATGGCATCGACTGGCGTATCGGCCAGCGCCTGGGCAGCTGCGAGTGCCTGTTTGCGGCCGAACTCGGTCAACTCTGGATCGGCATGGCCTGAGTACTGCTTGGCCACCGACATCGCGGTTTGTCCGTGGCGAACCAGGATGAAACGCGTGACCGGGCCTTGCTCGGCCATCCAATCGCTGGGCTGGCTCGCAGCGGCCGGCTCTCCCGGTTCCACACTGGCGGTCTCCTGCACCGCAGGAGCCTGATCCGCCTGCTCAGTATCGCCGACAAAACCCACCGGCTCGCCCGCGGCGGCGGCATCCATCGCCACGTTCGACAACGCATCCGCGACCTTGTTCTTGGCACGCGGCACCCAGCTCAGGTTGAACGTGCCGATTTGGTCGATGAGTTTGCGCGCCTCCAACGCCAGGGCCTGCATGTCTGGGTGCTTGATCTTCCAGCGCCCGTTCATCTGCTCGACCACGAGCTTAGAGTCCATGAAGAAATCAACTTCGTCGGCGCCTAGCTCCACCGCGGCCTCGAGCCCACGCAGCAAGCCGTGGTACTCGGCCACGTTATTGGTGGACTTTTTACCTACGACATATGCGATTTCGCGCAGCAGCTGCTGGCGGTCGGCGGAATAGACAGCGGTGCCGGAACCCGCGATTCCCGGATTGCCACGGGAACCGCCATCGGCATAAATAACCAGCTTCATTAGGCCGGGCGCACCAGGTAGGAGCCGCAATCGCCGCACTGCGGCAGGACCTCGGTTGGGGCGTTACGCACCGCATTCTGCTCTGCCGGCGGCAGCACGATGAAGCAGCCACCACATGCGCGCCCCTTGAAGGCCGCCGCACCGACACCGTTTTCGTGGCGCACGGAATCGTAGCTATCCAGGACGTCGGCAGGCAGCTGCTCGCGCAGCTCCGCAATGCGGATTGCCGGATCCGGGCGGTTATCCACTGCCTCCTGCGCCGCCTCCGCAGCACGCGCGAGCTTTTCCAACTTGCGCTGGGACTCATCCACACGCGCACCGTGCACGTCGCGGTTCGAGCGCAGCGCGTGAATCTCATTGTGAGCTTCCTGCAGCTCGCTCATCAAGTCTGCGATGCGCGACTTTGCCGCATACAGGTCATGCTCCAAGTCCTTGCGACGCTCCGGGTCAACCTCGGCTCCCAACTGGGCCTTATCGTCGCGCTCGCGCTGGCGCAGCTTGCGCTCATCGGCCTGGATACGCAGGATTTCCATCTCCATGTCGTCGACGGCGAGTTGGGCGGAACCGGCGGCGTCGACAAGCCGCTTGTGCTCAAGCTGTGCCTTTTCGTACTCCTGCTGCTCCGGAATGGTCTTTTCTCCCGTAACGCCCTGGGAACGCTCGAGGTTGGCAAGTTCCAGCAGGACAGGCTGCAGTTGCTTCGACAGTTTCATTTAGTTCTCCTTATGGCAGGTCTTCCCGAGGCGATTATTTTCCGTGGACGGACAATGTCCACGGGTCGGTGCGCAGCTCGATGATTTCAGTATCCACCTTGTAAGCCTTTTCCACGATATCGCGCGCCTGCATAGTCCATGGAAATTCGCTGGCCCAGTGGGCAGTATCGACCACGGCAGGTCCCCCTGCACGCAAGTGCTCGTCCACGGGGTGGTGGCGCAGATCCGAGGTCACATACACATCCACGTCCAGCTCACGAGCGGCATCCAGGAAGGAATCACCGGAGCCACTCGAGACCGCCACGCGCTTGACGATGCCATCTGGGTCACCCGCCGCGCGAATTCCCCAGGCCGTCTCCGGAAGCGCGTTCGCGACCTGCTGCGTAAATTCGCGCAGAGTCATTGGCTCGGGCAGCTCGCCGATGCGCCCCAAGCCGAGGCTGGTCTCGGTGACCTCGGCGTCGGAAAGCGCGTGCGGAATGATCGGACGTCCCGGCTCGATGCCCACCAGCTCGGCGAGCTTGTCGTTAACGCCCGGGCGGGCCTTATCCGCATTAGTGTGTGCTGCGAACAAGGCGACGCCGCCCTTGAGCAAGGTGTGGATGACCTTGCCCTTTGGCGTATCCGCTGCCACGGAAGTCACCCCGCGCAGGAGCAAAGGGTGGTGCACAACTAGCATCTGCGCGCCCATCTCCACTGCCTTTTCTGCAACCTGCTGGGTGCAGTCGAGTGCGAAGGCCACCTTTCCCACCTCGTCTTCCGGATCACCGCAGATAAGGCCCACGGCATCCCACTTTTCGGCCAGGTGCGGCGGATAGGCTTCCTCGAGGACGCGGCGGATATCACCAACGGTTGTCTGCGCCATGGCTTAAGGCTCCTTAATGCATTATTCGCTATGTTTTCGCTCTCTGCGCGCTGCTGCACTATCCTAGCTTTCGTTCAGAAATCGCTCTATTTGCTTATAAGAGGTCTAAACCCCCATGACTTCTGAGGACAACCCCTCCGCATTGCACCTCGTGTTCGTCTGCACGGGCAATATTTGCCGCTCCCCCATGGCGGAAATCATCGTTCGCGATGCCATGGAGACCGACATGCTAGATCTCGTCGCCCGTACCTCTTCCTGTGGATTGGGCGGCTGGCATGTGGGCCAGGGCGCGGACCCGCGCGCCATCGCGGAGCTGCGCAGCGGCGGCCACGACGGCGCAACCCACCGCGCGACGAAGCTCGGCCCTGAGCACATGGATGCGGATCTTTTCATCGCGATGGATTCCGGCCACCGCGACGCCCTCATCGAGCGAGGTATCGACCCGGAACGCGTTCGTTTGATGCGCAGCTTCGACCCGAATGCCGAGGAGCTCAACGTGGAGGATCCTTACTACGGCACGGTGGAAGACTTCGCACGAACCCGTAAGGAAATTGAAGCAGCAGAGCCTGGCCTGCTGGATTGGATTCGCGAGCAGCAGGTCTAGGATAAGGGCATGTTAAAGACGTTCCTCAAGCCGGGATGGGTTCTGCTGCTCATCTTCGTGGTGACCTTTTCCTACTTTGCTTTCACGGTGCTAGCGCCCTGGCAGCTGGGCAAAGATGACCGAATTGTGGAACGCAATCACCTAATCGCCCAGGCTTATGAGGCGGACCCACGCCCACTTTCTGAGGTCGTTGATTCTGAGGGTGCCATCGCAGATGATGAATGGTCCCGCGCTACCCTCCACGGACGCTACTTGGCTGATGAGGAAGTGCTACTGCGCCTGCGTCCAGTTTCTTCGGGTGCGGTATACCAGTCATTGGTACCCTTCCGCACAGACTCTGGCCTGACCATGCTGGTCAACCGCGGCTGGATTGCCGCTGGTGAAGGAAACACTGTGCCCTCGATCCCTAAGGCTCCTGCCGGTGAGACCACAATTGTCGGCATGATTCGCGCGGACGAGCCGAAGCACGCCTCTGCGCCGATTGATCAAGAAGGCTACGAGCAGGTCTACTCAATTCACACCGAAGAGGTGGCCTCGCTTACCGATACAAAGTTGGGCCACGACTACATCCAGCTCTCGCCTGAGCAGCCGGGTGAGCTGACCGCCTTGGAGGTCCCGCAGCTCGACCGCGGTAACCACTTGTCTTATGGCTACCAGTGGATTGCCTTCGGCATCATGGCGCCGCTGGGCTTGGGCTACTTCGTGTGGTCCGAAATCCGCGAACGCCGCCGGGCCCGCGAGGAAGAAGCGGCATTGCAGGCTGCCACCAGCACAGATGGCGCTTCTGCCCCCACTGCAGGCCCTGGCTCTGCTGCAGACTCTGCCCTCGCTGCAGGCCCTTCCACGGATTCCACCAAGGAAACCACGGAGCCCGCGGCCGCCGCGGAATCCACCCCGCGTGCAGACACGACGCCTTCGCGTCGCAGCCGTTCCCGCTACGGCGACTCCAAGCCGGATTTTTATGAAAAGATCCGCGAACGCGGCCAGGAACGCTTCTAAGCCGCCGACCTCACCATTTACGGCGGCTTAGCGCCCTTTGCATCCAAATGGTGAGGTCGCCCCGCAACTCTTGATTCTCAAAGCAACCAGTGTGACGCGAGTAGCCTGGATATACCCATCCCTCCTCACCATTTGCGGGCTTCCGCCCAGACAGCCGCTCCGCCCAAGCCGTCGCCGCACTGCGCGAGCGCGGCTTTAGAGAGGTCTACTCCCTGCGCGGCGGCATCAACGCATGGCTGGAGCAGAATACCGCGTAGGCGCCCCATATTAAGGACACCGAAGACAGTCCACGGCGTATGTACCTCTGTGTGTATATAGCGTGCCTGAATCACCAGGTTTCTGGCCGCTATTTACATACATCGGTACATGAAACCACGCCTGGCGGTGCGAAGCGCGTTTGAAGGAAACAAAAATCTCGAGACACCATCCAAAGGAACGATGTCTCGAGACTTCACAATGGTGCGGCCTGAGGGGATCGAACCCCCGACCTACTGGGTGTAAACCAGTTGCTCTTCCAGCTGAGCTAAAGCCGCATTGCGTTAACGCTTGCATAAGATTAGCCCACACAAGCGTTAGCTAACAAATCGCCTGGTAAAAGTTATTTCTTGGTATATCCGCGAGCAACCAAACAAGAACCTTGCCACTCGCCTAGGCGCTCCGCTTTAGTCTGCACCAAGCCTGCGAGCTGAGCGGACTCGGAGATGTCACCCGGCGCGAGGTTGCCCGGCTTGCCTGCTCCTGGGGTCATAAGCCAGATCCGGCCAGAGTCCCCTAGCGGGCGGGTTGCATCGACAAGACCATCGACGAGGTCGCCGTCTTCGGCGCGCCACCAAAGAAGCACGACGTCGCAAAGCTCGTCGGTTTCTTCATCGAGGAAATCCTCTCCAAGGACATCCTCAATAGATTCGGAGATGCTGGAATCGCAATCCTCGTCCCACCCGAGTTCAAGGGCAATCTGCCCCTCGGTGATTCCGAGCTTGCTGGCCGCATCAGCCACTGCTTTATTCCTTCCATTTTCTGGCATGAGCAAGATCATAACGCCTTACACAGTAGTTTTCGCGATTACACAGGAGATTTACTGCACACAGAAGTTTTGCAAAGTTAGCAAATAGCACCTTTCACCGGCCACATATGACTATTAACCCCCTTCACACACACAGATGATCAGGGTACGCGTATCCTGGGATGCAAACTGTGTAAAACCAATCTAGGAGGTTTAAATGGCCGACCAGGACGCCGTAAAGGATGAGTCCAACTTCCCGATCGTCCGCGACGGAGTTGCTTCTTACCTGCACGACAGCGATCCCGAGGAAACCCGCGAGTGGATGGAATCCCTCGACGGCCTGCTGGATCACGCCGATCCAGAACGCGCCCGCTTCCTCATGCTCCGCCTGCTCGAGCGTGCGACCGCCAAGCGCGTTCCGATGCCCGCCCTGACCTCCACTGACTTCGTCAACACCATCCCGACCAACATGGAGCCGGAGTTCCCAGGTGACGAAGAGCTGGAGAAGCGCTACCGCCGCTGGATCCGTTGGAACGCAGCAATCATGGTGCACCGCGCGCAGCGCCCAGGCATCGGCGTCGGCGGCCACATTTCCACCTACGCGGGCGCGGCCCCGCTTTACGAGGTCGGCCTGAACCACTTCTTCAAAGGCAAGGACGATCCTTCCGGCGGTGACCAGATCTTCTTTCAGGGTCACGCTTCCCCGGGCATGTACGCCCGCGCGTTCATGGAAGGCCGCCTCAGCGAAGAAGACCTCGACGGATTCCGCCAGGAAGTTTCCCGCGGCGAAGGCAAGGGTCTGCCTTCCTACCCGCACCCGCGTCTGATGCCTGACTTCTGGGAGTTCCCAACCGTTTCCATGGGCATCGGCCCGATGAACGCTATCTACCAGGCACGCTTTAACAAGTACCTGGAGACCCGCGGCATCAAGGACACCTCCGATCAGCACGTCTGGGCCTTCCTGGGTGACGGTGAGATGGACGAGCCAGAGTCCCGCGGCCTCCTGCAGACCGCCGCGCTCTACGAGCTCGATAACCTCACCTTCGTCATCAACTGCAACCTGCAGCGTCTCGACGGCCCGGTCCGCGGCAATACCCAGATCATCCAGGAGCTGGAGTCCTTCTTCCGCGGCGCTGGCTGGAACGTCATCAAGGTCATCTGGGGCCGCGGTTGGGACAAGCTTCTCGACGCCGATAAAGAAGGCGCCCTGGTCAACATCATGAACACCACCTCGGATGGTGACTACCAGACCTTCAAGGCAAACGACGGCGCGTATGTCCGCGAGCACTTCTTCGGCCGCGACGAGCGCACCCTCAAGCTGGTTGAGGATCTTTCCGATGACGAGGTCTGGGCCCTGCGCCGCGGTGGCCACGACTACCGCAAGATCTACGCTGCTTACGCGAAGGCACTGTCCAACAAGGGCACTGGCAAGCCGACCGTCATCCTGGCCCACACCATTAAGGGCTACGGCCTGGGCCACAACTTCGAGGGCCGCAACGCAACCCACCAGATGAAGAAGCTGACTCTGGAGGATCTGAAGCTCTTCCGCGACAAGCAGGAAATCCCGATCTCCGACGAAGTTCTCGAGCAGGATCCTTACGCACCGCCGTACTACCACCCAGGCGAGGACGCACCGGAAATCAAGTACATGCTGGAGCGTCGTAAAGAACTCGGCGGCTTCTTGCCGGAGCGCCGTGACAAGTTCACCCCGCTGGTCACTCCGGGCATCGAGAAGCTGCGCTCCGTGCGTAAGGGCTCGGGCAAGCAGAACGTTGCTACCACCATGGCGCTTGTGCGTACCTTCAAGGAGCTCATGCGTGATAAGGAGCTGGGCAAGCGCATCGTTCCGATCATCCCGGACGAGGCTCGTACCTTCGGTATGGACTCCTGGTTCCCAACCATGAAGATCTGGAATCCACGCGGCCAGAACTACGTGCCAGTGGACAACGAGCTCATGCTCTCCTACCGCGAGGCTACCGACGGCCAGATCATGCACGAGGGCATTTCCGAGGCAGGCGCTACTGCGTCCTTCACCGCGGCTGCAACCTCGTACGCCACCCATGGTGAGGCCATGATCCCGCTGTACATCTTCTACTCGATGTTCGGTTTCCAGCGCACCGGCGACTCTTTCTGGGCAGCCGGCGACCAGCTGGGCCGCGGCTTCATCATCGGCGCTACCGCAGGCCGCACCACCCTGACCGGTGAGGGTCTGCAGCACATGGATGGTCACTCCCCGGTTCTGGCTTCCACCAACCCGGCTGTTATTTCCTACGACCCAGCATTCGGCTACGAGGTGGCTCACCTGATCCACCGCGGCATCAACCGCATGTACGGCGAAGACTCCGAGGCAGTCATGTACTACCTGACCGTGTACAACGAGCCGGTCTCCCAGCCAGCTGAGCCGGAGGACCTCGACATCGAGGGCCTGCACAAGGGCATCTACCACTACAACACCGCTGAGTCCGGCTCCATCCCGGCCAACATCCTGGCTTCCGGTGTGGGCGTGCACGAGGCGCTGCGCGCACAGGACATCCTGGCCAAGGACTACGACGTCAAGGCTTCCCTGTTCTCTGTCACCTCCTGGGTTGAGCTGGCTCGCGACGGCGCGCGCCGCAACAAGGAGGCGCTGCAGAAGGGCGTCGAGCCGACCGAGGCATTCGCCACCACGCAGCTCAAGGGCTTTGATGGTCCGTTCGTTGGTGTTTCTGACTTCACCACCGACCTGCAGGAGCAGATTCGCCCTTACGTTCCGGGCACCTACATCGCTCTGGGCGCAGACGGCTTCGGCTTCTCCGACACCCGCGAGGGCGCTCGTCGCTTCTTCAACATCGATGCCGAGTCCATCGTCGTGGCAGTCCTCGAGGGCTTGGCACGCGAGGGCAAGGTGGAACGTTCCGTCGTCGAGGAAGCAGCGAAGAAGCTGAAGCTCGATGACCCGACCGCCACCGAGTCCACCTCCTCTGACGAGGAGTAATAACTCGCTCTAGGACGGTTTAGGCCGCTCTTCGGTTGCCCTCCTAGCAGGGCGCCAAGGGGCGGTCTTCTCGTTTTGCGGCGCGGCCGGGGCACAGAAGGGCGCAGAAGGGCGCAGGCTTGTCGTACAACGAACTCGCTGGCCGACCGGCCAACTGGTCCCATTGGTTGGGTCCCCTACTAAGGGTAGTTTTACGAGTAACCGGTTCCGGACAGAAGCCGCTAGTGGTCCCTTTACCCCACAAACGGACCAAACGAATGGGACCAAACGAATGGGACCAAACCTACGGGGGTTCTGGGAAACAAGCGGAGGCGCGCGGTGGTCGGTAGAGGGCCGGCAAAGGGCCGGCGGCCGCGGCAACGCTAGTCCACCAACGGAACCAAGAGTCGGCCAAGCGCCTCCGAGATGGCCTCGGGCTCCTCGAGGATGACCATGTGGCCTGCGCCGTCCACCTCAGTCAGCCGGGCGGCCGGCCAGTGTTCCAAGATGACGTCCGACTGGCTGCGCGGGGTTACGATGTCGGCTGAACCCACGATGACCTCGCCTCGCAGGCGGGCCAGACGGTCGGCGGCAGCATACTCGGAGTGGTCGAGAAGGTCGTCAAAGAAGCCCGTGTAACTGGACAGCGGCGTGTCCATCAGCATGGCCACGTGGAACTGCAGCTTCTCCATCTGCGGAAAACCCGCCAGCAAAGCAGCAAACAGCGGCGCAACCCACTGCGCGACCTCAAAGCGGATGCGGTCCATCCGCCTCGGCAGCCGCATGCACGCGTTATACAAACTGCCCAGCGCCTTCGACTCGAGAATCTGCGCCACACCCTTCGCCGCAAAGCGGCGCATCGACGTCGCAATCAACAGCGCCGAGTCAACGCGCTGGTACACCTCGTCCGGCGCGCGGCGAATCACATTGAGCGCCACCATTCCGCCCAAAGAGTGCCCCACGACCACGAGCTTGCCACGGGAGGCGCGCTTGGAAAGGACAGCGAGGACGTCGTCAGCCGCGGCGTCCACCGTGCACTGCGCGGGGGTGACTTCGGGGGAAAGGCCGTGGCCGCGGATGTCGACAAGCAGGCAGCGTGCCTCCGGGAAATGCCGGCGCATGTAGTCCACCTGACTGTAGTAGGCCTCCGCGGACAGGCAGTAGCCGTGGATGAACACCACAGTGATGTCCGAGTCCTGCGGGCCGACCTCGTACCACGCGATGTCCAGGCCATCGTTGCGCACGGTGCCCAAGGAATCGATTCCAGTCAGCCCAGGCTCGTCCGTGTGATTGTGCAAGGACTCGTACATGAGGTGCTGTTCGTTGCGACGCGTCGGCCGCAAACGGCGCGCCCAACTGTGCGCAATCGTCTTTGCTCGAGCCCTATAAATCATGACCTTCCCATAATAGCCGCACCTACCTATATGACCCTATTAGACTAGGACGCATGGCAAACGACCTTTCCGCGCAACTGCAAGCTCGCTTCAACCAAGCCCCTGAAAAGGAGGATAAGCGCCAAGACACTTTCGGCGCGGTGGCTGAGCTCATCAAGAAAGTCACTGGCAGCGCGGAGGGCGTAGAGCGTGAGGCCGCCCTCGAGGACTTGGGCGTGGATTCGCTCGAGCGCATCGAGCTGGCTGTGCGCGCCGAGGAACGCTTCAAGGTGCGCTTTGACGAGGCCGCAATGAAAGACATCCACACCGTCGGCCAACTGACCGAATACCTAGATAAGCATATGGAGGTTTAGCTTTGATTTCTTACCTATCCGATATGGACGGCGTCCTCATCAAAGAGGGCGAGATGGTGCCCGGTGCCGATAAGTTCATCCAGGCGCTCTATGACAATGACATCGAGTTCATGGTGCTGACGAATAACTCGATGTCCACCCCGCGCGATTTGTCCGCGCGCCTGCACAACACGGGCTTGAAGATTCCGGCCGAGCGCATCTGGACTTCCGCCACCGCCACCGCAGCATTTTTGACCACCCAGACGGGCGAGGGCAAGGCTTATGTGGTGGGCGAATCCGGCTTGACGACGGCCCTCCATGAAGCAGGTTGGGTACTCACCGACAACGACCCAGACTTCGTGGTCCTGGGCGAAACGCGCACCTACTCCTTCGAGGCTATTACCACCGCCATTAATCTCATCCGCAGCGGCGCGCGCTTTATTGCCACCAACCCTGATGTCACGGGCCCAGCGCCGCAGGGCGTGTTGCCGGCAACGGGTGCGGTCGCGGCACTGATTACCGCGGCAACCAACCGCGAGCCTTATTACGTGGGCAAACCAAACCCGGTCATGATGCGCTCGGCGCTCAATAACATCGGCGCGCATTCCGAGAACACGGTCATGATTGGTGACCGCATGGACACCGATGTGAAGTCCGGCTTGGAGGCCGGCCTGCGGACCATCTTGGTGCGCACTGGCATTAGCGACGATCGCGAAATCCAGCGCTATCCATTCCGCCCGAACCAGGTGCTGGATTCGGTGGCAGATTTGGCTGATCGCGTCACTAGCCCCTTCCCCGAGGACTAGTTCTTCGGAGCTAGGGCTAGATTGTAACGTCAACGCGCGCGCTGAATGCGTGCTCGGTTGATAAGAGCTCGACTTCCCTTTCGAGGGCGGCGAGCTCTTTTTGCGTGCCGGTGATGACTTGGCGGCAGCCGATACCCACGCGTGCCGGTACGACGGCGCGCACAAGTTCGGCGTCACCGGGCATGTCCCGGTACCACCGTGTGCACCACTGGGCGGTGAGTGGATCGTCGCCGGGGACGATGAACTCTGACTCAGTGGTGATGCAGCGTGCCATGGCACGCTCTACTGCCGGGCGCAGTTTGCGGGGCATTCCCGCAATGGTGAGCACGGCGGTGTGCACCTGACCGGCATTGCGGTGCGGCCAGGCGCTGGGTGCCGTTGTAGTGGCGACGGCTTCGTGAACGCGAGTATTCACGCCGATTCTCCTTCGACATGTTTAAAGCAGCGCTTCGCAGGCCGCCTAAAAAGGGGTGGCCTCCAAGTGCTGCCAGACGAGCTTCGTCTTCCCCAACGAACTGTCTGCGCGTTGGGGCCGATTCTCCCGCGTCACATGAGCCCCATCAACCCTAAACAACCACTTCAACCCCCGTTTGATAAACCTCAACCAAAGGTTGAAAATTCACACGAGGAACAGTAGTTAACAAAGGTTTTCAGAAACCCCACTAGTAACGCCTATCGCACCTGACACTCCTTCCAAATCGCTGTGTTCGCCTCCGCCCACAAAGGCTTGGCCCAGTCGCCAAAATCGCGATCCGTCAGAGCCACCATGGCCCAATCCCCCGCCAGCCACAGGTAGGTTCCGGACATACCGAAGTGGCCTACAGCGCTGCAAGGCAGCGCGCCCATCCACTGCTGTTTCTCGCCGTGGATCTCAAAGCCCAAGCCCCAGGTGCAATCCTTGAAACTTCCATAGCCCGGCACAATTCCACGCAGGCCAGGAAATTGCACGCGGCGCATCTCGGCCACAGTGCCTGGGTGCAACAGCTGCGGCGAATAGACTTCGGCGGTAAAGGCCGCAAGGTCACTGACCGTGGTCACCAAACCGTGGCCGGCAGAGCCCTCAAGGCGCGTCGAGCCCATCCCCAGCGGAGCAAACACACCCTCGCGCAGATACTCCGGAAAAGGCATCTCCGCAGCCTCTTCCACCACCTCTGCCGCCCACTCGTAGCCGGCTGAGGAGTAGATGCGCCGCTCGCCCACCGGCTTTTGCTGCTCGCGGGAATCAAACTTCACGCCCGAAGCATGCGCCAGCAGGTGCCGCAAAGTCGAGCCTTCCGGTCCGGCGGGCATATCGAGGTCCACCGCGCCTTCCTCCACGGCCATGGCAACGCCATAGGCCACCACCGGTTTGGTCACCGATGCGACGGAGAAGGCCCTGTCCAGCGCGCCCACCGACTCAACGATTTCGCCGCGATGCAGCAGTGCCCCAGCGATATTGTCAGCCGGCCATTCGGAAATTTTGGAGAACTCACTCATGCATTCCAGCGTACCCAGCCCCACCCTTCTGAAAGGCCAGAAAAACGCTACGTAAACCGCAAGTAAAGGCAAAAATAAATCTTTCTCCCCGAGTTGCGAGCTTTCCAAACCGGAGAATATTTGGGGAACATGAATATTTTTCCGCGAAACAACTCTCAGAATGATGCGCCTGCCCGCCGCGGTTTTAACCGCCGCCGCTTCCTCCAAACCAGCAGCGTCGCCTCCGCCGCAGCGCTGACCGCGGGCGGGCTTAGCCCGGCCAACGCGCAGAGCTCACTTCCCGGCAACAAACGCCAGCTCATCGAGCCGCCAAAGGGCGAGCTACCGTTCCTGCACGGCGTGGCCTCCGGCGATCCGATTCCGGATTCCGTCATCCTGTGGACCCGCGTTACCGCCTCCCCTGAGGCAATGCCGGGCTCCGGCGTGGGCCCCGACGTCACGCTCGAGTGGGAGGTGGCGACGGATGAGGAGATGCGCGACGTCGTCAAGCGTGGCAGCGTGGTAGCCACAGCCGAGCGCGACCATACCGTCAACGTGGACCCGCACGGGCTTAACCCCGAAACCACGTACTTCTTCCGCTTTCGCGTCACCGACGGCGAGCACGCGGGCAAGGCAAGCCCGGTCGGACGCACGAAGACCGCCCCAGCGGCGAACGCTTCCCCGGAGCAGCTAACCTTTGGTGTGGGCTCCTGCGCTAACTGGGAGTCGGGCTTTTTCAGTGCTTATACGGACATCGCCAAGCGGGCGCGCGCCGGCCAGCTGGATTACATGATTTTCTTGGGCGATTACATCTATGAATACGGCGTCGGCGAGTACTCGGGTTTTGGACCGGTGCGCCACCATCACCCGGCGCACGAGATTGTTTCGCTGCAGGATTACCGCGTGCGCTTCGGCCGCTACCGCACAGACCCAGAGTTGCAGGCAGCCCACGGCGCACTGCCTTGGATTGTGGTGTGGGATGACCACGAAACAGCCAATAACTCCTGGGCCGGCGGCGCCGAGAACCACGATCCGGCAACCGAGGGCGACTGGAATTCCCGGCGCGCCGGCGCGATGCAGGCCTACTTCGAATGGATGCCGGTACGCATGACGAATCCTTCGCAAGATGGCCACATCTACCGTTCACTAACCTTCGGTGATTTGGTGGAGCTGACCATGATGGATCTGCGTACCTACCGCGACAAGGAGCTTTCCTGGGACCCGGCGGGCTTTGCGAAGGAGGACCGCACGATGCTGGGCTCCGAGCAATATGAATGGCTGCTCGGCAAGCTGGAAACCTCGCAGACCGCGTGGAATATGCTGGGCAATTCCGTGATGTTTTCCCCGCTGAACCTGATTACGCTGCAGCAGGATCCGCAGACCGAAAAGGTATCTTCGGCGCTTTCTTCCAACATCACGGGCATCCCCGTCAACGGTGATCAGTGGGATGGCTACAGCGCTGAGCGACGCCGCGTCATCGAGGCACTGGCCGCCAAGGGCTCCCAGGCGCTCTTCGTCACCGGCGATATCCACACCGAGTGGGCACACAACATCACCCACCAAGGCAACATCATCGGCGCGGAGCTGGTGTGCGCTTCGGTTACGGCACCGAACATCAACGAGCAGTTGAAGCTTCCGCAAAATAACGCGCTTTCCGACGCCGCCGAGCACATCCTGCGCAGCGCCAACCCACACTGCAAGCACGTGGACCTGGATAACCACGGTTATTCCTTCGTCACCGTGCGTCGCGAGGAAGCGGAGATGCATTGGTTGCGCGTGGATGACATCTTGACTCCCGGCTCGCCAGTGCGCGATAGCCTCACGATGACGTGGCGCAAGGGGCAGGGCTTCAAATAAGGGCTTTAACTAAGGAATTTAGCCCCGGTTACCCCCAATCTGGTTGCTTGTTAACATTTCCCTGCGCGTTTCGATATCCATTACGCGGCGCGCGGGCGCCGTTGGGAATCTCCCCCTATTCCCCTCCACTTATTGCCCTATCCTCCCTATCGCTCAAGCGCCGTCGCTTCTCCCAGCGGCGGCGCTTTCTTCTGCCGCAGTGGGCTCCGCGCTAGGCACCGCGCTCTGCGTTGCGGTTTCAGCAGGTACGGTGGTGGCGGCGTCGGAGTCAGCGCCCGAGGAGCCCGAGCGCGAGTCCGCCCGAGAGCCGTCCTCACTAGAGCCATCCTCACTGGAGCCGTAATCGGCAGAGCTTTCCGCGCTTGTGGTTGGCTCCGCGGCCTCGGTCGGGGTGGTGGTCCCCGGGGCAGGCGGGGTCTCCGCCGAGGAGTCGGCCTCCTCCCCCGGCGCGACTGGGGCGGGCGCTTCCGAGGTGGCGGCGTCGCGCTGTGACCAGTAGGCAGGGTTTAGCCAACCGGTGCCGGCGTCCTCCGGATTCCAGGAGGCAAAGATGAGCAGTCCGGTAATCGCAAGTGCCGCCAGCAGCGTGGTGGTAGAAGAACGAACGCGCCCACCGGCAGTCCACACGTACTGGAACTTGCTGCTTGGGGTATCCGCACGCCAGATGCCGGTGGCCGGCTTTTCTTCCTTTTCCACATCCGCACTCGCGGGCTTGCCGGGGCCATGGTCCTTGGCTTTGGCAACTTCCTCCAGGGCGGTGTCATCATTGTCTGCGTTGTGGGCGCTAGCGCGCGCTGCGACGCCATCTGTGCTTGCCGACGCCGCCACTGCCGCGCCCAGCCCCTTTTCCGCCGCGGTTTCAGGGGTGCGCTCGATACCGGGCTTTTCCACGGAGCTGGAAGGACCTGCAGGAAATACGCCGGTCGCGTTGCTGGGTAGGTTGTAGTGATCCCAAAACGCCGAGAGCAGCGCGGAGCGGATTGCGCGCTCAACCGCCCACTGCCGCGAAGGGTTGACCTGCACGAGCACGCGGTATTTAACCTGCCAAGGCTGACCCGCAACAGTTGGTTCCACGATGCCGGTGGCAGAAAGGATCTCGAGCTCGCCGGCGACGTCGCCAGCAATGGCCGGATCCTTGATGGCCTGCTGGGAAATCGTACGCACCTGGGAAGTGATTTCCTCAAGGGTCTCGCCCTCGTGGAGCGGCACCGAAAGGTCCACTACAGCGCGGGACCAATCCTGCGAGAAGTTGGTGATAACGCCCGCCGAGCCATTGGGAACCATGACCACCTCGCCCGTGGGCGTACGTACCTTCGTGGTGCGCAGGGTCAGCGCCACCACGGTTCCTTCCACGCCCGTTGTGCCCTCAAAGCTCACGTAGTCACCGACGCCGAATTGCTTTTCCGAAAGGATGAAAAAGCCCGCGAGGAAGTCCCCGATTATCTTCTGTGCACCAAAACCAAGGGCGGCAGAAACCACCGTCGCCGGGATTGCCGCGCCCAGCGCCGGCACGCCCACGTTCGAGAGTGCGGCCAGCACGAGCAAGAAATATGCCACCGCCTGCAATACGTAGACCAAAGCTCCGCCCAAGGCCAGGCGCGCCTTCGTGGACTCTTCGCCTTCCTCGAGCCGCGATTCCAGGACGCGGATGGCCAGCCGACCCAGCCGCGGCACCAACATGCCCAGCAGCAACAACGCGACAAGCGGTAGGACATGGTCGATTCCGACCTGCCACATCCGATAAAAGAAGTAGCCAACGAGGTTCATATTTTTAGATTAGCCAGGATTCCGCAACGACAACCGGCTAAAAGCTAAAAATGCGCTGTTAGCCTTTGTCGCGAGTCAGCTCAAAGTAAAACGGCTTTCCCTTCCAGCTGAAATGTGGACGCGCGATATCGGTGTCATAGCCGCCAACCACGTTGGATTCCCACAGCGGCAGCGCCGGCAGGTCATGCAAAAGGATGGACTGCGCTGCAAGCAGTTTTTGCTCTTGGACCTTTTTATCGAGTTGCGAAGACCGGCTCCAGAAAGTTGACCTCCGAGGGGTACGCAGCCTGCCAGCTGGAACGGAAGGAACCGCGCATCTGACGGTCCGTTACGGCTTGCCGGTACTTCTTAAAGGTCGAGAAAGCACGGCCATAAGCCTCGATACCAAGTGTCTCTGAAACCTGTTTAGTTACCGCATCGACCCATTCCGCATGCCCGCCATCCGCGTTATATCCCAGAAGAAATGGCCCCGTCCACGGCGAGATGGCATCAGCCTTTGCCCACAGTTCGCGTGCCTTTTCTGGGTTATAAACCAGCACTTCCTGACCCGGAATCATCCCCATCTCAGGGCAATATTTTTGGGTGGCAAAACATGTAACCGGAGTGACAGTATCGTCCAAGACTTCGTGCGCGATGCGGGTGCGATCGAAGGACATGGAGATGGCGCGGCGTCGCAAAGCGCCGGCCTCTCCGCGGAACATCGGGTCATTGGCCGGGATGGTGATGAAGCTGAACATGGCGGAAGTCTCGTTGAAGCTTCGCCCGTCCAGTTCCTCCTCAAAGCGGTGGATATGCGTGATCGGCACATCCGTGACCAAGTCCAGCTCGCCGCGCTGCAGGGCAGCATAGGATTCCTCTTCGGTCTCATAAAAGCGAAACTCCAGCCCCTCGTTACGGGACTTTCGCGGGCCGACATACTCCGCGTTTGGGATAAGGTTGATCTTTTCATCCCTATCCCAGCGCGCCAGGCGGTACGGACCGTTGCCGATGGGGTTCATGCCATATGCGTCATAGCCCTTCTCGGCTGAAGGATGCATGGGGAAAAAGACCGAATGGCCCAGGCGTTTCACGAAGTTCGCGGTAGGCTCGGCCAGCTCAATGTGGAAGGTTCTATCGCCTGTTACCTTAAGACCACGCATGGTGGGCTCGCCCTCCCCAAATCCCAGAATCGGCTTGAAGAAGTAGGAGGAAAGCATGTTGTTTTGAACAGCTGCGTTCCAGGAATCCACGAAGTCACGCGCACGAACTGAAGAGCCGTCGGAGAACTTCGCATCCTCACGCAAGACGACGTCGTATTCAGTAGGCGAGGTCTGGGTAATCTTCTGAGCAACGTCGTATTCCGCCTCGCCTTCCTCGTTGAGGTAGACCAAGCCGGAGTAGATGAGATTAACGATGGTCGCGGCCGGCACATCGTTGATATCCGCTGGCAGCAGCGGGTTCTGCGGCTCCGCGCCGTCAGTGGTGATGAAGTCAACGCCCGAGATATCCGGGGTCTGGTCTGGGGGAACACACGCCGATAATGCCAATACCAGGGTGGCGGCTGCGCTAACGCTTAATACGCGCTTTAACATGACGTTTTCCCCCTTTCCACTTATATAAGGAATCGCCTCGGAAAGTCCTGAATGATTCCACCGCATAAGCTTATATGATTGCCCAGCTAAAGCAGAAGAAAAGGTGAGTTTTTACACTTAAGTATCGACTTTTTAATTCTGCTTCTTATAGCGCTGGACTAAGTGCTCCACCAACTCATCGGTCAGCTTTTCATCCGAGAGCACGATGTCTAGGTTCTCACGCTGCTCCTTGAGCATTTCTGGATCGAGCAGCGGTTCATCCTCGTCATAGTCCTCATAGGAATCGCCGCTTAAGTCCACGCCGATTTCCTGCAGGATGCCCTTGGATTCTTGGCTTAGAGCTTCCTCATTCTTCGCGGCAGAATCGGAGTCGGTGGCTGGGATGGCCTCGCCGTGGAGCTGCTCCATGGTGTCGGTGAAGGACTCAAGCAGCTCGGTGGCATCGCTGGTGGCGGCCGCACGGAGGCGACCATTTTGCACTTGCTTTTCGATGCGGCGCTGCAGGGCTTTTTCCATCTGTTGGTGCCGCCAGCTGCGCACCTTGGTGGGCTCTAGGCGACGCCCCACTGCCCGGCCTTTGTTCTCGGCCTTACGCGCGAGCAGCATGACCTGCGCCGCAGTATCGTTCAGCGGCGCCCATTCCTGGCGGGCAGGAATGCGCCAGCCGGCCCAGATGCCGAACAAGGTCAGGATGAAGGAAACGACCGGCCCCACCAGCATGCCGGTGGCCAGGTGGTCGAAGGAATCGGCCACGAGCACCACTGCGGCACAGGCCACCGCGGGGATCACCGTGGGCTGATTATCGCCGAAGACGGCTGGCTCGCGGCCCATACTGATGTCACGGATCATGGAACCGCCCGTTGCGGTAAACACGCCCATCATCACGCATGGGATAAGCGGCAGGCCATAGGTCAGCGCCTTCACGGTACCGGTGGCTGCCCACAGCGCGGAGACTATGGCATCCCCGTGAGATTGAATATAGTCCCAGGTTCTGCCTTTGAAGTAGAAGAATCGTGCAATCAGCGCGCCGGCGAAAGCAAGGTAGAGGTATTCCGGCTGCGACATGGCAGCGACAGTGCCGCGGTTGATGAGGACGTCACGGATCATGCCGCCGCCCAAGGCTGAGAACATCGCGATAAAGAAAAAGCCCACAATGTCATAGCCGCGCTGGCGAGCAAGCGTGCCACCGATGATCCCCATCAATAACACGCCGCTGACGTCGGACCAGTAGTACAGCGCCTCAATCAGCGGATCCACCTCAACATTCATGATTCCAGTCTATGGGCAGAGGCGCCCTACGGCAGGGAAGTTCCTAGTCTTTTCCGAACGCGGGAGGAAGCGAGAAAGACATAAAGACAAATAGGCCGCCGGCAATACTGCCAGCGGCCTATTTAGGAGGTGTCTGTACTAGGTACTAGCTACCTAGTACTATCCAAGTTTTTACTTGGTGGTCTTGCCGTCTACACCCTCGGTCTCGATGCGCTCCTTGCGCAGATCCTCGGAGACGCGCTCGGTGTCGGTAACTTGCTTCTTGTTCAGCTCAACCTTCTCAACCGGAACGGTGTCCTTCTCAACGCGGACGCGCTCCTCGTGGAGGGTGACGGATGCTTCGTCATCGGTCAGGTTATTCTTGCCGCGCAAGGAAGCAGCCTCTTCCTCGGAGATTGGGGTGCGCTCGACGCGAACCTCTTCGCGGGTAACCGGAACCTCAACGTTCTCGGTCTCGGTTACGACATACTTGCGCAGGCGAACCTCACCGGTCTCGACGCGCTCCTTGTTAACGTCCAGCTGCTCCTCGGAACGAACCAGGGAATCGCGGCCATCAACGTCAGCGTGGGTGTGGCCAGCGTTCTTGGTGTGGTCTGCAGCCTCGGTGCCAGCAACGTGGTCCTTGTGAGCGTGCTCCTTGTGCTCTGCACCAGCAGCGTGCTCTGCACCAGCAGCAGCGCCAACGCCTGCACCTGCACCAGCGCCAGCAGCCAGGCCAGCCTTGTTCTTATCGGAAACGTCGTGGCGGCCACCGGTGTAGGCCTGCTCGTCCTTCATGGTGTCAACGCCGTAGTGGCGGAAGATTTCGTTCTGGTCGTTTGCGCTAAGAGCCTTGTCGGTGTCAACGCTTGGAGCATCCTTGATGCGCTCCTTGTCGAATGCGAGGATGAGGTCGTCTTCGCCAGCGAACTTGTGGCCGCGCATCGGAACGATGGACTCGCTCATACCAAACAGACCGTGGCTAACCTCAACGAAGGTTGGCTGACCGGAGTTGTCATCAACGAATACTTCCTTGACGGAACCCAGCTTGTCGCCGTTTACGTCGTATGCGGTCTTGTTGAACAGGTCCTTGATATCGCGTGCATTCTGGTTAGTCATAATTTCCTCTTCCTTTAAAAATGGGCAACTATCAGGCCGTTTGGAAAAACTAAGCGTTTGTGCTAGCTCTCTTTACGGCGCCGAAACCCACAGTACGGAAGTCGCGAGATTCCGCCACCTCAATGTGTGAACATCGCCTGTCATAAACCTGTGAAATGTCTTCATTTAGGCGTTAAAAGCCAGCTTATAGGGTTAGATAACGGTTAGGTCACAACCCATAAATTTCTTAAAATTAATGGCACCAGACGCGAAAAGCGGGCGTAACGCACTCAGCGTTACGCCCCATCTCCTTCCAGGCATCACGGCCTAGGGCAAAGAACTTGCAGCTACATGTCGAAGAAGACCCGCAGATCCTCTGCAATGGCATCCAGGCGGGCCGGATCCGGGGACTCCAAGTAGCACTTGAGCTTCGGCTCGGTGCCAGACGGGCGCACGATGACGCGGTCATCGTCCACGGTGTAGAGCTTCATGCCTTGGGCAAACTTCTCTGCCTTTGCAATCTCCGAGCCCGCCAGTTGAGTCGGTGGGGTCGAGGTGATCTTTTCCATGCCGCGGGTAATCAGCGAAAGGTCTTCCACACGGAAGGTCAGCGGAGCGGTGGCCAGGCGGCCCACGGTGGAGTAAATCTCCGCGAGGCGGTCCTGCAGGGTGATGCCTGCGTCCTTGCACTCCGAGGCCAGGCTGGCCAGAACCACCGAGGTGGCAACGCCGTCTTTGTCGCGCACGGCCTGCGGGTCGGGGCAGAAGCCGATGGCTTCCTCGTAACCAAAGCTCAAGTCATGCGTGCGGGCAATCCACTTGAAACCGGTGAGCGTTTCCTCATGCGGCAGGCCGTAGTGCGCGGCAATGCGGCCCAGCAGACGCGAGGAAACCAGCGAGTTTGCAAACGTTCCGCCCACGCCCCGGCGCGCCAGGTAGTCACCCAGCAGGGCGCCGGTTTCGTCGCCGGTGAGCTGACGCCAGACGACGCCGCCTTGCGCACCGTGCGTCGGAATGGCGGCCGCGCAACGGTCAGCATCCGGATCGTATGCGATGAGGATGTCTGCGCCGATCTTTTCCGCGTGCGCCTTGCCCAGGTCCAGAGCGCCGGGCTCTTCCGGGTTGGGAAAGGAAACGGTTGGGAAATCCGGGTCCGGCTCGGCCTGTTCCGGCACGAGGGAAACCTCGAAGCCGACCTTCTCGAGCAGCGCGGTGCCCAGCTTTGCGCCCACGCCGTGCATGGCAGTCAGCGCAATCTTGGCGCTGGTGGACTCCCCCACCAGCTTGGCGGCGCGCTCGAGGTATTGCGCGCGGGTATCGACTTCCTCGATGTTGTCTGTGGAACGCGGGACTTCGTTGGCAAACGGCGCCGCAGCAATCGCCGCTGAGATCTCTGCGTCCGCCGGGGAGACAAGCTGCACGCCGTTGGCGTCACCGGTGGCCACGCGGCCGCCCAGGTAAACCTTGTAGCCGTTATCGGCTGGAGGGTTGTGGGAGGCGGTGACCATGATGCCGGCGTCGGCGCCGAGCTCGCGCACGCTATAGGCGGTCAACGGCGTGGGGTTCTGCTTGGGCAGCACCAGGGCACGGCCACCGGCAGCGGAGATAACCTCCGCAGCATCCTGGTAGAAATCGGCCGAGCCGTAGCGGGCATCGCAGCCGATGACCACGACTGGGTTTTCAACCTGCTGTTTTAGCCACGAAACCAAACCATAGGTGGTGCGGATGACCACGGCACGGTTCATGCGGGACTCGCCTGCCCCAACGGCGGCGCGCAGTCCGGCGGTGCCGAAGGCCAGCGGGCCGGCGAAGGCGCCGGACAGCGCGGCTTCGTCGCCAGCTTCAATCCAGCCCAAGACCTCGTCACGGGTTAACGGGTCTGGGTCGTGTTCGGCCCACGTGCGAGCGTATTCAACAAGTGACATTGTTTCCTCGATTCAGCTTCTAAGCCACTAGTTTTCTAGGTCCGCCAGCACCGCGGCGGAGGAAGACAGGCCGAGGCGGGTGGCGCCGGCGTCGATCATCGCCTGCGCGTCCGCGCCAGTACGGATGCCGCCGGAGGCCTTCACGCCGAGACGGCCGCCCACGGTATCTGCCATGAGCTTTACTGCGTGAACGCTGGCGCCGCCGGCTGGGTGGAAGCCGGTGGAGGTCTTGACGAAGTCAGCGCTGGCAGCCTCGGCGGCGCGGCAGGCGGCGACAATCGCGTCGTCGGAAAGCGCGGCGGACTCGATGATGACCTTCAAGACCTTGCCCTGGCAGGCGCTGCGCACGGTGCGGATCTCTTCCTCGAGTGCGTCGAAGCGGCCCTCAATGGCCAGCGCGATGTTGATGACCATGTCGATTTCTTCGGCGCCATTGTCCACGGCAAGGCCTGCCTCGGCGGCCTTGATCTCCGGCTTGACCGCGCCGGAGGGAAAGCCCACCACGGTTGCCACGTGTAGACCCTCGGGAACCTCGACCGGCAGCTGGGACGGGGAAATGCACACCGAGTAGGTGCCCAGGCGCTGGGCTTCCTCGATGAGTGCGGCGACGTCCTGCGCGGTGGCTTCCGGCTTGAGCAGGGTGTGGTCGATCATGGATGCGACGTTGGATGACATTTCTTCTCCTTTAAGCGAGTGTTTCGGAAGCATCTACAGATTTCGCGCGAGAAACATCTCGCGCCTTGCGGGCCATGATGCGGTCGGCCACGACGTAGAGGACGGCGCCACATGCGCCAACGGTGGTCAGCACGCCGAGGGCAAGGTTGAAGCCATCGCTTACGTCAATGAGTTTTGCGGTGTACGCGATGCCGAGCGGGATGGCGATGTTGATGGTCAGGTTGTAGAAGCCGATGGCAATGCCGGACTTCGCGGCCGGGATGTTTTGCAGCGCAGTGTTGACCAGCGGTGCATACATCAGCGCGAAGCCAGATGCGAAGGTCACGATGGTCACGGCCAGCACGGCGACGTGCTCCTGTACGAAGAGAGCGGCTACGGCCAGGGAGCCGACGATCATGACCAGTGCGGTGTAGATGGTCTGGCGGGAGTTCAGGACTTTGCCGATCTTGCCGGAGAAGACACCGACCAAGATGGCGCAGATGTAGCCCGGAATCATCAGTAGGCTGGCGCGGTCAATGCTCATGCCGTGCAGCTCGTTGGCCGCAAATGGCAACAGGAAGATGTAGCCCAGCTGCGTGGAGTAGATGAAGAACACCAGGGTAATTGCCCACACGTAGCGGCCGTTGGTGAAGAATTCCGGGCGCACCACGGGCGCCTTAGCGGATCGGATGTGCAGCGTAAATCCAATCACTGCCACGACGGCCAGGATGAGCCACTTCCAGTCGAACGCCTGCATGAACATGGTCAGCGCGGTGGCAAAGAAGCCAACCAGGATAAGGCCGAGCACGTCCAGGCTTGACTCCACTGCTTCGTCCTCGGGCACCATCTTGTGGATGGCAGGAATGCACAGCACCAGGATGAGCGGCACGAGGAACATCGCGGTCCACGAGATGTAGGTGGAGATAAAGCCGGAGGTCAGCGCGCCAATCAGCAGGCCGGCTTGGAAGGCGGCGGTGGAAAAGCCGAGGTAGGTCTTTTGGTCTGCTTCAGATAGGTGCTTGGTCACGTAGATGACGTACAGGGTTTCCGCGGCGGCTAGGCCGGTGGTCTGAATCAGGCGGGCGGCCAGCACGATGGGCCAAGAGCCCGAGCCCACGAAACCAATAACCGAGCCGACAGCCACGAGGAGCACACCGGTGATCATGAGCTTGCGGATGGACACGGAGTCCGCCAGCGCCGCGTAGACCACGGCGCCGATGCCGATGATGACGCCAGCAAGGGATGCCTGCAGCGAGGCAGTGTTGTCATCAATGCCCAAGCCTTGCGCAATCGGCATGGTCATGGTCTTGAAACCATTATCCACCACGAGGGAGAAGACGAAGCAGAATAGCAGCACCGGTACGGCTGCCTTGGGGTTGAGGGCTGCATCGACGCCGCGCTTTACGACGCCCGATGGCTTAGCGTTTGTAGCTTTTGACATGGCTTTTTAAGCCATCCTTCCTAGTCCAGGCCTGCCAGTGGCAGTGCGAGCTTCATCATGGTGTGGAATGCGGTCTGGCGTTCCTCAGCCGAAAGGTGGGTATCGGCAGCGATGTTGTCAGAGACGGTGAACAGACCGAGGGCGTTCACGCCTGCCTCGGCAGCGGTGGCATAAAGCGCAGCGGATTCCATCTCGACGCCGAGCACGCCCATGTGTGCCCAGCGGTCATTGACGGCCTGGTCGAAGTTGTAGAAGACATCGGAGCTCAAGACATTGCCGACGTGGATGTGGGCATTCTGCTTTTCTGCCTCATCGACGAGTGCCTTGAGCAGCTTCCACGAAGCCGTCGGAGAGTACTGGCCCGGCAGGTTGTACTGGCTCAGGAAGTTGGAGTCGGTGGAAGCGGCGGAGGCGACGATGACATCGTGCAGGTCGATGTCCTCCTGCAGTGCGCCGATGGAGCCGACGCGGATCAGGTTCTTCACGCCGTAGTTGTGGATTAGCTCCCAGGAGTAGATGCCGATGGAAGGCATGCCCATGCCGGTGCCCATGACGGAGACGCGGTGGCCCTGGTAGGTGCCAGTGAATCCGAGAATGTTGCGGACCTCGTTGAACTGGACGACGTCTTCCAAGAAGGTATCGGCGATGAACTTTGCACGCAGTGGGTCACCTGGCAGCAAGATGGTCTCTGCGATTTCCGCGCCCTTGGGGTTGATGTGCGGGGTGGCGATTTCGGTGGAAAATTCGTTTGCGTGTGCGGCTTCAGACACGGTGAACTCCTATCGGAAGGACAATGACTTTCAGGCATTACACTACCGCAGCCAACACAAATGTCAATGATGCTATTTACATTTGTTCACCTTTATGATACGGCTCACTCCCCTGCTAGAACGCGCTGCGCCGTGTTGTGATCGATGACCAAATGCGTGGCCAATCCTTGCTCGAGTACCACCCGGATGGCGTCGGCCTTTTCCGCCCCTCCGGCAACGAGGACGCGTGCCGGCCGCGCCGCCAGGGCGTCGAAAGTAATGCTCACCGTTCGCGCGTCCACCTCGGGCACAGCGACGCGGCCTTCAGCGTCAAAGAAGCGGGAGCAGACATCGCCTACCGCGCGCTCCAAGATGAGCTGCGTTTCCTCCCCACTGAGATAGCCCAGGTTCAGCGCCAAAGACTCGCGCGCGGCCGCGCCCACCGTGAACACCGCGACGTCGACCTGGGAGCCCATCTCCACGATGTGGGCAATATGGCGATCCTTTTCCACCCATTGCTTCGCCTCGGCCGAATCGAAAATGACAGGCAGCGGCAGCATAAAGGTCTCCGCATTGAAGGCGCGCGCAAAGCCCTGGAGGGTGGCGAAGTCCTTGGTGGAGCGCTGCGTGTGCGAGTGCCCGCCCTTGAGCTGCACCACCTTTACCCCCTCGAGCGGCAGCTGGCGCAGGTGCTCTGCCACGGCGGACATGGTCTGGCCCCAGGACACGCCGACGCTGGAGCCGTCGTGGACGAGCTCTTCGAGCAGCGCGGCGCCAGCTGCGCCTAGGTCCTGCATGAGGTTGCCGCCGCGTGGGGTGGTGACCACGCGGGCGTCGGCAAGCGCGAAGTGCTCCTTTAGCTCACGCACCAGCTCATCGGAGCGTTCGCGAGGATCGTTGATGCTGATGACCACGAAGCCCTGGTCGTGCGCATGCTGCAAAAGCTTGGAGACGGTAGGGCGCGAAATACCCAGACACTGCGCTACCTCCGCTTGGGATAGGTGCGAGTTGTAGTACAGCTTGGCCACATCGAGGGCCTGACTATCGCGCGCATCAATCATGATTCCATTCAAGCACGCCCGCCCGGAAACGTAATGCTAACGGTGTACACCCCTATACGGGCCTGTACAAACGGATTAAATTCATTTCCCCATTGTTAGTTAGCAAAATTAAACCAATAATAATCGGTGTCAGCTCCACCGCGCAGCGCTCTCCCCGCCCCCTAACGGCGTAGCCAGACAAACACTAAGACTCCTCCGATCTCTAGAAAGGACGTTACCGTGCAAAAATCACTGCGCACCTACCTGCCACTGCTTGCTTCTGCTTGCCTGACCTTCAGCATCTGCCCCGCCGCCGTCGCTGCCGATGCTCCGAACACCGAGCTGCCTGAAAGCGCCCTCATTGAAAAGGCCCTCGAAGATCCAGTCGCTGACGAGAGCCCGGCTGAGGCCTCCGACATCGCAACCGACGCCAAGGAGCTTGACGACGCCGCGCCAAGCACCGACGCCGCAGCCCCCTCCGATAACAAGGTCGGCGACGAGTACAAGGCCTTCTACCACGACCCAGTCGAGCTCGAAGGCTCTGAGCCAGGCCAGCTCTTCCGCTCCGATGCCGTGCGCAATCCCGCCAACACGCTGGGCATTACCAACGTGGGCCCGTACAAGGCACAGCGCATCCTATACTCCTCCACCAACCGCAAGGGTGAGAAGATTCCGGTCAGCGGCATCGTGATTGAGCCGAAGGCGGAGTGGACCGGCAACGGTCCGCGCCCGCTCATCGCCTTCGCACCGGGCACCCAGGGTGTGGCCGACCGCTGCGCACCTTCGCGCAAGATTGCCGACGGCGTGGGTGACTACGAGCAGTTCTTCTTTGAGCAGTACCTGAAGAAGGGCTACGCAGTCGTGGTCACCGATTACGAGGGTCTGGGCACCCCGGGCATGCATACCTACATGGACCGTGTCTCGCAGGCACACGCCGTGCTCGATAGCGCCCGCGCTGCCCGCCAGCTAGAAGGCTGGGATATCAACGCCGATAACCCGGTCATCATCAACGGTTACTCGCAGGGTGGTGGCGCCGCCGCTGCTGCCGCTGAGCTTTACGACGACTACGCCCCAGAGCTCAACGTCAAGCTCGCCACCGTCGGCGCCGCTCCTGCGGATCTGACCTTGCTGCCGCCGGCTCTCGACGGCACGCTTTACTTCCTCTTCGAGTCCTTCGCCCTGCTGGGCCTTAGCAACTCCTACGACGTGGACCTGTACTCCCACCTCAATGAGGAGGGCAAGACCGTCCTGCAGAACGCCACCAACTCCTGCACCCTGGGTCTGACCAGCTTCGCGGGCAAGAAGATTGAAGACGTCAGCATCGATGGCAAGAACGTCGACGAGTTCATCGCTGAGGCACCTTACGACAAGATCCTGGCCGACCAGCACATTGGCTACGACGCTCCGTCCATCCCGGTGGTCATCACCCACGGCCGCGGCGACGATGTGATTCCTTTCTCCACTGCTGAGCAGCTGGCCAAGGAGTGGTCTGAGCGCGGCGGCGACGTCACCTTCATCCCGAACGACGCCGGCTCGCATGTGGCAGGCACCATCCCACACATCAAGGAATCCCTGAAAGCAATCGAGTCTGCTTTGCAATAAGCCGACAGCTAGAAGCCAGCTTCGCCACAGAAACGCTTCCTAACATAACCCGTGGTCCGAAAGACCGCAACGATAGAAAGGATTTATCCTATGAGTTCCATGAACGCCCTGCGCCGCGCAACCATTGCCGCCGCACTTCCAGCAGTTGTAATCGCCGGTGCCGCCAACGCCACCGCCGCTGAGACCACAGCCGGAACCCCGGCTGCCGACGCCACCACCACCGACACCGCCGCAACCGCCCCGGCTGCCGACGGCGCCGCAACCACCAACACCGGTGCTACCACCAACGGCGAAACCGACTCCGGTATCACCGCGGACACCCCGCTGAACCAGCTGTCCTCTGCCGACCCTGCTGCCCTCCTGCAGCTCGGCAGCTCCCTGCTCGGCGGCAACCGCCCGGACTTCTCCGATCTCCTCGGCGGCAACACCGACTCCAACAAGGAGAACCTGCCAACCGGCATCAACGCCTTGAAGCACGAGGCTGCACAGCTGGAGCAAGAAGCCGGCCACAAGCTGTTCGAGCTGAACGTCATCGATTCCACTCATGTCCATGTCGGCTTCGCTGAAACCTACGACCTGCAAAAGGACGCCAAGGCTCTCGCTGCACTGCAGCAGACCGCCGAGACCAACGGCATCACCCTGACCGCCGACCGCTAAAGCGGCAGAAAGTCAGGCAAAGTACGAAAGTACTTCCTCTTCTTCAGATAGCCACCCCGCGGCGCAGTAAATCACTGCCGCCGCGGGGTAGTTTCAAATTCATTCACAATGCGGTTCACTTTGCCGCAGTTAGGGGCCGCACTTTGTTTTGTAGGTTCGCCAGCAGAGTGCGTATCGCCCAGCGCCTTAGCTAGACGGAGTCCGCCGCCCAGCATTTTTCATACTGGCCAGCTACCAACGGCCAAACGAAGTCGCGTGCTTCTTCCAACGTAGACTTCGCTTCCAGCTCTGGGCCATCAATGACGAAATCATGCTCGATTGGGCGGCCGGAACAATCGCGTCGGCCTTCCGGGTCTTCGAACCTCATAATGACGCGGTCTCCCATCTTCTGGAACACCTCGCGAGAGTTTTCCAGCCCAGAAAAAGCCGAAAGATACTCCGGCAATGGGTCCTGGAAACCGCCATCCATGAGAAAGCAGTTTCCCCAGTTCTTTCCCCTAGTCGCCCAAATTATCCCCATTGAGGCGACCTCTTAAGGAAACCGTCTTCAATGGACTGCCGAATCTTTAGAACGAAATCGGATAGAAGCATCTCGTAGAAGTTGTGATTCTCCAGTGCCTTTTGGCGTTTTTCTTCAAGCATTGGCACAGCTAGACCAGCAAGCTCTTGGATAATTCGCTCAATCAACTGAACCTTGCCCCACTTACCTGCCAACCTTCTAGGCAACTTTTTAAGGAGGTTCGGAGCGAAGCTCTGTGCGTTAAAGCCGGAGGCAAGAGTCATAATGAGGCTAATGCCTGCCTTAGCCAACTTTTCATCCAAGAGAGCGGCTGGAAGGATTCGTAGTTTTGCCCAACGTTGGTAGCGCTCAATCGGAAAGATGGTGGCCAGCGGGAGGATTGCCTCCAAGCCCTTTTGCTGCTCGACGTCGATTTCGCCGTGGGCGAACTCCGCAGAAGAAAGTACTGCGTAGTCCTCACCAACAGAAAGAGCCTTATCGCCCTCTACCAAGTCAGCGAGGACCTGGCGCAACCCGTTCAGCTCATCTGCTGCATGCAAAATGATCATTTTTTGGAGATCATGCGCTGTCATCTCAGGGAGCAAGTCAGCCTTCGACAGCGCAATAACCCAAATGCGAGGGAATTGCTCAAGCTGCTCGTGACCATCGAGAATCTCTTCACGAACCGTAAGCAGCATATTGCGCAAAGTGGTGAATAGCGACTTCAGGTAGCGAGCTTCATCGCCTTCATAGTCCACAAGCTTTTGGCCATCAACTAGGACCAAAGCCACATCAGATTTGACGAGCTCACGGAAAGTTGCTGACCTATCTTCCTTTTCCATTTCGCTCGAGGGCTTCGATTCAAACCACTCACCTGGGTAGTCACGCCAAGTGATGTGGATGCGTGGGCGTTTGCTTCGCTCACCCAACGGTTCCGAAATCGGCATCAACTTGAAGTCGTACTTCGAAGACACAAATTTATCGGCTGCAGGAGCTACATTCTTCTCCTTCATGCCGTAGTAGCGCTGAAGGAGACGATTTCCATCGGTCGATTCTTGCGCCAAGAAGCGGTAGCCGTTCGAGTCCACAACACTTTGCTCATTCAGGTGTCCGTAGAGAGACGAAAGTAGAACGGTCTTTCCGCTTCCGGCTTGACCAAATACTGCGATTTGCTGGTGAAATTGAAAATCTGCCACGTTAGAAATTTTAGCGAATCCCTAGCGCTTCCGATTAAGCCGCGCAATCTCCGCACTGAGCACGGTGGCAAAGCCCGTCCATGCCGCATAGGGTGCGAGCAACGCACCGCGCTCGGGTGCGAACTTCCAGGCGCGGCGCACGAGGTCCCCGGAGCTTGCGGCCAGGACGCCGGCCCAAACGGCGGCCAGCCTCTTACGCTTCGAGCGGAAGAAGACGCCGCTCCAGC
>NZ_KV793698.1:60374-90433 GCF_001808545.1 Corynebacterium sp. HMSC077D03
CGAGCGGAAGAAGACGCCGCTCCAGCCGGCATTCCATGCGAGGTTCGCACCGAGAACCGCGGCATGCTTGCGTGCTGCGGCTTTGGATTTGGCGGTGTCTTCTTCGATGTGGTCGGCAAGAACGATCGAGTTGATGACCGCGATGTCAGCATAAAGTGCAGTCCAGACAATTGGGAACGCGATAGCCGGTGGCTGCCAGTTCGGGAGTTTGAGGCTGCAGTAGTGGCGGCTATCCGGCTTGCTCAACATCGAGCCGATAACGCCGCACGCGGTCACCGCGCCGACCGCCTGGCGGATTTCCGCGCCCGCTTCCTCGAGCTTCTCAACGGCTCCACCGTGCGAAACCTCTCCCACCTCACCACTGACCTGCGCCGTGCTCGCAGTGATATTGAGAGGCGCATGGAATTCATCAACAAGTCCCTGGAGCGCTCTCCCTTCAACGGTGAGCGCACCGTGCGCATCGACGTCAAGGATGCTCGCGGCCAGGTGGTCCAGGATTTCCAGCGGGATCTTGATGCCGCCACCTCCCACAGCTTGGGCGAATTCGGCTCCGATGATACAGAGACTGCCCTTGCGCGCTACCACGCGTTGGACAAGATCTTGAGCCGTTTGGGCTCGAGCCAGCCAGAGGATCTCCGCTGGCGCAACGTGGTGCTAGATACCCTCCGGCACGTGAGCTTTATCGGCCGTGAGTTGTACCCCGACGGAACGACACATCACCTACTGGGGCGACCTCGACGCCGCCGGCTTTGCCATCCTCAACGCCGTGCGCGCCCATTTCCCCCACACGACGTCACTGCTCATGGACACAGCCACCGTCACCGAATTCCAGCACCTGGCTGTCCCCGACCCCGGCGACGGCTCCGCCGCCCTTACCCACCTCAGCACCGAAGAGCAGCGCGCCTACCGCCTTCTCTTCACTGCGTGCCGGCTGCGCATTGAGCAGGAGCGGATTCCATTTGCTCATGTGAATGCGGTGATTCATGCAACGCTCGCAGCAGCGTGACGCTGCCACCCCGCGAACGCTGGACAAGATGGCCTCTTCCTGCAGTAGCTATTCTTCCGTTTCTCTTTTTCTGGCTTGTCTGCGCTCACGCCTTTGGGCACGCTTTGCTTTGCGGATATCGACGACCCAACGCGGAACAAAAGGCCACGGAAGCGGAACCCCGACCGCGCCCGTAAATCCAATGACTCCGATAACGAAAGCTGCCGCGAGCGGAACCTTCAGCACCGTGTAGACAAACTCGGGAGGGTTGGCACTTGCGACCAACCCCATGGCGCCGGCAGCGCCCATGATGAGCGAGCAGTAAGGATAAATAAAAAGGACGCCATCACTTTCTGCGCCTACAAGGTCGACATCGTCGTACCATTTTTCCGATCTAGGTTGCCTCCGCACGCACCTAATGTAGTAGGTCCAGTAGAGCACCATGACAAGCACTACCCCGGCGCATACAAGCAACTCAGTAACATCGCCGTTCATAGAATAGGCCTCCCGTGGCTGTCGGTTGCGGTATGTATAAACGCTACCAGCGCCAGCGGGGGTGCGGCGTGGGACGAAAACAAAAATATTGATGCGGGCAAGCGCCCGAACCACGGACGCGGGCTTGACCTTTTGGAAGCAGATCCCGCCACAGGAAATAATAGAAATCAAGGCAAATACCTAGGAACAAAACTCGGGGCACTTCACTGGGTGATCAACAAGTCTGCCTACATGGCCATCGGCGTTGATATCGAAGCAATCAAGCACATCTAGGGACTATGGATAGCTAAAGAAGAAGGAGCGTCGTTTTGGGCACAAGTGAGCTCTAACTTGTCGAACCGTGGGGTTAAGAACGTCTTAATTGTCTGCTGTGATGGGCTGAAAGGCTTACCTGACTCGGTCGCCTGGTTTCATGGTGCAAACCTGTGTCGTGCGCCTGATTCGTGCCGCCAACCGGTGGGTAGCCTACGGGGACCGGAAGAAAGTGTCAGCGGCGTTGAAGAAAGTCATCTACACGACGAACTCTATCGAGTCGTTTAACAATGAGCTGCGTAAAGCCACCCGCAACCGAGTGCAACCTACCAACGACGAATCCGCGCTATAGACACTGTAGTTGATGATCTGCACTATTGAAGACAAACGCGCTGATCAACGCGCCAAGAAAGGAAAACGGGCCGCAGCGTCAGCGAGCCGACTTGTCGAGGGCGGAAAGGCTTCCGGCTGGAAGCAAGCCAGCAACCAAATGGCTGTGGCATACCCCGACCGCTTCAATAAATACCTCTAAGAAAACCAAACCCCACACAAAACTTGACACGCTCCGCGAAGCCGAATTTAGGCAAGGAACGCACATAGGGGAAGATTCCCCGTTTCCCGCAGTGCGCTAGGCAATCGCCTTAGAATACACCTATGCACAAACTCTCTTCTCTCCTACTTTCCCTGCCCCTTGCCGCAACACTTCTTTTGACCGGTTGTAGCAATGGCAGCGACAACAGCGAGCATTCCTCCGAAGCATTGCCCGAAACCTCTTTCTCTCAAGCTGCCGGCGCTACGCAATCCGATGCCCGTTCAACCTCCAGCGAAGACACTGCAAAGGAACATCAAGGTCCACAGCCAACTCTGGGCAATAGCGGCGAGGGCGCCAACGCCCAAGCCGCTAGCGGGGCCGCCGCAAATCCAGATACCCAGTCTGGCAGCAACACCTATCCCAACGGCGATGCCATCGCTTCAACCGACTGCTACGACTTCCCCGCAGACATCACCGTTCGCCCCGGCAGCATGAGCTCCTGCGCCTATGTAGCGGAGCTCTACAAGGCAGCAACCGCAGCGACCTACACCTACAGTCAAAGCAACCCCCATGTCACTGCTGTCCCGAAAACGACCGTGACAGTCACCAGCCCAACCACTGGCCAGACCTACAACGTCGATTGCCGCATCGGTTCCGCTGGCGACACCCTTACCTGCGAAAAAGACGGCGATCGCAACTCCGGCGCCTCATTTACCGTAAATAGCGGGCCGTTCTGGCATGGCCGAGTCACAATCCTCTAGCGCAGTGCTAGTGTCTGCGATTCAATCGCACTATCTCCGCACTGAGCACGGTGGCAAAGCCCGTCCATGCCGCATAGGGTGCTAGCAACGCACCGCGCTCAGGTGCGGACTTCCATGCGCGGCGCACGAGGTCCGCGGAGCTTGCGGCCAAGGCGTCGGCCCAAACGGCGGCCAGTCTCTTATGCTTCGAGCGGAAGAAGACGCCGCTCCAGCCGGCGTTCAATGCGAGGTTCGCACCGAGAGCCGCGGCATGTTTGCGTGCTTGGAAAGGTCATCCTCCTTATCCCAAGGAACGGCACGGACTACTCCGCTTCTTTGTCCGCAGCGTCTTGGCGTAGGGCTTCCAATTGCTCTTGCGGAATCGAGGGTGCTGACACGCCAAACTTAGGCGCTAGGTTTTGCAATTCGTAATTGACCACGGCAACGAGCTCATCAAGCTTGTAGCCCAAGAGAAGCTGAGCCAATTCTTCCGGCGTTAACTCTTTATGTTCTGGCTTTGGCCAGTTACCACGCAGGGCCAGCGCCAACTTCGCGCGCTCCGGCACGTCAACATCAATGCGAACTTCAAGCACCAGAGTCTCACTAGTCTGACCTCGCGAAACCTGGAAAGATACTTGGCCTTTCTTTTGCACTACATCCTTCGACTGTTGTTCCCCGATGCGCTGCCCCTCAGCGCGAAGCAACTGCCACGTCGCATAGCCAGCCCGTTGTTCTTTAGACAAGAGTCCCCTCCATTGTGTAGTCCATCTGCTGCAGTACTCCTGTTTCAGCGGACTCTACCGGGGCAGCGAATACAAAGTCCGTTCCCAGCTGACCACGGCCAGCATCAGGGAATTGTTCGTGAGCCTCATTCGCGTTTGCCAAAGCGGTAATCCGCCGAGCAATATTTTCTTTAAGCTCGGCATAGGGAGCACGTCCATGCTGGATACGACCATCTACCACAACGTGCGCCACATACGCTTCAACAGAGTTTGCGTACGCACGAATCATCTTCATTGTGTGGTTCTTCTTCCCAAGTCCCACCAATGATTCAAACTTGGTGACAACAGAGCGATCGACACCCATGCGCGATGCCACCTCGCTTTGCGTCATACCTCGCAGTTTTCGAAACTCCACGAGTTGCTCAATGAGGTCCATTTGCGACCCGATGAGGTCCCCAGGCAACGCATCCTTCGGCTTGATCGTTAACTTCGCCATTACCAATTCACCCCTGCTTCCCTATGTTCCATCCCATCATAAGCTATGTGCATTTTAATGCACATCCCTATTTCGGCGGCCATGGCCGAAAAGCGACCCGATTTTTCTGGCACCATTTCTTACCTAGACGCATAGCCAGCAAAATGTCTCGATCCTGCGCCTCGTTAGTCTTACGAGCCCCCTGACGCGTGTCATCAAAGATCCGCTTTTCTTTACACAAGCTCACAAGCATCTGGTGGGCCGGTTCACCCGGCCTCAAAGAGATATCGAGGAAGTACAGTCGAAAATGACGGTCCTCGCCATTGCCACCAGTTCCCCACCCTTTCAACTCGCCTAACCATGGCGGGTTCAGAATTTCATTGAGAACCCTCCTGCCCGATGGCTCCACCAATGCAACGTCATCTTCTCGGGCGCCACGCTCACCCCAACGCAGCAAAAGTTGTTGCATCTCGAGAAAAGCATCTTCATCGATTCCCTCAAGCTTCTGAAACTCATCCAACGCCCCCGGCAAGAACTCCCAACGCGTCAGCCCCTCGTCCGCATTGACTGCCGGCAGATACACGTGAAGCATCTCCGGAAACTCGAAATCATCCACTAGTTCCTCCCGAACTCCCCTACGCAGATATGCCCTTCAAATCTCACCTTCCCCCCGTGACAAGCGCCAGCCGTGCCTGCACAGCGGTATCGTTATTCATGTTTTCTCCTGGCCCCCGGCACACGTCGACGAGTGCGATGTTGTCAATACTTTCGACAGTACGCGATTACACTAAATAATGACCTCCCGCGTCGAGCCCCTCTTTGATTTCCCCACTGTTAAAGGCCTTCATACCGCACGTCGATGCCACTCACGCACCAGCCCATTGCATCACTGATTGCGCAGGTCGGCCTCTACATCGCCGTGACCGTCGCCATGGGCATTCCCCTACTGCTCGTGATATCCGTACTCATCGGCGGCATCGCCACACTCGAAGCCCGCCGCGCCAGCAACCTCATCTCCGCCACCACGCTCCACCTTGTCTGGAACATCCACCTTGTCAGGAACACAGGCATGGCGTTCCTGCTGCCACTGTTTATCAACTAGGCAGACACAACAAGAAAGGGCACATGCTTGGCGACGCCGCGCAAATGCCCTCTCCTTCACAGTTACCGTTTAGCTATTTTTCACAAGCTACGCCGTCACCGTCGTGATCGAGATCGGAGCTGTAGCCAGGATCTCCCGCATAGATCGGGGCTGCACCAGCAGCACGAACCGCTGCACAGTTCGGATAGTAAGCAGCCGCTGGCGCCGGCGCTGGAGCCTGCTGTTCCTCAACAGCTGGTGCTTCCGGAGCCGGCTGTTCAACGTAGGCGCCTGCATCAGGATCGACATTTGCATCGACGCCCGCTGGTGGAGCCAAAAATGCTTCTTGTTGCTGGACGGTTTCTTCCGTTACCTGAGCCGGACTTACCTCTAGCTGTGCTGCCGGTTCCGTCGGTGAGGGGGTTCCTTCAGAAGCTGGCGTAGAAGAAGAAGTAGTGGAAGTAGCCGAGCTAGAAGAGGAAGTGGTGGTCTGCGATGTCGTCGTGGCTGGCTCCGACGTAGGTTGAGAATCGGAGCCTCCCCCACCGCAGCCTACAAGTAGTGCGGCAGCGCCCAGAGTAGTTACCATCAAACCAAGAGAGCGAGACATCGGGAGAACCTCCGAAAGAGAAGAATTAAGACTTCCTCAGAGTACAAAGGCTCACCCTGTACGCAGGCACTTTGTGATGAGAATCCCAAAGAGTGGGGCCACCGGGGCTCGAACCCGGGACCAGCGGATTATGAGTCCGCGGCTCTAACCGACTGAGCTATAGCCCCGCGTATCCCTGCCTGCTAAGGGCACCAGTATTCAACTAGCGCACGATACAAACAGCGAATCCGCTCCCAGCAACATTAATCGGCAGGCCCGGAAAATGGCAATTTAGGGCCCGTCCTGGCCGCCATCCTCACCGAGGTTTTCCGGGCCCGATCTCTGCGTCGAGTCCTCAGCAACGGTCTTCCGCCTTTTCACCGCCACAACTACACCCACGATGTAGGACGCAATCATCCCAAGACAGCAGAGCCAAAACAAGACCGCGGAAAGATCTAAAGCCCACCGCCCCACAATCTGAGTGAAGGCGGATTTCACGCTTTCATCCGTATCACCGGAATCGACCATAAAGAAGCCGGTCAGGAAGAGAAACGCCGTCACCGCGATGAAGGCCCAAGATTCACGCCACCCGAAGGCCTTATACGTCCCAGCATCCGCGTCCTCCTTCACGCTGCGTACAGGGATAAACCACAGTCCAAGAAGCGCAATGGCTATGAATCCCCAGCCGGAATGGAGAAGAATGCGGCCCATCCGCCAACGTCAAAAATGACCCGCCCCAAAGCAAAGAACGCCGCGCCTAAAAGGCTCATGACAAGCGCCGCGACGGAGCTGATGTTAACGTTCCGATACTTCATGCCAGAAAGCCTAGCGCGCATCACCGCTACTTTCACCCACAAAACTGAAACGTCCCCAACCCCAGACTCCACAGCGGACCACTGCGCACAGCCTTCGGACACTGGGTTAGCGGAGCCCAAGCCTGTTCTTTCTTTTCTTGCTTTTTCATTTTCTTAGCTTGCCTGCGCTCGCGCCTCCGAGCGCGTTTCGCTTTGCGGATGTCCACGACCCAACGCGGCACAAAAGACCACGGAAGCGGAATCCCAAGCGCCTGTAAAACCAATCGCCCCAATGACAAAAGCAGCAATAAATGGAAGAAACAGCACCGCTTCAACAGGCTCGGGAAGGTTCATATTTGCAACCAACCCCGTGGCACCGGCAGCGCCCATAATTAGCGTGCCATAAGGATAAATAAAGAGCACGCCATCACTTTTGGCACCTTCCGAATCGGCTGTGTCATACCATCTTTCTGATCTGGGAGTTTTCGCACACTCCGGATGTAATAGGTCCAGTAGAGAACCATGACAATCACCAACCCGAGACATACGAGCAGCTCAGTACTATCCCCGCCCATAGGACGTGACCTCCTGTGGTTACTTTTGCCGTGTGTACTAAAACGCTATCAGCATCCACTGGGTTAAGGCATGGGAGGAAAACGAATCTCAGCGCCCGAACCTAGGACCGATTTACATGGTGAGCTTGTAGCCTTGCGACCATGAGGCTCCTTTCCTTTAGCGTGTCCAACTTCCGCAGCATCCGCGCCACGCAAACACTCTCCCTGTACCACCATTGGCAGCACTCCACCGCGCCGGAGGAAGGTTGGGAGCAGGTCAGCGACCCCATCACCGTTCTCATCGGCCCCACCGCCTCTGGAAAGAGCAGCGTCCTCAACGCCCTAGCCTTCGCACTTCTTGCCATCGAATCCTCTGCCACCGCCTGGCTTGCCGACGCACCACCCAACCAACTCCCCCACGCCCCGTACCGCCTCAATCCCAAGACGCAGCGCCTGCCCAGTACTTTTGAGCTGAAGTTTGCGCTTGATGGTGTGCGCTATCTCTATGGCTTCCAGTGGAGCTTTACCGGCGTGCATGCCGAGTGGCTCAGCCGCGTGCCCTCAACCCGCTGGAGCCCCTGCTTCGTGCGCACCCGCGGTGAGGAAGTGCAGTGGACTAAGTCCTTTATGGGCAAGGGGGATGTAGCCAAGCTCGGCCCCGTCGGAGACACCGAGCTGATCCTCTCCGTTGGCCTGCGCGATGAGCACCCTGTGCTCGCCCCACTAGCCCGCGCCTTGGTGCACGACGTGGCCTACCTGCCGCACGGGCATGCCTCAATGAGCACCGCTTCCCGCATCACCGCACTCATCCGCACCGGCAAGCTGCACCTGCATGAGGCTGCCGCCCTACTTCGCGCAGCCGATGCCGGAATCCACTCCGTGCGCCTCAACCAGGACCGCATTCCGGAGCACATCTTCCGCCAGATGCGCCCAGTTATCGATGCGCTCAGCCGCAGTAGCGGCAACATCCGCCGACCCGACGAGTTCAGCGCCTACTCCGATACAGAGATTGAATCCCTGTTGCACGCCATCATCGTGGAGCACAAAGTTGGTGACTCCTACTACTCTCTGAAGCTGACCGATGAATCTGGTGGCACGCAGAACTGGATGGCCACTGCTCCCCTAGTGCTGGACACCCTGCGCCGCGGCGGGATCCTGGTTGCCGACGAGCTGGATTCCGCCCTGCGCCCAGCGCTTCTCGACTTCATCATCCACGCCTTCCGCGAGCCCAGCATCAACGTCAACGGCGCGCAGCTCATCTTTGCCTCCCACGCCTTTAGCGCCCTCGAACGTGCCGGCGAGCTGGGCCTGCGCCCCGAGAGCTTCTGGTCCGTGGAGAAAACCGATGCCGGCGAATCGGAACTGCACAACCTCAGCGGCACAGACTTGTCACTGGACAACCCCGACGCCACCCATCACTTCCTGCGCGAGCGCTACGGTACCGCCTCGCGGGAGGCTCTCGACGCACTCAAGGAGCTCGTCACGGGCAACTCATAAAGAGAGCGGGCGCTTGGGGACGCCTCCCGCCAACGGGTAGATGCGCTCTCAGCATCTGTGCTTAAACACGAAGAGAACTCCCTAGGTCAAAGACCCCTAGAAAGAGCTCTGGAGCCTTCGCGGTTCCAGGCGACAACGTTTCGGTAGCCGGCTCGTCGTGCGCTTATTCTAAGCAATACAACACCAAGCCGACAAGGCTCTTAGCCGCACACCGTCCGATAAACTAGTTCCGACGCACAAGGAACACGCACCATGACTGAACAGAAACGCCTCCAAGCACTTGAAACTCGCGTTAGCGAATTGGAGTCTCAGATAGCCCAACTACTGCAGGCCCTCGGTCATGCTCCTTCGCAGCCTAGTGCTGCAGGCACACCGCCGCCGGCGAACGTTCACTCTGATAAACGCTCACCGGAAGAAAAGATTGCGCTCTTCATGGATTACTTCACGGGGAGGACAGACGTCTACGCAGTGGCTGAAAATGCTGCGGGAAAGAAGGCTTGGTACCCGGCTAGCAATGGCTACTATGACCGAAGAAATCCCGACCTGAAGCCTCTGACGTCAAAGGTGATCGAAGGACATTTACGCCGAGACAACCGCTTCCACGTTGGGCTTTATCCGCTGTGTACAGATGACAGTTGCCGGCTGTTGGTCTGCGATTTCGACGATGACGACTTCAAGCAAGCCGCCCGTGCCTACGCCGAAGAATGCAAGAACCACGGCCTCGATCCACTCATAGAAGTATCGCGCTCTGGGAACGGAGCTCATGTCTGGGTATTCTTCGACGAACCTATTCCCGCCGGCCTGGCTCGTTCCGTAGGCATCGGGCTTCTTGCCAAGGCTAGCCCGGATTCCTACTTCTCCAGTTTCGACCGGTTCTTTCCTTCCCAAGACACACTGCCGGCGAAAGGCCGTGGCTTCGGAAATCTGATTGCCCTCCCATTAGCAGGCCACCATCGCTCCGAAGGCACAACAGTCTTCGTCGACAGTGATTTTCATCCATTGCCAGACCAATTCGAAGCTTTGGCAAGAACGAAGAAGTCAACGCTTTCCGAGCTCAAGAGAATATACGCTGCGCTTCAGCCCGATCCCGAGACATCCCTTCCCCAGGCACCCACCCGCGCAGAGCTAAAGAAGCTCAAGGCCTCGGGAAAAGTCCACGTCACGCACGATTCACATGTCCACGTCGATTTATCAGGCGTCGATGCCACCACTCGTACAGCCCTGCGGCACCTAGGCGCTATTGCCAACCCGCAGTTTTATATAAAACAGGCCCAGCGTTTCTCCACTTTCGGAACTCCACGGATCATCGTGCGCTTTGATGAGAAGGACCAAGTCCTCACACTCGACCGCGGCACGCTCGATGACGTCCTCGACATCTTGAAGACTGCCGGATATACCGTCACACGTCGTGGCCATACGCCTAAGCCCCGGCGCATCGATGCGTCATTTGCCGGCGAACTACGTTCCTACCAGCATTCGGCCGTCAAACAGATACTCAAGCACAAGTCTGGAATGCTCATTGCCCCTCCTGGCACCGGAAAGACCGTCATGGCGTGTGCAATCATCGCCCAGCGTTCGGTCCCCACCGCAGTGATAGTTCCATCGAGGGAGCTAGCTCCCCAATGGCGCCAAGCCCTCAAACGGTTCCTCCCGGAAGTTCAGGTTGGGCAATACTCGGGCACCAAGAAGAAGCTCAGCGGGGAGATAGACATTGTCACAGCTCAGTCCATCAGCCGCAATGATTCCAAGACTGACTTTCTCTCCGGCTACGGCCACATCATCGTTGACGAATGCCACCGAGTCGGCGCTGCGGGTTTAACCAACGTCCTCGCACACCTCAACGTTCGCTTTATGCTCGGAATGACCGCGACGCCTTACCGCTCCGACGGTCTTGATAAGCTGCTTCCCCTCATTTGCGGCCCTATCCGCCATACCGTCGAGCTCGAACGCCCCGGACGCCGCGACTACGTAGTCCACAACACAGAGTTCACGTACGACTCCCCTTACCTGTTCTGGCCCGACCTCGACACCGCTCTGGCGGCGGATGAGGACCGCAACCGTCTCATCGCCGATGTCATCACACAAGCAGCGCAGGATAAGCACACGGTCCTCGTCCTGGTGAAACGACGCGAACACCTCACTGCCCTCAACGCCTTGCTTACCGACGCCCCCTTCCCTGTCCTCCAACTCCACGGCGGACAAAAGGCAAGCGAAAGGCAAGCAGTCCGTGAGCAGCTGGCCGCAACACCGCATTTCGTCCTTTTAGCCATGTCCCAAGTGGCTGGCGAAGGCATAGATCTTCCTGCACTGGATACTCTTGTGCTGGCCGCCCCAGTTAGTTTCCGGGGCGTGGTCATTCAGCAGGTTGGCCGAGTCACTCGCGATGCCGATGACAAGGAGAGCATCTCCGCCACCGTGCACGACTTTCTCGATGCCAACGTCCCTGCTCTCGCCGCAGCCTTCAGAAAGAGAAGCTCCACCATTGCAAAGCAGGGATTCACTCGCAGCAACGGTTAGAGCTGTCCCCATGTTTAACCGATAGGGGCTGCACATAACTGGTCCCCATGTGTGGAGCATGCCCGTTAGACAAACAACTTTTAAAGTAATAACACCACTGTACAGCACTGCGGTGATCAGCAGATGTCCTTGACGGACCGTCAGTTGAATCGAGCCACACAATGACTGAGTTTTTAATCACTCATAATCGTAAGACCGGGGAGTCCCTCATAGAACACTTTGAAGAACCGACTCAAGCGATTAAAAATCGCCTCCGCCGCGAAGCTGAAATTAACGATCCAGATACTGAAATTGCTCACATTTCCGCGCCTTCCCAGTGACTCTGAAAAAGTCTCACTCACGGTACTTCATGGTCAACGTTGAAATAGAAGGGGACCAGAGGGGATCAGCCTGAAGTAACGATGCGGCGCCTGCCTTTATAAGTGATGAGCCCCCAAACCTCCACAGACATACACCTCGCATCTATGCGGATGTCATTTGATTCGCCATTACTTCCCCTATCACTATTACGGCGTTTGCAGATCGACTTGAAGGCGCGCCTAGGTTTTAACGGCTCTTCCGGTTTCGGGGGTGCGTAGCGGAGTGAGGTAGAAAACGACGGGTTCAGCGGGTCACCATAACATGTAGGGCCCCTAGTGGGTTAAGTACTAGGAGTTTTCGCAACTTCAATCTTTAAGATTTCAAGCGGGCTCCGATGGCCGCTTGAAGAAATGCCAACAGAAAGCAAAAGGCCTTTCCATCGTTCCCTTTTTGGAGTCACATGATAGGAACGGCGCAACTCGCTACAGTTCCTCTTCATCTTCCGCCTCAGCATTATCCATGCCAAGATTATTGACGTGCAGGGGATCTGTTTTGTTCATTGGAGGATTCCGAACGCATTCTCTAATTCCATCGATATGTTCACTGAGACTATCAGTAATCGGCGACCACATCGGATCTAGAATAAAATCTATTCCCGACCGACGGGCATGTTTTGCCGCTGGGACGAAGTCACTGTCTCCCGAAATCATGACGATCTGATTGACTTTTCCCTGCTCGGCAAGAGATGCAATGTCCAGCCCAAGCCGCATATCAACTCCTTTTTGAGAAATGCCGAGAACGAAATCCTTTTCAGTCAGATCGTCTACGCCTATTGAACCCCGACATAGTTTCTTGACAGCATCCTCCCTTAGGGTATATCCACCTTGAGTCTCGAGTGGCTCACCTCGCCGCATAGCGACTTTTCGCTTCTTAATGAGGGCTGCGAAGAAGTCGTTGGTCCACTCAAATAAGCTACTTTTCCCGAGATTAACTTGCTGTTGCGTAAGTGGGTGAAACACTACTCGTTGAGACGGCGGACAATCATAGTAGTAAATCCTATAGAGGCCAGAGCGAGAGGCTCGTATATGTCTATGGCAGTATTTTACAAGCTCATTGGCGCGATCCTCCGCGTTTTTATGACCGAACAACGTTGCTGCACGCTTACGATAAAATCCCCCGTCCACTAGGATAGCAGTGGTAATTTCCCTCAACGGCGGCCGAGAAGCCCTACGATCTTTCTTATCCATAGCCACATTCACCACGCAGTCGTTTGACTATTTATAATTATAAGATAACCCCAGTCATCGGCACTCTCCTTATCGCTGGAGGGTCAACGGCTGGGGTTGATAGGTTGCAGGCTACCATATGCTGACCGTAACATCAATTTGTCCTGTTACACAGAGGTTTCTCTGAACTCCGGCGGTAAACGTCCAAAAGCCACTAGACATCACAACTGCCTACCTAAAGGAAGCGACTTTAGTACCCTGACTGACAAGGATGTCCAACACATTCAAGACCTTCTCAACGGGCGCCCCAGAAAAGTCCTCAACTGGTATAAACCAGAAGAGAAGATACAAGAACTATTCAAGTGATGCATCCACCACTTGAAACCGCCCAGATTTTCATTAAGAATTTGTGCAGTTAGAATGGGCGGGTTCCATTTCGGAATAGAGGAAAGTGCTCCATTTTGGATCTCTCTCACAAACTCTTCGGGTTTCTCGACAGGAAGCTTCGATATCGTCGCGGGATCATATTGCCACCACTGTGAGACAACGAGAGAATCAACGATATCAGCATCGAAGCGCGACTTGATTACCTTTGCAGGGACCCCACCGACAACCGAATAGGGCGGAATATCCTTTGTTACCACTGCATTCGATGCAATAACAGAGCCATCCCCGATCGTAATGCCACGTGCAAGCGTCACGTTTGCGCCAATCCAGACATCATTGCCAACAATTGTTTTGGGTGCCGGCGGAACGTATCCATGACGAACGATATGCTCCCCGGTGTCCGTCATGTACTGCCGCATCACCGTTCCGTGCGTATAGAAAGCAGTAGAAGTCGACGCCCAATGGTGAGGGTGGCTATTCCCCATCACTTTCAGCCCCTCAGCAATCGAACAATAGCGACCGATTTCAATCAAGTTGGGCATTCCAGTTCCAAACGTGTAGGAAAAAGCGCCCATCGTGTGCAAGTAATTCCGGCCCCCAGCAAAAAATGCCGAATATGGTTCCAGAATCAAATCATCCGAATATGCGACCCTGGCAGGGGCATTGCGACCATTTTCCGCAATAGAATTAACCCCAGGGCCCATCAAGAAAATTCTAAATTCATTTAGGACCGGAAGAAGCTTACCGATTTCGATTTGAGGCATATCAATATGTTAGCCGCACAATAAGCTGAAGCACAGTGAAATTCACTCGGAGTTCCTCTTGAAATCCGATCGAATCAGATTTCACGCCCAAAGAAAAAGCTGCTCGTCTCTACGCAATCGTAGAAACGAGCAGCTTCCCACGCTACAGCTCTTCCAACGTGCGATTCACCTTCGCTGCGATATCAATAAGTTGTTCACGCCCGAAGTGACGCGGATCCGAGGTTTTCTCAGCACCGGGAACTTCACAGAGTTCAATGACACGCAAATTCGTCGACTCACCTGCTAGCTTTCGCCAGATATCGTTCTTCCACTTGAACTGGTCAGGAGCACGACCGACGGCTTCGTCAATGTTCGTGAAATTCTCAGTCGGCAGCAACAAAATTACCTTGGATCCTTGGCGTTCGGCCTCTTCAACAAACTTTCGAGCGGCCGCCTCAAAGGTCTCTGGATCGGGAAGAATATCGTGACGCCAGTACTGAGAGATGTAGTCAACAAACGCACCGTAGACCATTACCGGACGCCACTTTCCGACCATCTCATCAAAGTTGGCAAGTTTGCTCAACATGAAAGTGCGAGGCCAGTTATCGTAATCGACCGCTTCATCGAGATTCATATAATGCGAAATCGCAGCCGATTGGCAATTAGCCATCACGCGAATTGCGGCGTCCTCCGGCGCTTCATCGGACGATCGTCGGATTGCGTCCTGTGCTTCTTCGCTATCGACCGGAACCACCGTGATCCACTCAGGCGTCACCGGCTCAACTGGCAATTCGAGCGGTGCCTTACCCGACAGCTGCTTAAGCTGGTCCGCAAGAGCATTCTCGATGCCCATGTTCATCGTGCGGCAGGAAAAAGTGAAGTGATTCAACTGGCGGTTTCGGGAAAACGAGCCGAACCCCACAAGGCCGTAATATCCGTAGTTATCCCATACGAATACAGAAACCGTGTTGTTCTCTGTCGAAGCAATGACATGTTCTTGCATCGAGCCTTCTGGCACGCGCGACTTCAGGAAGTTCAACTGATTGGTGCGGTTGATGAGTTCTTCAATTCGATGAGCATGGTCGAGATTATCCGCCAACCGAACAAAGGCGACTCGGATATTGGATTGCTTCAAGAATTCCTCGTTTGAACCACCGATATCCTGACGATCAGCACGTTTCTGCTCCAGAATTCGGTAGCGCTCGACGCGGGACTTACCGCCCTTAGTTTCTTCAACCGCATTCTTTAGGAATTCGTCAAATTCCGGACGCGTAGAATCCTGCACTTGGATTCCCTCACAGAAGTGCTTCACTTCTTCGAGGTTCATCACGTTGTCATCGGCGAATACCACGTCTGGGAAGCGGAGCTGCATGTCCGTCACGATTCGATTGACGATTGCTCCCTTTGGTTCAAAGGCAATCTCCGGGAAAACAAACTCGTTCCAGATTCCGAACTCTTCAAGCTTTGCCTTTGCTTTTTCGAAGTCGTTCTTAGAACAAATTGAGTTCACGACTCCCTGAGCGTTCAGTTGCTTAATCACATCGACTCGAGACTGAATCAACGTAACTTCGTCCCCTTCGGCAAGGGTCCCGTTCCAGAGGGTATCGTCAAGATCCCAAATGATGAGCTTAAGCACAGTCTTTCCTCTCTAAGATTGCGAACCAACTGCCTCACTTTGCAGCTCCATTGCCACCTAAGACAGCTGTCCTCCGCAATTCCTGAAAACAAAATCGCCAAAAATCGACAACAGGTTTTCCATAATACCGCTTCGAATGCAATGCTGGCAGAAGATTCATTTCTGGAGATTCTTAATAAGACTATTGACGGCCCCCGACCTATTGCTAGAAGTAAGTGTTGGAGAAATCCTTATCTTGCACAAAGCTTTATCGCAACTGATGCCCAAGACCAGCAGAAAGGCCGGGTCCCGCGAATTTGGCCTCGCGATGCAATCGCCATGCTTTGTGCAAGTTGCCCCGAGGAATTGTTAAGCTTGTTACCTACGGTACCCAGCCGCGAAATGACAGTAGAGACAGGAGCTGCACGTGAGCGATCAGGTGGATAGCGAAATCAATGATCAAGACGTCGGATCCAGCTCGGCTCAGGGTGTCACGCGCCCAATCCTCGTCATTGATCGCACTGGGCTCTCGACTCTAGACGCGAGACCAAATTTTTTCGAATATTTGCGCCAGCTCTACGGACGTCGCGCCTACATCTTGGCAGATGCTAAAGCAAGGGCTTTCCAAGGAAGCCGTGACTATATTCTGGGTGCCACTTGGGTCATCCTAGAGCCTTTGATGAACGCAGCGATGTACGGTTTGCTGTTCGGTTTCCTTTTCTCCGCGTCAAGGGGCATCGACAACTACATCGGCTATCTGGTTCTCGGAATTACCTATTTTTCTCACCTAAATAGGTGCCTATTGGGAGGACCTGGACTAGTTCGTGCAAACCGCGCAATGATGTCCTCATTCCATTTTCCGAAGGCTTCGATTGTCTTTTCGCAGTCTCAATTCAGACTCTATGACTTCTTGCCATCGGCTATCGTCGGCGTAATTTTTGCACTTTGCACCCAATGGCAGAAGCCAATTAGTTGGACAATTGTTTTTCTTCCGCTCCTGGTTCTGATGCTCCATGTCTTTGGAGTTGGGTTAATGTTGATTTCCGCGAGAATTTGCGCTTTTATTCCGGACTTCCGTGTAGCGCTGAACTTCTTATCAAGGTTCTGGCTCTACGGATCAGGAATTTTCTTTTCCGCCGAACGGTTTATCCATCACCCATTTGTGTACAAGGCAATTACCATCAATCCTGCATACCAATTTGTCAAGGCCATTCGAGACGTAACCATTTATGACACGGTCCCTTCGGCTGCTGTCTGGGGAATGCTTCTGGCGTGGAGTATCGGAACATTTGTGGTTGGCTTGGTCTATTTCTGGGAGGCCGAAGAACGCTATGTCTCAATTTTCTAACTTGATGGGCAATATTGACGGTGCCAAGGCAAACGTCGTCGTCGACAATGTTACCAAGGTGTATAAGTCCAGCGGAAAGAGTTCAGATTCCCCAAACGGCCTTAGCGGGATGTTCAACCGCAAAGTTGAAGTCAATGCGTTAAAGGGCGTCACTTTCGCAGCATATGCAGGAGACAGCATCGGATTTCTCGGTCAAAATGGTTCTGGAAAATCTACTTTGTTGAGAATCATCTCCGGTGGTGAATCCCCAACCAACGGAAATATTCTCGTCCGGTCACGTCCAGTTCTCCTGGGAATTTCAGCTGCTCTGCAGGCTCACTTGTCGGGTGCGAGAAATATTGAGTTGGGCCTTTTGTCTATGGGTCTTTCAAAAGAGGAGATCGATGAGATATTCCCTCAGATCGTAGAATTCACGCTCTTGGGAGACGCAATTTACCGCCCCATGAATACCTACTCGGCCGGAATGAATTCCCGTTTGAAATTCGCAATTGCAACTGCCGTAGTACCGGAAATCCTCATTTCTGATGAGGCCCTTGGAGCTGGAGACGCAACGTTCGTCAAGCGAGCATCAGACCGAATGAAAGAAGTCCTGGATGGCGCCGGCACGGTTTTCCTCGTGTCCCACTCGCCAGGAATGATTCAGGAACATTGCAACCGCGCCATTTGGCTCCACCTGGGAGAAATCATTGCTGATGGAGACCCAGCAGAAATCTCGAATCTCTACGCAAGATGGGCCTATCTGAGGGCGCAAGACAACGAGAAGGAAGCCGCTAGCATCATTGATGATTGCAGGGCAGCCTACTCGAATCCGAAAATCGCCTTCATCTAGGTGAATGCAAAGGGGGCACAAAAATGTCCTGGTGCCCCCTTCTTGGGAGCTCTAGCCCTTCTTCAGATCCAAGGAAACGATAATTTCCTGAAGTAGCGCTTGTTGACCACGCAGTTGCTCTTGAATCGCGACAACATCGTCCCGCAATTCAGAAAGATCTACTGAACCGCTCGCTCCAGTCCCCTTCGTGTCAGCTAGTAAACCGAGCTGCTTATCCACGGTCTTGAGCTGCCCTCGAATTGAGGAGCTCACAGAATTAAGTTGCTTGTTAACACGGCCATGGAGTTGGCTGTGGCTTTCCCTCAAATCGACCAGTCGCCTAGATTGCTGCATCAGTGCAACTCGCAAACGCCAGTAAACGATTGCAGCAGCGTCACCGATGGTAAGGACAGCGAAAAATAGGCCCAGCCATTCCACGCCGGCGTACCACGCGGCACCAGAGAGGACGGCGCCGAGGAATACCAACGCAAATAAGGCCTGCGTTACCTTGGACTTCTTCAGAGACTGCATTAGTTCTTCCTTCCGACGAGGTCGATGAGACGCAGGTAAGTCTGGCCAGCGAGGCGGTTGAGCTCGGAGCTCCATGCACGCTCGATACCAGCTTGGCTCTGGCTCCTCCACACAATGGGGTCATGGTAAAGGACCGGGAGAATGCGCTCGAGCTGCTCAGGAGAGCGCACAGAGAAACCGCTGAGGCCAAGATATTCGCCCAGCGACTGAGGCATCTCCGGGTAAATGACGGGGACGCCTAGCGAGGCAACCTCAAGCGGAACCATCTCAAAGGTGGCGTACTTGACCGTGGAGATCATGACGCGAACCTTGCCGACATTTCGGGCGAACTCGTCGCCACGCATGAACGGCCAAATCTCGTCGATTCCGAAGTCAATCTTGTCCTTCGGCTTGTACTGCTGAACGGCATAGATCGGAACGTTTGGCAGCGCGCGACGAATAGCGGCAACCCACTCCTTGCCGGGGAATCCCAGGAGTCCGTCATTGCTGAGCTTTGCGATGTCGCCGATGAAGATGCCTTCAGAACGACCGAAGCTGGCCACCGGCTCGTCCGGCAAGGAAATGGTCTTCGGAATGACCACAAGCCAATCGCGAATTTCCGCGAGGTCAGCGGAAGACAGCATCGCTTCCGTGAAGACCATGAGCCAAATGCGATTGCCCAATCGGGAACGCAACTCCTTCATCTTCTGGACGATGAACTCAGAACGGCTCGGGATAGCGTTATATGAGAGGTTAACGACGACGTGGCGGCCCTTCTTGGCGTGATGCGCGATGAGCACCTCAACGTCCTTGAAATCTGGACGCTCAGGATCGCCGACGTAGATCATGACAATTTCGGGATCCGCTCCGTGGAGATCCTTCGGATCGCCAGTCTCAATGTCCTCGAGGATGGTCGTAACATTGAAACGCTCGAGCATGTCGCGAGTAAGGTGAGCAGACTTGAGGATGCCGCCCTTCTTCCAACGTTCCTTATCAGTACGACCGATGAATACCAGCTGCATCGGCTTACGCTCGTAAACCGGGGTCGGCTCAAGAATCTCCCAAGGCATCTCAGCCTTAACCAAGTTGGTCACGGTAGTCGCGACATCCAGCGTTTTGGTGGTGTCCTTGTCGCGCTTCAAAGAAACGCTGGAGATAGACGGGCCGACGTCGATCGGGGTAGCCCAGTCCTTACCGTGAGCCAGGACAACCATCGGAACAGACTGACGCTTCGCGGCGATCGCCAAGAACGCGTCCGCCATGTTCGGGTAGATGAACTCGTCGTAATCGACGTTCAGCGTCGACGTGTGGAAGCCACACACGCCAGTGCCCAGCAGGTGTACGGGAGTATCCTTGCCGCGCAGGAATCGGAACGAGAGCACCTGGCGGTACTTCGCGTTGTAGAACTCCTGGAAGTCCGGCTTGAAGATGGAACCGTGCCAGCCAACCACAGCCTTGCGTTCATAGCGCTCGATTCCGTCGATAATGGACTGCACGTGGAACGGCGCGTAGGCAATGTCGTCATCACATGTCAGGTAGTAGCCTTCGAAACCTTCCATGAACTTGAACTTGCCGCGGTCGCCGGTGTCCGGCCCAAGGAAGTAGCGAACGTTAGGACGCTTCGGAAGAATGTCCGGCACCGAGTCCATGTCATTGAGGTAGACGAAAATCTCGTCAGCCTGCGGGGACAGAATCTCGACGACCTGTCGGAGCCCCTCCTCTCGGCCTGCCATACTCGCGATACCAATGCGGATCGGGTCGTACTTGGGTCGGTCCAAGAAACCCGGCGCAGCGGCCTCCCGGAAACCACCTTCGACAACCACCTGAGCCGGTTCCTGAACCGTGACCTCTGGTGCGGGCAGATCCGCTTCAACGATGTCGAGCTGTTTGTGAAGGCCGTCCAAGAGCATCTTGGCGTTCCAACGGTGCGGCGCAAGCGCCTCCAATCGCTTTGCCATCGCCTCGTACGCGATGAGCAGCTTGGCGAACTTCGTGCCCAGCTCAGCGTCATCGTCGTTGAGCCACTTGTGCTGCGAGAACTCCTCCTCAATGGACTCCGCGAAGGATGCCGGCGGCTGCTTTTCAATCAGCGAGCTGATCTCTGCCGCATGGTCCTCAAGCAGCTTCTCAACAGACTCGACAACACTATTCTGGGACTGAGTCTCGACACTCTTTTGCAGCTCAGCCAGCATATTCTCCAGCTTCTGAAGCTTTTCTGCCGTTCCCTCTTCGATCTTGCGGGCGAAATCATCAAAATCGCGGGCCTGGAAGTACCTAACAACCTCATCGACGCGCGAGGACAAGCCAACGACTCGCTCGGAAAGCAGGTCCAGCGAGCCAGAGGACACGTTGAGTTCTCGCGCAATCGAATTGCGGAAAGTATCTAGTGCCGTCGTTGTCTCAGCAGAAACACCGTCGAGACGCAAACGGTGCTCGTTCATGGAAGATGAAACGTGCTGCTCGACAGTCGGTGCTATCTTCGACACGACGGCCGGGATAGACGTCTGCTCGAGCTTGACAATGTCCTGCTGGAGACGAGAAACCGAAGCCATAAGCTTCTCTTGAATAGCGAGCAATTCGTCGTACTTCTGCTGCGACTTCACGGACTCGAAGGCATGGGAGTCTCGTAGGGACTTGCCCAGCGTTTCAAGCCGTTCGCGGACACCTTCAATTGCGGAAAGATCGGCCTGCTGTGGCTGAGCAACGAGAGACTTGAGCTCAGCGATGCTCTCGTGGAGATTTGCCGGGGCATCGATAAGCTGGGCCTGCGCAGTACCTGAGGTTTCGCCTGCGGCATTCGCCCGCTGAGTAATCTCCTGCGCAGTAGCCAAGGTCTTTTCCAACTCGGTGAGCTTCTTAGAAATGCCTTCGACGTTACGGCCTACGCTTTGAATGGAGTCAATGGTCTTCTTCTGTTGACCACGGAATTCTTTGAAGAACCGCTCAGCGCGACGATGCCCTTCAGCATTGACCCGGGTCGCCGCCTGGTCGGTGAAGTCCAAGTTGATATCGCGGTGGAGCCAAAAGTAATTGTCGGAAGCGCCTGCAATAGCAACGCAGGTGTATCCCAACGGCTCCAGGAAGGCTGAGATTTCCGACTTGATTTCCGTCGTGTGAGATTCAACGACGATCAGCGGATGGCTGTGCTTAATGGTCTCCGCCGCGCCCCCGAGGACCTTTGCCTCGGCGCCCTCTACGTCAATCTTGATAACCGCGACCTGGCGACCGCGGACGACATTGTCAATCGTGGTGCGCGGAATACCTGAGTCCGACTCGGAAGCCTTGAATGTGCCGTTATTACCCTCGACTGCCTGGTTGAGGTTAACAAATCCCTCGGAGTCCCACAGCGCGCAGTTGTGAACTTCGACCTTGGACTCTAGGTTGTTTTCCGCAATATTACGCTTCAGGAGCGCGAAATTTGCGGTCTCCGGTTCGAACGACACGACATCGCGGCCGGGAACAGACGAGAAGTACAGAGAATGATTGCCGAGGTTTGCGCCGGCATCGACAACAATTCCATCCAAGTGGGAGGAGTTCTCTGCAGTCCGCTGCAAAAGATCAAGCTCATAAAAGCGCCCGGTCTTGCGGATTTGCTCGAAGATGTACTCGTCCTTGAAACCGGTAACGAGAAGGTTTCCGTTGACGGACTTCAAGCTTATTGTCTCTTGAGTACCCAACTCGGGTCCTTTCTGTCAGTTTGAACATAAGACTATCGAAACTGACGACGTGATTTTTTATATTGCTGACAGAACGAGTGGAAAACTCTTAAGAGTTCACCCGCCATTCACCATTGCTGACTATCTTTCCGAGAAGATGTCCTGAGTAGTGCTTTGATAGCGAGGGGGCGACGCGACGTTGAGCTTCGTGACAAAGTCCAATGGATCCGGACACATATACTTCTGCAGCTCCGAGGGCTCACAGGTCCACCATTCGGACTCCAAGAGAAGCTTCCTTTCGTCTTCAGCGAACCGCCACCCGCATATTTTCGCCGGCGTTCCACTGACAATGGCGTAGGGTGGCACATCTTCCTCAACTACGGCACCGGCGGCGATGATTGCTCCGGTTCCAATCGTCACTCCTGACTCAATTCGGACGCCATCACCGATCCTGACATCATGCCCGACGATGACTCGCCGCTTGGGCTTCTCCGCCGCCCAACGCATGGTTGAGCTGACTGCTGGCCACGAAAAGAACGCCGAGGTCGAGGGAAGCTTAGAGTCGTAAAACCCCAAACCCAGGGTTACGCCACGGCCGATGCTGCAGTAACGACCCACCTCCACATATGACCTCACGAGGCCCTTATTCATCGTCGAGGCAAAACCGAAGAAGCTGGTGCCTTGTAGCTCAACTCCGGAAAGAAGCACCTCAGGTTCGGCCTTCACAGCCCACTGAGAGCCCTGGGGTTCGTTAATGCGTGGTGCCCTGTATTCGTTCATCTCGCCCATCCAACTCAAAATCTAAGGACTCAAATGCCGACCGTTCTTCTGGCGGCTAATCTCACGTGACACATCAAGAATGATCGAGTTTCACCGTAGTGGAATATCTCAGCAGACGCCGGGAAAATTCGCTTGCAGAACTTGCTATTCGCGACTCAACGTGCCGTCATATTCGAGCAACTCAACTTTCCACTTCTCAAGGCTGAGATCGTCAAATACTTGATGGCGAACCAACCGAATCGCACAATCAACGTAGCCGATTCCGTCCAATCCACTGGAGAAATGGACATTTGGCATGTTGCCGAGGCGGTGAGCAGCTCCCTCAAGTCCCGTAATGTGCGGTTCCAACACTTGAAACTCAACATCAGGAAAAGTCATAGCTAAAGCCTCGGACGCCTTAAGCGCTGGCGAATTCCGCAAATCACCGATATTCGGCTTGTACGCGAGCCCCATTAGCGCGACCTTCGAAGCTCGCCTCTCTACAATAGCCCGGCTCAGACGTGCAACGGCCCACTGAGTCTTCGACTCATTCACTTCACGGGCCGTCCGCAGGAGAGCCGTATCGTCAGGAAAGGCGCTGATGACAAACCACGGATCTACGGAAATACAGTGGCCACCCACGCCGATCCCAGGAGTGAGGATATTGACTCGCGGGTGCTGGTTAGCGAGCCGAACTAGTTCAGTCTCATCAACCCCCATCTTCGCAGCAACCATCGAGATCTCATTCGCGAAAGCAATGTTTACGTCGCGGTATGAGTTTTCGACGACCTTCGTCAATTCGGCGGTACGAACAGTTGTCTTAAGGATGTCCCCCTTGCAAAAACGCGAATAGAGCTCCTCCGCAGCAACTGTGGATGCATCATCAATTCCGCCAACCACTCGATCATTGTGATAAAGCTCGTGGAGGACGTTTCCTGGCAACACTCGCTCAGGACAATGCGCGTACTTTAGGCCGATCTCGGGATCGAGACCCAACCTGGAGCGCTGCTGCTTCACAGCATCGGCAAGCCCCTCGGTGGCGCCCGGCGGAATCGTGGATTCTAGGACCACCAGTCCTCCAGGAACCAGATACGGGGCAATCGCCTTTGCTGCGGACAACACGTGGGTATTGTCGTAGCCTTGTTCTGGAGTAACCGGCGTTGGCACAGCAATGATGAAGACATCAGCAGTCGATGGTGCGACGGCAAGCTGCAAGCGGCCCGCAGTCAAGGATTCTTGAACGAACTCATTGAGGCCTGGTTCTGCATCGTCGGAGTGCCCACTGCGAATGATGTCCAATCGCTGCTCGCTGACGTCCACACCAAGCACTGAAAGGCCCTCGTGCGCGAAAATCGCTGCGGTCGGGAGCCCCACATATCCGAGCCCCATGACGCAAAGGTCAAAATCGGCCACTACACTCACCTTTCTCGTTTTCTCTTCGCGCCGACTCATCTCAGCCAAAAGCGCTGACACGCCAGCTACAGGAGCGCCGCGATTGCTGCAGCAGCTTCAACCGCACCGTTTGGGCGAAGGACCGTCTTCGCAGACTGCTTAATCTTTGCCCGAAGCTCTTCGTTACCCAGCATATTGATTGCCTCACGCAGCTCGGGCACTGACTCCGCACAAAGAGCAATACCACGATCTGCCATCGTCCGGGCTCGACGATTCTGATCGTCAGTCACGGTCGCATTGTTCGGAACAAGCACGGCCGGCAACCCGAACTGGACGCATTCCTGGCTGGTGTTATAGCCAGCAGGGAAAATCGCGGCATCGAACGCGTTGTAGTAACGAGCTAGCGGATAACCGGAAATCTCATAAACTTCCCTACCCGGTTCAACGGTTGCCAGTGGGTTGCGTACAAAAACGGGAATCCAGTCGTCACCAAGACTCTTAATCGCATCAAGGACTTCGTCGAGCAACTCGTTTAGGTCACCAATAGTTGAGCCCCCGAGCTGGATAAGAAATGCCTTCTTATCCAGAGGCAAACCTAACATGGTCCGTGCAGCATCACGATCGAAGAGTTCGTGGCCATCAGACAAAACAATCGGGCCAACGGTCACGGGTGGCAAACCGACGTTTACGGACTCCTCGCAACCGTAATCGCCAGGCAAGATAACTTGGTCAGCAAATCGGTTTGCGGAGCGACGCTGCTTGGAACGCGCATCTGCATCTGGCTTCCAGCACCCACGCTGAATCCAGGTAACAGGAACACCATATTTTTGAGCCACCGCAATAATTCCGGGATATACACTCGTCCCATCGAAGACGATGCGCTGTGGCCTCAATCCTTTGACGACAGCATCGAAATGGCCAGCAAGCAGGATGTTCCAAACTCGCCCGTACATACCCATAGTCCCGTATGAAGGGAAATAGATCATGCGAGACTTCGGCTTCCCAAGCTTGTCATACGCCGAAGACAAGGTATAAGTAACAACTTCTTTATCAAGGCGGCGTTCCACGGCCCACAGACGGGTCAAATGCCCCAGTCCCCCGCCATTGCTACTCACCATGAGCACGGGGCTGGTATACATTTCAGCACGCAAACACTCCGCCTGCGCCCCAGGCCGGGCAAAAACCCGAGACCACAGGCTCAAGCGGAGCGGAAGGTACTTGATTCGATCAAGATTCAACGAGGGTGCGACCTAACTAGAGTCGGTTCTCCGCAGCAGCGGCATTACCCTGGCTGTCAAGAAGGACCTTGGCGTTAGACTCGATCATTGCGATGTCGTACTCACTGTGCTTCTGCAGCAGAGCAACGACGTCAGCTTCCTTGATAGCCGCCTCAAGGTCGGCAACGCACTCGAGCTCCACGCCGTCCTGAACAATCCACTTGGACACGCGCGGGTCGTGGAAAGTAACGTTTGCGCCGCGCTTCAGCAGCTCCTTGGCAACCGGTCGTGCCGGCGACTCGCGCTGATCAGCGATGTCGGCCTTGTAGGTAACGCCAAGAACGAGAACGTTGGAACCGTTCAGCGCCTTACGCTCGTTGTTCAGCTTCTCGGCAATGCGGTCGACAACGTAGATCGGCATGGAGCTATTGATCTCCTGTGCCAGCTCAACAAAGCGGAGCGGGTATCCCAGCTGACGGCGGACCTCGTAGGAGAGGTAATTCGGGTCAATCGGGATGCAGTGTCCACCGACGCCAGCTCCCGGGGTGAACTTCATAAAACCGAACGGCTTGGTAGCAGCACCACGAATAACTTCCCAGATGTCAATGCCCAGCTCGTGGCATACCTTGGCCATCTCGTTAACCAAGGCAATGTTGACGTGGCGGAACGTGTTCTCAAGAAGCTTTGCGGTCTCTGCTTCCTTGGCACCACTCATCTCAACGACCGTATCGATGAAGTCAGAGTAGAAAGCGACGGCGCGCTTGGTCGCCTCCGGGGAAACACCACCGACAAGCTTCGGGGTGTTCTTGATGCCGAAATCCTTGGAGCCTGGGTTCACGCGCTCAGGGCTGAAGGCCACGAACACGTCCTCGCCGACCTTCAGGTCGGAGTTGGACTCAATGAGCGGAACACAAACTTCCTCGGTGGTTCCCGGGTACGTCGTGGACTCAAGGACCACGGTGGTGCCCGTGGTCAAGTGCGGCGCGATCGACTTCGTTGCGCTTTCAACCGGACCCAAGTCCGGAGCGCCAGCAGTCCCCAACGGCGTGGGAACACAAATGACAATCATGTCGCTACCGGAAACAACCGACACGTCAGTGGTTGCCTCGTAACCTGCGGCCAGCATGTCCTTGATGTCTTGGTCGCTCAGGTCATCGATGTGACTAATGCCTGCGTTGAGGTTATGGACCACGCGGGTAGAGATATCGAAGCCGTTAACCTTCCAGCCAGCGAGTGCTGCTGCCTGAGCCAGCGGCAGCCCCACGTAGCCCTGGCCCACGATAGTTACGGTCTTGGTCATTTTCGCCTTCCCACTTATGTAGATGCCAGCCGAATGCTGGAGGTGCTTAGTCCATTCTCGAATACGAAAGATTTGTTTTCGACCGATTTTTGAACGAAATTCTGGGGGGAAGCTTATCACACCACCACAACCCGTATCTGTGAATTTTCAGCGTTAGTAGAAGTTAATTAGCCGTTCAACTGATGCTTTCCACACTTGCCCTTGAATCCACCTCATGGAACGCGCAATGTCTTGGGATTTTGACTCACCTACTGCTTCTGAAAGCCTAAAGACATCACCGGCAGTGAAATAGGTCGCATTTCCCCCCGTTACCTCCCTCAGCGCGGGCAAGTCGCTGGCAATAACGGGTACACCCAACGCCATAGCTTTTTGAGCTTTAATGGGTGTCACACGTCGACAAACAGTCTGATCGCGCCTCGGAATGACGAATGCATCCAACGCCTCATACCATTTGTTGATTTCCGAAAACGGCTGCACTCCCGCAAAGCGGACTCTGTGCGAGACCCCAAGCGAACGCGCAAGTTCCTCTAGACGTCCACGCGCAGAACCTCCGCCGACAAGAAGGACTGCAACGTCATCATCTAGATATTTCAGGGATTCAATAAGCGTTTCGAATCCTTCATAGTCGACAATCGCCGACACCGAACCGACCCACGTGTTGAACTCCTCGAATCCGCCCAGTTCCTGACGTGCGGCATTACGACGAAGACTGCGCACACTTGCTGTCACCGTTTCGTCTTGTTTTGCTTGCAACATCTGCTGGAGAATTTGACGAGACTCCTCAGCGTCTGTTTCCGAAATCGAATTGGGAACCAGAACTGATGGCGGCATCGTTTCTACAAGTGATTGAAAATGCTGTCGCGAAACCTCGCTGAGGAATACAGCACCACTGGCCGCCTCAACCGCACTAGCCTCTAGTTTTCGTGCCTCGATTGCACGCCAAGAATTGTTTCTATATTCGTCTCGTGGATACTCAACTCCAGAAACCCAGGTTTCTGTTGCTTCTCCGCGAACCTCATAAATCCACGGGATCCCCAACTGCACGGCTGCAGCCGACGCGACGGCCGCATTATGGAAGTCCGTCGTTGTGTGAATATGGGTCGCGCCCATTGCGCGGGCATGCTCTACAACAGCGGCAACAGCGCGTTGCTGCACTTTTTGCACCGACAACGGAAAACGCCAGTCGAGCATACGATGATAGGCGATGCCATCAACTATCTGCGTCCGCCGAAAAATCGGCTTTCCAACAATTGCCGGATATCCGAAACGCGTCATTGCCTCAACATAGGCCCCTGAATCCTGCATAGCCTGAAGGAGCGAATGAGTGCGGACAGCGTATCCGCTCTGGGTAAACGGATAACTGTTCGTTATGAGGAAGAGAACCCGAGGTGCCTGATGACGAGCCATTGACGAACGATCCGGCAACGGCACTGACGGAACCGCACATACTTGCATATTCGCCATTGCTTGCTTCGCGATTCGACGTTGCCACCCATGACGCGCGAGCTTGAAAGCCTCGTCAAAACGCCCATCATCCATGAGCTCCCCAAAGTTCGGGAGTTCGTTGAAGTAGACGCCTCCAGGACCCGATTCCAAACGCTGGAATTGAGATCTTGGTTCGAAATTTAGGGCATTTCGTCGCTCGGTCAGAGAGACGATGGGCCGTCGAATTTTGTCGATCCTGCTTGCATGGATCACTTGCCGAAGCCGCTGCCCAATTTTGGTGCGAAAGACACGCGGTTGAAGGAGGCCATCGACGATGGCAAATTCCATCAGTTGCGTGCAGCTCTGTGCAATACAAACAGCCTTTTCAAACCACGAGGTTTTTTCCGTGTGCTTCATCTTCTAGCTGTTCCCACCAGACGGAAGAATTCCCGTACTCTCACCACAAACCTCATTCAAGAACTTGAGCAACTCATGGGGTGCCGCTTCCTCACGCTGGGTGCGCACCCATTCACGCCCCTTCTCCGGATGATGTTCCGGGTATTCACCGCTCAAGAGATCGCGCCACGCGTCAGCTAGCGCACGTGGATTTTCTGGGTCAACTACAACACCGCTGTCCAGGGACCGAACCAGTTCCGCTGGCTCGCCGCTGACGACGGCCGAGATGTAAATTCCGTTCTCAAGTAGCTCGTACAGCTTTGACGGCACCGCCATATCCAGCGGTTCCCAGTCGGTGAGGTGAACTAGCGCCGTGTCTGCCCACTGATATTCACCTAAGAGTTCATCGGAAGACTTTCGAGGCAAGACTTCAACCATCGCTGGCGATTCCTCCGCCCGAGCTTTCAGATAGTCCCTGGCGGCTCCACCACCCACTAACTTGAGATGGACAGCCACTCCTTCTGCCTGAAGCAGCTCAACGGCATCAATCGCGTTGCGCAGGTTTTGCGCACGCCCCAACGTGCCGGCATATAGCATCCGCAATGGCCGGTCGTGCACCCCTTCAAAAGGACGATGGTCAACTTCCGACTCGACTGGGAAAGCATTTCGAACCGTTGCGTAGTTCCCCCTCGGTTTCGGGAATCTGCGGCTTAGTTCATGCTCCAGGTACTCCGATGTCACGACAATTCCATCAGCTCGTCGCAAGCAGAAATTCAGCATCGCACCGCTGAGGGCGGTTAGTAGCTGCGCGGGCCCCTTAGTCAAAACTTTTTCACGCAAAGACTTACGACCCGTTCCTGCATTCCAAGACTTCGAAAATTTCAATAGGTCGGGCCATGCGTCACGAAGATCGATCGCGAATTTTGTCTTTAGATAACGCGAGATCAAATAAGCAACCATCGCCGTGGGAAGCGCAGGTACAGTACCAATCGTAACGCCAAAGGGGGCGTTCGCCGCTCTCCTACGCACTGCTCTCATTGCAAGCAATTGCCCCAGTGCAACCGAAGCTTGGTTTAGCACGCGCGACGAAATGGAATGCCCAGCCGGAATGAAACGGCTTCGATAAATGGATTCGCCATTTTCCCCAATCTCAACTTCAACGGGCATTGAGAAGAATTCCCAAAGCTGGCGAAGTACAGCACCATTTACAACTCCGCCGCCAGATTGCTTTTGAGAAGCAATTCCTTCATTGAGGTAATGCGGATACGGTGCGATTACGAACACGGAGTGCCCCGCCTCAACAAGTTCGCGGGTCAACCATGCCCACCGCCGCTGAGGTACGCCGTTCTCTGGTTCCCAATATTGAGAAACGATGAGAATTTCCATGGAATGTCCTTCACAGTGGCGTGTGCTTCTTCCCTAAACCATAGCAAGCGCACTTGACGCACTGATTGATTATTCAGAGTATCCGCTATGCACGGACATCATCTTCCCAAAGTAAGTCAAAATCCGCCACCAAATCCAGTCCTGAACAGGCAATTTGCACATCTTTCAACGGACTCTATATAGTTACTACACGTTGCAGGGAGCACGCTCCTGAAGCAATATTCCTCCATAGCTCAGTTGGCAGAGCATTCGACTGTTAATCGAAGGGTCACTGGTTCGAGCCCAGTTGGAGGAGCAGACAGGAACCGCCTGATTTCAGGCGGTTCCTTTTGGGATATGCGACAGAAAGTGTGTCTGT
>NZ_KV793699.1:0-2851 GCF_001808545.1 Corynebacterium sp. HMSC077D03
ACAGACACACTTTCTGTCGCATATCCCAAACAAACAACCCATTAAATAAGGAATAGAAAAAGGGCCGCCACAAAAGTGACGACCCTTGAATCAAGTGGAGCTAACGGGATTCGAACCCGTGACCCCCACACTGCCAGTGTGATGCGCTACCAGCTGCGCCATAGCCCCATTCCCAACGCGATTACCTCGCGCTAGCAACTGAAATAAAGTTAGCAGAAACTTTTTAGCGGAACCAAATCGCCTGCAGGAATACAAAAATGGGCAGCCGATAACCGGCTGCCCATGAGGTTCGCGAAGCGCGAGAGTCTTACTTGACTACCTGCGGGACAAAGTTCCACTGGGATACAGGAGTACCCTTCGGTGGGTTGATGTCCTTGCCGTCCTTGATGACGCGCGGGGAGGAAACAGTACCCGTGGTTTCCTTAAGCTTCTTTGCGTTCGCACGACCAATCTCGTTACCAGCCTCGACGCCAGCGTCCTTGATCTGCTTCTGCACATCACCGTCAGCACCGAAGCCCTTGGCAGCTTCTGCAAAGTCCTCAAAGTCCCAGGAGCCAACGGACTGCTGGTTCTCAAACAGGTAAGCGCGCATGTTCCAGTAAGCCTTCGCATCGCCAGAACGAGCGATAATGTCCATCACGGATGCGGACTTGGAGGAGTGTCCCTCCAGCTTGATGCTGTCATCGGACATGAACTTCTCCAGGTCGACGCCGCGCAGATCCAGGAAGTTCATTGGGTGCACGTTGACAACCAGCTCGCCTTTTTCGACTGCTTCCTTCATCGCCTTGTCACTGCCTTCAGCGAGCTCAGCGCAGTGAGGGCAAGAAAAGTCCTCATAGAGGTCTACTTCTGGGGCGCTTTCCTTGGTCTTTGCGCTCTTCAACGTCACAATTCCGTTGTCATCAACAGAAGTTTCCATGGTGACGTCGACTGCGTTTTCTGCAATCTTGTCGGACTTTGCGTCCTTGCCGCTGATAACGATGTATCCAATAACGACGGCCGCGATAACGAGCAGAACTCCAACTGCCCAGAAAAAGCCCGAGTTACCCTTGCTATTCGGGTTAGTTACTTTTGCCACTGACATTCTCCTTTTAAATGGCTTGCTCTAAGAGTCTAAGGGTGCAACGCAAATTTGTTGAACGGACGCTTAATCGTCCACACCGTCAAGATTAGGTAGAACGTATCACGAGCAAGAGTCTGCATATAGTTCATCACTTGTGCCTCTTCGTCAGGATTGACTGTGAAGCATCCGCAATCAATTCCCAAACCGCGGCCCCAAGCTTGCCCGATGCCGATCATGAACAGCAAAAGAACAAAAGTGGCAACCTTAGAGGACGGACGCAAGAAAAGACCTAGAAGCAGCAGGACGCCACCACAGATTTCCAATGGGGCGATTAGATACGCAAGATATCCAGACCACTCGGGTGTGAAAACTTCATAAGCACTAATAGATTGGGTTACTGAAAGATTTTCACCCAACTTGGCGTAACCGGCTTTAATCCAGATATAAGCCATGTAGAAGCGAGCGAACGCACTAATGACGTCCAGGATCAGCTTCTTGTCGATTTTCTTAGTCACCCGAGATAGTTTAGCCCTAAACTTCTAGCACTTGGGTAACAAGTTCCTGTGCTTCTTCTTGCACTTTCCTGAGATGTTCCTCACCCAGGAAAGACTCCGCGTAAATCTTGTATTTATCTTCCGTGCCGGATGGGCGCGCGGCAAACCAAGCATTGCGGGTTGTCACCTTAAGGCCACCGATGGCAGCCCCATTTCCGGGCGCCTCGGTGAGCTTAGCGGTGATTTCCTCGCCGGCTAGATCTGTGGCCTCTACCTGCTGCGGGGAAAGCTTTTTCAGGATGGCTTTTTGCGCGCGGTCAGCGGGTGCATCGGTGCGCGCATAAGCTGGGGCACCGAATTCTTCAGCCAGCTCCGCGTAGCGCTGCGACGGGCTCTTGCCGGTTACCGCAGTGATTTCAGCAGCGAGCAAATCCATGATGATGCCATCTTTATCGGCAGACCACACGGAGCCATCGAAACGCAGGAAGGAAGCACCAGCAGATTCCTCCCCACCGAAGCCGATGCTGCCATCTAGAAGGCCAGGCACAAACCACTTGAAGCCGACAGGCACCTCAACCAGCTCGCGCCCGAGCTTGGCGACGACACGGTCCACCATGGAGGAAGAAACCAACGTCTTGCCCACGCCAGCATTGCCCCACTGTGGGCGGTGACTAAACAGGTAGTCAATGGCCACTGCGAGGTAGTGGTTTGGATTCATCAGCCCGGCATCCGGGGTGACGATGCCATGGCGGTCCGCATCCGCGTCGTTGCCGGTGGCCAGATCGAACTTTTCACGGTTTGCGATGAGCGAGGCCATGGCGTTCGGCGAGGAGCAGTCCATGCGAATCAAGCCATCGGTATCGAGCGTCATGAAGCGGAAAGTTCCATCCACCGCCGGATTCACCACCGTAAGGTCCAGATCGTATTGCTCGGCAATGGCCACCCAATAGTCCACCGAGGCACCGCCCATCGGGTCAGCGCCGATGCGCAGGCCGGCCTTCTTGATGGCATCCATGTCCACGACGTTTCGCAGGTCGGCCACGTAAGAATCGACGTAATTGTGTTTTGCGCAGCGCTCGTCCAACACGCCGGAAACGTTTACACGGGCAACACCGGAAAGACCTTCTCGCAGATAGTCGTTGGCGCGCGCCGCAATCCAATCCGTGGCAACAGTATCGGCAGGCCCGCCCGTTGGTGGGTTGTACTTGAAGCCGCCGTCGCGTGGCGGGTTATGCGAAGGCGTGATGACGATGCCGTCAGTGCCTGGGTGCGTCAGGATGGCATGCGAGATAGC
>NZ_KV793700.1:0-232573 GCF_001808545.1 Corynebacterium sp. HMSC077D03
AAAAAGACACACTTTTTGTCGTATATCCCGATCGGTACGCGCGAGTTTTAAACCATAAGCAAAAATCTCGAAACACTAACCACCTGGAAAGTGTTTCGAGATTTTCTATTTGTACCCCGTACGGGATTTGAACCCGTGTTACCGGCGTGAGAGGCCGGCGTCCTAGGCCGCTAGACGAACGGGGCTCGCTTAGCTGTCCGTTGCGGACTTGTTAAGAGTAAACGATGCGTAAACAATTAAACAAATCGCCTGCTAGCAATAGAAAATCCCGAACCCTTTGGCGCTTTTCTTGCGTGGTTAGCAGCTTGCTTTCTCTTAGGCTGGGCGCGGATCGAATCAGTGGTTATTCCGCTTGCAATCTGTTGATAGACAGAGCCTGGAAATTTAGCGTGCCAACTCGGGTTCGGGATGACGCTTAACGTCTAACAGCATTCGCTTTAGGCTCCTACTTCTACGAGAGTTGGTTTAAAAGGAAGTTATGGATTCTAGCGATGCTGCCTAGTCGAAGGCGTTAGAGTAGCGTCGGTGAAAATGATGCGTTTCAATATCCGCCATCTACTCTCCTTTCATCCGGTAACTGCTTATATCTGCAGTCTAGGCACCGAATATCAGCCGCGGAAGCACTTTGGAGAACTTCCCAGTGGTCCCTCCCCTGGTACTTAAGCCTAAGACAAGAAGTGCTCGAGATTTAGCGCACTGGTATGGGGTAAACAAGGACCGGTTCGCGCCGCCAACATAAGAAAAATCTCGAAACACAATCTTTGACGAAAGTGTTTCGAGATTTTTAATTTGTACCCCGTACGGGATTTGAACCCGTGTTACCGGCGTGAGAGGCCGGCGTCCTAGGCCGCTAGACGAACGGGGCGTAGAACTGTGATACGACTTCAAGCAGTATCACCGCTGGCCTACCAGGACTCGAACCTAGAATGACGGTACCAGAAACCGTTGTGTTGCCAATTACACCATAGGCCATCATCACTTTGAGCTTTTAACCACCTTGGAGGCGAATCCCGCGGTGTTGCTCGCTGCAACGGTTTACTACTATAGCCACCGTTTCGGTTTTCACACAAATCGCCACGTCATCGCAGCTTTTTGAACTTTAAAAGGTGCGTTTTAGCGCTTTCTAATTACAACGTTGCGCTTTGCGCCAGCCGCCGCGTCCGACTGTCCCAAACGGACGCGGCCCCACTCCCAACGCATTGCGGGAATGGGGCCACGAGAAGCGCTTAGCTAGTAGCTACAGCTTTGCCACTACTGCTGCGCGGGCGCCTGGAACGGCGTGACAGCCAGAGCGGCACGCAAGCGATTGAGGGTGGACTCTTTGCCCAGGAGCTCCATGGACTCAAACAGTGGCGGGGAGACCTGCTGGCCGGAGATAGCTACGCGCAAAGCTCCATAGGCCTTGCGCGGCTTCAGCTCAAGCTCCTCAATGAGGGCCTTGGACAGTACGGACTCAATGGCCTCCGTCTTCCACTCCTCCAGCTCCTCCAAGCGAGCAATGGAGACCTCCAGCGGCTGCACCGCATCTTCCTTGAGGTTCTTCCTTGCGGACTTCTCGTCGAGCTCCAGCTCGGCATCCGGAGTAACCAGGAAGCTCATGAGGCCATAGGCGTCGCCAAGCATCTTGATGCGGGTCTGCACCAGGTCTGCCACGAAAGCGAACTTCCGCTCGTCATAATCAGCCGGGAAATCGGTGTACTCGGTCAGGTAATCACGCAGACGCTGCGCGAAGACCTCGGGCTCCAGCAGGCGAATGTGATCGGCGTTGATAGCCTCCAGCTTCTTCTGGTCAAAGCGAGCCGGGTTACCCAGAACGTCTTCCACATTGAAGTTCGCAACGAGCTCGTCCACGGAGAAAATGTCCTGATCCGCAGACAGGGACCAGCCCAGCAGGGACAGGTAGTTGAGCATGCCCTCCGGAATGATGCCGGCGTCGCGGTGGTTAAAGAGGTTGGACTGCGGGTCGCGCTTGGACAGCTTCTTGTTTCCCTCGCCCATAACGAACGGAAGGTGGCCAAATTCCGGGGTCTGCTTGGCGATGCCGAGTTCCTTCAGCGCCTCGTACAGCGCCAGCTGACGCGGAGTGGAGGAAAGAAGGTCCTCACCGCGCAGAACATGCGTGATGCCCATCAGTGCGTCATCGACCGGGTTAACCAGAGTGTAAAGCGGCGCGCCGTTGGAACGTGCAACGACGTAGTCCGGCTGGGTCTCAGACTTGAAGGTCAGCTCACCACGAACGAGGTCCTTCCAGGTCCAATCCTGCTCCGGCATGCGCAGGCGCCACACCGGCTTGCGGCCTTCCGCCTCGAATGCCGCAATCTGCTCGTCGGTGAGATCGCGGTCGTAATTGTCGTAGCCCAGCTTCGGGTCACGGCCGGCCGCCTTGTGACGCTCTTCCACTTCCTCGGCAGTGGAATAAGCCGGGTAGACGTAGCCACCTTCCTTCAGCTTCTCCAGGACATCGGCATAGATGTCCATGCGCTGGGACTGGCGGTAAGGCTCGTGCGGACCGCCCGTCACAACACCCTCGTCCCAGTCCATGCCCAGCCACTTCAGGGAGTCAATGATGGCCTGGTAGGACTCTTCGGAGTCACGTGCAGCGTCGGTGTCTTCGATGCGGAAAACCAGCTTGCCACCAGTATGGCGCGCGTATGCCCAGTTAAAAAGCGCAGTACGAACCATGCCCACGTGCGGGGTGCCGGTGGGCGATGGGCAGAAACGTACGCGTACGTCAGAAGTAATTTCAGTCATGCCCACCATGGTAATGCAGGCCCTTTAGGCCTGTGCCACCACCCAACTCCCGCCGCTTCCACGGGTTCACCCAAAATAGGGTAAATGGAAATAGAATTCAATAGTGTCTGCCAGCGGTTTCACAATCGACATCAGACCGCTTAAACAAAATGGAAACTATTTTCTATAGTGAAGGCCTTGGATCAGAATTGAAGAAAGGTCTCCACGCTGTGGCACAAACGCGCACCCGCTTTCTAGCCATACTTACTACTCTCTCGCTTATCGCCCCGGCACCGGCCTTCGCCGGACCCGACGACGGAAAGGCAGTCGCCACACAGGGGCACGTCGATTCCCCCAAAACATTTTGGGAAGACGATAACTTCACGCTCAAGTCTGAGCATAACTCCACCACCACAGACCTAGCAGACACCGTCGCGTGGATCGGTAAGGGCTGGAATATCGACGGAAGAAACCAATACCAATTCACTCTGCCAGACAACGGCGCTTTCGACTTCATCGGTCAGGCAGACAAGACCTACTACACAGCACCAGCCAACATCTTGGGCAGCGCCGATCCAATCTGGCTTGGCTTCGGCGCGGATTCCGGGCTGCCTGAAGATGACTTCCGCGATAACTTCGCCTCGCTCGACATCCTCTCGGTAGACGGTCCTGGCGATTTCGAGCTTTTCAGGTATCGCGACTCCGAGGGCGGCCTCGACCGCTTCATCGGCACCACGTCGAACTCCGCGTATTCTTCGATGCTGCACGCAGGCTCCCACACCCATAACTACACGCTTTTCACCAAGCCTGGCCGCTACGAGGTCACCTACCGCACCACCGCGCGTAAGAAGGACGGCACGCTCGTCGCCTCGGAGCCGACCACCACTTCCCTACAGGTAGGAGGCAAGAAGCCTGCCTATAACCCGACTCCTTCCTTGCGGGAGCGCTACGACGCCGCGACTGACGGCGATGCCTCTGCGGCAGGCTACAAGCTCGACATTGCTCCGAAGTCCAATCCTAAAAAGGACGGCGACGAGAACCTGTCCACTATCAGCTTCAATGCAGAAAACAAGGCTTCAGGCACGCTGACGCTGCTTATCGACGGCTATTTCCTCACCGATCTGCCTGTAACCGACGGCCAGGCCGAGTGGGACGAATTCCTGGGCCCTGAAAAGTCCAACATCCAGGCAGTCTTTACTCCGGAAGGCTCGGAACCACGATGGATCTCGGAGCAGGTTGAATACGCTCCAGGCACAACAAATTCGACGGATTCGACCAAGTCTGCCGATGCGTGGGAAGAAACCCACAACGTGCGCAAGCTTGCGCCGCAGGAGGAGATGACTCCGACGAACAAGAAGTTTCACGCCAAGATTGAGTCAGTCGGCGAGTCTGCATCCAAGGTCGTCGTCGATACTGAGGACAAGAACTTCAATGGTTTTATCAGCGGCGGCTTCTACGAAGACGACAGCGATATCGCCACTCTTGATTTCACGGGCGCTGTTACCAACGGCCACGGCGAGTTCCTTGTGGACGATGCGGCCTTTTATGACAACTACAAGCTCAAGTTGACGCTGAACCCACATCCGACGGTCAAAGCGGAGTCCGGCTCGGTCGTCGTCGCTGATTCCTATGCCTTCGGTAAGACCTTCGAAAAGGACGGTGCTCTGGGTACTTCCCCACAGCACCAGGACGCCGACAAGCGTAAGGAAGGCGAGAAGGAAGAAGACGCTGCCGATCCTTCAACCACGTGCAACGAAAAGCTCGTCCTGAACCGCGGCCACATCGACATCATGGCCACTCGAAAGGACGATCACTTCGATATGCGTCTCAAGGACGAGACCAACATCGGTGCAAACAAGATGGTGATGCGCCGGCTTGACGACGTCGTGATTGCCGTGCGCGACAACGCTCTGAGGAAGCGCTCCGAAAAGTTCGGAGGTGCCGAGTACGACTTCATGAACCCAGTCGGCGAAAAGACTTATGTCTTGCCGCAAACGCAGAACCGCGACATCATCTGGCCGGGCTACAACACTGAGAACCTTGATTATTCGCAGTTCAAGGACGGTAAGGTGCACCTGAACCTGCAGCCAAAGGAGATGCCGGAAGGCGCCACCTTTGGCATGTGGACCACCGGCGGTCTCGGCGGCAAGGACCAGGTCCTCGTGGATTCGAGCAAGGACGACTTCACCATCGATACCGTCTTCCCATCACACGCCCACACCAACTGGGCCTTCAGCAAGCCAGGCGTCTACAAGTTCGACGTGACCTACACCGCCACCACCACCGACGGCAAGAAGGTCGAATCTGAGCCACAAGAGCTGCTATTCACCATCGGCGACGAGGCCACCAACAACTGCGCTAAAGACAAGCCAGCACCGAAGCCAGAGCCAAAGCCGCAACCGAAGCCAGAGAAGGAGGGTTCTTCTGCTGAAGGTTCTTCCTTCAACCCGTGGAGCCTGGTGCTCCCGCTCGTGCTGGCGACCATCTTCCAGGCGGCACTGAACTTCATCCACGATCACCGCGCGGAGATTGATTACTGGGTGAAGGGAATCACTGGCCGCTAAATGGGCCCTGACCGTTCCTAAACCGCATTTGTTAATTGCAGAGGACTTAAATAGTTATGGACACACTCTCTCCTATGCCGTCCCGGGTCGTACCTCGGCCTGCGCTTTACCGTCGCACGCTGGGCTGGTTGTTTACGGCGATGCTCGTAGTCTTTTCGATGCCGCTTGCTGCGGCGCAGGCCCAAGAGACGGAATTTGATTCCGGTCACGTCGACGCCTTCTACGTCACTGCGCCGGATGGCCAGCTTTCGCTGTCGATGAAGGAAGACATCACCGGCTCAGAGGTCGAGCGGCCCGGCGATGACGTAGTGTTGCGGGTCAACGAAAACGCGTGGTCTGATGCCACCGAGAGCGTGGACGGCATCGGCACGCCCACGTACTTTCTGCCGCAGACCCAGAAGTCGGACATCATCTGGCCAGGCTGGGATACCCAGAAGGCACAGCAAGCAGGCTACAAGGACGTTGACTTCAACTTCGTGGATGTTAGTGGGCCTGGTGCGGTCTACATCTTCGAGACAACGGGCTTCGGTGACATTGAATCTGTTACTGACTCCGGTGACTTGGAGCTGCGCAGCGGCGAGGTCATCAATCAGCCCTACCCTGCTCATCGCCACGTCAACTGGGCGTTTAGCGAGCCAGGAACTTACACGATGACTGTGCAGGCTTCTTCTAATGGCGATACCAGTAACAAGGTCACCTACACCTGGTCCGTAGGTGATGGTGAAGCCGCAGGCGAAGAAGATGGAGAATACGTTGAAGACGAGGACTTCGACGACGTCGAAGGCGAATCCGATTCCACTGATTCGGATGCCGAGTCCGACGGGCATTCTGCTCCGGCAGGTTCCCTGTCTTCTGCTGGTGGAGCACTAAGCAGTGCCAATGCAAGCGGCAATCGTGCGGCCTCAGGTAATCACTCTTCGGACGCAAAGTCTTCGGGCAAGCCCGGCCGCGAAAAGTCGCGCAAGCATGTGCGTCGGGGCCACAAGTCGCACTCGGGTGCGCAGGAAGATGGCTCGGATGTGGCTTTGCAATCGGCGGGCGACGACTTCGTTGAAGCCCCCAACTACCTGCCGTGGGGCTTGGGGTTGCTCGGCGTTGGCATGTTGATGCTGGGCCTTGGTGTTATGCGCTGGGTGCTGGCGAAGGTTCAGGACTAATGCTGCACCGAAACAATCGTTGGGCTGTCGCGTCGTCGCTAAGCGCCGTGGCTCTCATAGCCGGCTGCGCGGCCCCAAGTGATGGGCAGGCGCCGGAGGGTCTGAATGTCGTGGCGACAACGCCGATTCTCGCGGACGTCGTTAGCCACGTTGCAGGCGAAGACGCCAACGTCACCGCCCTTATCCCTGCAGGTAAAGACCCGCATACCTTTGAGCCTTCGCTGCGCACCATCCGTAACGCGGCGAACGCAGACGTCGCGTTCGCAAACGGCTATCTGCTTGAGCCGCAAGGGCTCATGGATACCTTGCGGGAGACCACGCATGTCCCGGTCATCGAGGTCGCAGACCAGGCTTCCACCCGCGGCGCGAAGCTCGTTCCGCTCGTGGAAAACACTGCCCTCGATACCGTGTGGCTGGGACTGCGCATCCAGGATGCCCCGGCCAACTCGCACGCGGTGGAGCTCAGCATGGTCTCTGCCGAGGGTCCCGGTGACGTGGCAGCTTACGTGGTATCCACCTTCGGTACGCCGGAGGTGCTGTTCAACAGCGCGGACGGTATCAACGATCATGAGGACACCGCCCGCTTGCCCGCTAACGCGCACACGCATGTCTCGTGGGGCTTTTCCAAACCCGGTATCTATCGCATTGGGTTTAAGGCCCACTCTGAAGACGGCGCTACCGCGGTGCAAAATATCACCGTCGCCGTGGGCGTTAATCCCCCAGAAGAAATGCGCACACACGATGAGGGGCACGTGGACATCACCGCGAATATCGCAGCGGGGTCCATTGATCTGCAGGATAACGGCGCCCACTTCGATCCCAACACCACTGCGGTGGCTTTGCCTTCTTCAACGTTGCAGCCGATTCCGCCGAATCCGGCGTATCGCTTCTTGGGCCGTCCGGGCAGCGAGACCTATCTCCTGCCCCAAGCCGTGCTGGGCAAGCACATCCATGGCGAGGTTGACCCACACCTGTGGCACAACGTCGACAATGTCATCGCAGAAACCGAGGTGGTGGCCGATAACCTCGCGCTGGCAGACCCCACCCATGGTGCGGCCTACCGCGAGCGCGCGGCGTCGTATATCAAGCAGCTGAAGGAGACCGACGCTTTCGTGGCCGAGCAAATAGCCTCCATCCCGCAGGCCCAGCGCCATCTGGTCACGCCGCATCACGGCTATGCCTACCTGGACCAGGGCTACGGCATGCACGTCGCAGGCTTTATCACCCCGAATCCTGCCATCGAGCCCTCCCCGCGCGATGTCATTGCGCTGCGCAGGACGTTGGAGAACCTGCACCTACCGGCCGTTTTTGTAGAGCCAACACAACAAGCAAGCACAGCAACGCTCACCGAGGCAGCCGCGCAACAAGGAATCCGCGTCTGCACCATCTACGGCGACGCGTTGGATGAAAAGGCTCCGACGTACATCGACATGATGCGCACCAATGCGCAGACGCTCCACCGCTGCCTTAACCCTTCGCCCTAACCAGTCACGCCTAAAGAAAATCTCTGAGAAACAAGGAATCCACAAATGAATTCAACTTCCGCGAAAGCCACTGGGCCGCTAAGCCGCATCCTCGCGAGCGTGTCGGTGGTCTATGCGTGCTTGGCCGTTCTCGTTGCGGTCTTGGTAACCGCCGCCATCCCGGCGCCTAGTGCATGGGCCGGTGACCTCGCCCAGGTGGTCAAAGACGACGAGGAATTCGCCCCGGCAGGCACCGAGGCAATCATCGACCATGGCCACGTGGACGTCGGCGCGCAGTTTACAGGCGAAGGCGCGCATTTCCTCGCCCGCGACGATTCCGCAGCCACGCCCGTATGGCGCGAGCTTGACGACGTCGTGTTCAAAGTAGGCGACGAAGCCCAACTCGCGCTCCCAGACGATGAGCAATTCGGCTTCGTCGGCGGCAATGCTGGCGAGAACGTCTGGGTCATCCCGCAGACGGAGCAAGCAGGCGTTCCCTGGGTGGGCTGGAATACCCAGGCACCCTCGCTTATCGATGCCGCCGACCGCGGCGTGAACATGGAGTTCCTCGGTCACACCGGCCCGGGCGAGTTTTCGCTCTTCCTCCAAAATGGCGGCTTCGAAGCACCCCAGGTGCTCTGGTCCACCGCTAAGAACCAGCGCGAGGATTTCTGGGTAGACCTCAACACCCACACCCACGCCAACTGGGTTTTCACTGAGCCGGGCATCCACCAGGTGGGTATCCGCCTTAAGGGAAAGACCAAAAATGGAGAAGACTTCAGCACCGACGGCATTTTGACCTTCGCGGTTGGAGCAGAGACCGACGTGACTGAGGCCAACGCCACCGAGTGGGATCCAGAGGCTGCTCAAGAAGGATCCTCTTCCTCCATCGCTGGATGGATTTGGGTATTGCTCGGAGTCGGCGCAGTCGTGCTTATTGTCTCGGCTTTCCTTCTTATTTTTGCAGCGCGCAAGAAAGGCAAGCATGCCGACCAAGACTAAGGAAGCACTGATAGATCTAGAACACGTGCGCGTGACTTTGAGCGGGCGCCGCGTTATCAACGATGCATCGCTGCGCGTATACCCTGGCGAATTCATCGGTCTTTTGGGCCCCAACGGCGCCGGCAAGACGACGTTGATGCGCTCAATCCTGGGCTTGGTTCCTGCCAGCGGGCACATTCAGTGCGCGGCGTCGGTGGGTTATGTGCCACAGCGTCACGACGTAGAGTGGGACTTTCCCATCAACGTCTATCAGGCGGCGTTGAACGGACGCACGGGATTGATTGGGTGGTTCCGCAGGCCCCGCGCCAAAGACCACGCAGCGACCAAGCGCGCGCTGGAGCTGACGAACCTCACGCACTTGGCAAAGCGGCCCATCGCTGAGCTTTCCGGTGGCCAACGCCAGCGCGTGCTCATCGCGCGCGCTTTAGCCACAAATCCGCAGGTGCTCCTGCTTGATGAGCCTTTCACGGGTCTCGATGCCCCCAATACGGAAGCATTGCTCTACCTTTTCGACGAGCTCTGCGCAGGTGGCACGAGCATCATCATGTCCACGCACAATCTGGCGGAGGCTGCGCACACGTGCCAGCGCTTAGTGCTATTCAATAAGGAAATCACTGCGGATGGCCCTGCTGAGCAAGTGCTTGGCGACGCCGCCGCCTGGACCGCCGCCTTCGGCGTCAGCACCGATTCCCCGCTCCTTTCCGCGATTGGGGTGGCCGCATGATCGAGGTCTCCCTGTTTGATTTCTTTAGCGATCTGGCTAACCCGCAGCTAGACTTCCTCGCTCGCGCGGTGGGTATCTCGATGCTGTCTGCGGTGGTCTGTGCCGTGGTGGGCTGCTACGTGGTGCTGCGCGGTATGGCTTTCATCGGCGATGCTGTCTCCCACGCGGTGTTCCCGGGCCTGGCGGTTGCTTTTGCCCTGCAGGGATCCATCCTGCTGGGTGGGGCGGTTGCCGGCACGGTCGTAGCATTGCTCATCGCTTGCTTTTCGCAGCGCCGCAGCGTGCGCGCCGACTCCGTCATCGGAATCTTCTTTGCGGCTTCCTTTGCCCTCGGCATGGTGATCATCTCTCGGACTGAGGGCTACACCGCATCGCTGACGAGCTTTCTCTTCGGCACCTTGACCGGCGTATCGAAAGCGGATCTCTACACCGCCGCTGCAGTCACCGTGATCATCGTGGGCCTCATCGCATTGCTTAGCCCACAACTTACGGCCAACTGCCTGGACAAAGAAACGGCACGCGCGATGGGCCTTCCCGTCTTCGCCCTCGACATCGTGCTCTACCTCTGCGTAACCGGCGCGGTGGTCATCTCGGTGGGAACCATCGGCAACATCCTGGTGCTGGCACTGCTTATCACTCCCGCGGCTACTGCCCGCCTGCTAACCAACTCGCTGGGCACGATGATGCTCACCTCCAGTGCCATAGGCATCTTCGCGAGCTTCACCGGCATCTACTTGGCGTGGGCCATCGACCTACCGGCGGGCGCCACCATCGTGCTCGTGCTTACCACCCTCTTCCTTGCGGCATGGGCAATCTCCCCGATTCTTCAGAAGAAGACTTCCGAATCCAAGACCAACTCATAGAGAGGACTACCCCACATGATTTTCTCGCACTCCCGCGTACCACGCACCGTCGTCGCCCTCGGCGCTGCGACTTTCCTAGGCCTTTCCGCACCACAGGCTTTCGCGGAGGATACCTGCGCCGTGGCGGATAGCTACCACATCGAAAAAGGCCACCAGGATGTCGCAGTGCGCGACGACGACGGCCCGCTGCGCTTTACCGTGGACGACGACAGCTCCGGTGAGCACGTCGAGCGTGACTCCCGCGATTTCGTCGTGGTAGTCGATGACAACATGACGGGCTCTCTCGACGAGCTAGGCTTCCCCGGCATTTCTGGCGATGCATGGCTGCTTCCCCAAGACCAAGACCATGACCGCCCGTGGTTCGGTTTCTCGCTGCTGCACCTTTCGAACATGACTGAGGATGAAACCGCTCAGCTATCCATGGAGCTTCACGACGCACCTGAGGGCGGCCGCGTCCTCGCTTGGCAAACCGGCGACTTGAGCGACTCAGAGCTCAAACTCGATAGCGAAGACCCGAGCATGACATGGGATTACCCACGCTCCCATACCCACGTCAATTTCGGCTTCACCCAGCCGGGCGCCTACGCCGTCACTTTTACCTTCACCCTCCCGGACGGCTCCGAGCACTCACTCGACGCCCCGTTCCTCGTGGGCAATTCAACCGATGATTCAGAGCTCTGTGAGCTCGATTGGGGCGGCAGCTCCGCAGGCAACTCTGGCCCAAAGAGCAAGGCTGGACAGTTGACCACTGACATCAACGATACCGCAAAGGCCATCGGCACCCTCGACAAGGCCCTCGATAAGACCCTCGACGAGGCCGACAAGATGGTTGCCACGGAGGCGCCTAAAGCCAAGTCTGACAAGAGCAAGAACGAAAGCAAGAACAAGACCGAGCAAAAAGACAAAGACAAGGTCAAGGACAAGAACAAGGACAAGTCCAAGGCCAAGGACACCACCAAGGCCCAAACCGAAAAGAAGGCTGCTAACCCACAGCCACAATCGACGCCAGGCGGCACGGTTATGGGCAGCAAGCCAGCAGTCCGCTCGGCTAATACGGCAGGACCCACTAACACTGGAACCAAGTCAGCACCATCGAAGTCCGAACAAAAGGAAACAGAGAAAAAGAAGAAGGCGTCGGCAAGCGCACACCGCCCCGGACATGGAAATAGCCTTGCCGCCGAAGACGGACAAGGCTATGTAGAAACGGATGCACAAGAATTAAGCTATGGCGTCCCGATGCTCAACTTCTGGGCCGGCGTTCTCTCCGGTATCGGTGCATTCGCATTGCTTTTGGGCACCGGTTTGTTTATTTGGGCTCAGTTCTTCCGAAAGCCAAAGCGCAATCAGGCACAGGAACTAGGCCAAACCCAGCAGATCCTTTAGTTACTTGCGCTTATCAGAAAGGAAGTTCCACACCTCGTTAGAAGTGTCCGGCTCGTACCACCAGGTGTGGTCGCCCTTGACCTTGAGGAGCTCAACGTTCTTCAGGCAGTTGTTAAAGCGCAGGCGCTCAGCCATTGGGCCGTTCTGCTCAGCCTGGAAAGTCATGTCACAACGGTTGCGTTTGAGGTAACCGCCGAGAACCTCACGAACCGGTAGGTAGCCGGCCTCGTGACGGGTGCCGCCCTCGTACTGCATTATGCGGTCATTCACTCCGTGCATGATGAGGGTGTGCATCGGGGCGTCAACGCAGTTCTGCTCGACTGGATTGTAGAAAGCGCCGGAGACTGTTGCCACAGCAGCGAAGGTCTCCTGCGCGTGGCAGCCCAGAACAGAGGTAAAGCCGCCGCCATTGGACATTCCCATCGCATAAACGCGGGAGCGGTCAACGCGGTAATCCTTGTCGACGTCGTCCAAGATGCGCTGAATGAAGCGAATATCCTCGCCGTCGTGAGTCTTTGCATACGGCGCAGCCTCCCAAGCGCGCTCGAAGCCCTCAGGGTAAACGATGATCGCTTCCTTAGTGGCGCCAGTATTTCCCATGCGGTTGTAGCCGGAGAAGTTCTCTGGGGAATCCTCCCAACCGCCGAAGCCGTAGAGTACCGGTGCTGCCACGTCTGGGTTGTAGTTGTTCGGAATCCGCAGCAGGTAGCGGCGAGTCTTGCCCTCGTGCTCCATGTTGATAGAACGCATCTGGCCGTTTGGAATCGGCTGAATTGGGTTCACGGTCGGGTCCGCTGGGACTACCGGCTCGGCTGGTGCGGCAGGATTGACATTTTCTGGCGGCAGCTGCGGCTGAGTTGCCGGCTCAGGCGATACCGCCGGGGTCGATTCCTTAACGCCTTCAGGAATCAGATGAGAGCCATCAGCCGTAGGAGCAGGTGCAGGTGCAGGTGCTGATACCGGGGCTGGCGCAGAAGCAGGAGCGGGGGCTGGAGCTGGTGCAGGGGCCGGAACGGGTGCTGGAGCTGGTGCCGGAGCAGGCGCTTCCTGAGCGGCGGCGAAACCAGGCGCGCTGACGACGATGGCCGCGGCGGCGAGGGATACCGCTGAGCGTTTAAGCTTATTCATCCAGTTTTGAGGGCTAAGCACCTGGACTCCTTTGGTAGGGAAAAGATCGCTGTTGACACAGTAATCACCCTTTTCACACAGACCTCATTCAACACACGGGATTCTGTCAAATTTCTCCAAGGAAGTATGCTTGATCCTCATGCACGAGAACAAACCAGCCACCGCACCTGACTTTTTGCTCTCCCGAGCCACGGGATCGGTACGCACACAGGGTTCTCAACGCACCTTCACTGACGTCGAGGAAGCAATAGGCGCACTCCGCGATAAGTCTGCAGAAATGATTGTCGGCGCACTGCCATTCAACACAGACGAGCCAGCCGCACTCACCGAGCCGAAATCTATTATTCGCGAGGACGGCCCGCTCGAGCCGCCAGCCTATTACCGCCAAGGAAAACTCAACGCACGAGTTACTGGATTCGACCCGGAACCCGAGGAGCACCTGCGCCGCGTCGACGCCGCAATCGCTACAATTCAAACTTCCAAGCTTGACAAGGTGGTTTTAGCGCGGGCCGTCGATATCGAATTCACTGAAGCCGTAGACCCACGTTTGGTAGCTGCGCGCCTTATTGATCTCTCCACGAACCATGACGGCTTCATCGCCGATCTCACCCCGGCGGGCCGTGAGGGCGCCACGCTGGTCGGCGCCTCCCCAGAGGTTCTAGTCAAGAAACAAGGCTCGACTGTCACCGCTTTCCCGCTAGCAGGCTCTGCGCCACGCCAAGCTGACAAAGCCCGCGACCATCTTGCGGGACAGGACCTGCTACGTTCAGCAAAAGATCTCCACGAACACTCCTTTGTGGTCGATCACCTGCGCCGCATCCTCAGTCCGCTGTGCACCACTCTCGATGCACCGAGCACCCCGGAACTGATCAACACCAATGAGATGTGGCACTTGGGCACGCCTATCGCCGGCACCTTGAAGGAACCCGAGCTGACCGCACTGGAGCTTGCCATGCTGGTTCACCCCACCCCGGCAATCTGTGGCACGCCCACCGAGGCCGCCCAGGCACTCATCGAAACCGCAGAAACCGATCGCGGCTTCTACGCGGGCACCGTGGGTTGGTGCGACAACAACAGCGACGGCGAGTACATGGTCGCCATCCGTTGCGCCGAAGTAGCCGGCAACGGCCTTAGCGCCCGCGCGTGGGCCGGCGGCGGAATTGTCGAGTCCTCTAATTCGCAGGAGGAACTGGCTGAGACCACCGCAAAGCTACGCACCATTCTGCGGGCGTTGGGCCTTTAAAACCACGTCCGCGTTGTGAGTAATGCTCCTCGAATTCCTCGCGAGTAGGCAACGAAGGCTTTAAGTTTTAAGCCTTTTCAATCGGGTTCTTAAGCGTGCCAAGTCCCGGAATCTCGATTTCAATCGTATCGCCAGGGAACATCGGTGCGGTACCTGCCGGAGATCCGGTTGTGATGACATCACCAGGCAGCAGCGTATAGGAGGCGGAGATTTCCTCGAGAATTCCGCCCATCTTCACAATCATCTGGTCAGTGTTGGAGTCCTGCTTCTGCTCGCGCTTACCATCGTGAGTCAGGTATGCATTGATCTTCTGATCATCCAGATTCAATGAGTCCAAGTCGGTTTCAATCCATGGACCCAGCGGGCAGAAGGTATCGATGCCCTTCGCACGCGCCCATTGACCATCCTTGAACTGCAGATCGCGGGAAGAGACGTCATTGCAGATGACGTAGCCCAAGACGTGATCCTTCCAGTTCTCAGCCTTGATATTCTTCGAAACCTTGGAGATCACAACGGCCAACTCGCCCTCAAACTCCACCTTGGTGGCAAAGTCCGGGATCTTGATTGGCACGTTCGGGCCGACGACTGCGGTGGAAGGCTTGATGAAAATTGTCGGCGGGAGGTGCTCGGCGGACTCGTTGAAGACCTCCGCAACATGGTCTGCATAATTTCGGCCAAGCGCTACAACCTTGGTTGGCAGGGTCGGAGCTAGCAGGCGAACTTCGCTCAGCTTCCACTCGCGGCCAGTCGGTTCTGGAGTGGTAAACGGAGTACCGGCAATCTCCTTTGCCGTTAGTTCCTCGAGTGGGGCATCCTTCGGCCCGTCAATGATGGCAAAGCAGATTCCTTCTGGGTGAGCTATTCGTCCTAAACGCATAACGGCCATGCTACCAATTTGCGTTCTTCACTCGTTAGCTAAGGGTGCATGTAAATTCTTTTCACACCCGAGCTTAGGCTAGCGCGGCCGCAATCCTGTCGCCGACTTCTGCGGTATGGATCGTTTCATTGCCCCGCTTGGCGACGTCGCCTTCCACAGCGGCTTCAATCCGCACCGCATTTGCATCGTCTCCGAGATGCCGCAGGAGCATCGCCGCCGACAAAATGGCCGCAGTCGGGTCGGCGATCCCCTTACCCGCAATGTCCGGCGCCGAGCCATGCACCGGTTCAAACATGGAAGGATTCACGCCTGAGGCGTCGATGTTTCCAGAGGCTGCGAGCCCGATACCGCCCGTGATGGCACCGGCCAAATCCGTAAGGATATCGCCGAAGAGGTTATCGGTAACAATGACGTCATAGCGCGAAGGATCCGTCACCATAAAAATGGTCGCAGCATCGATGTGTTGATAATCCACGGTTACGTCGGGATACTCCGCGGATAACTCGTCGACGGTGCGCTGCCACAGCCCACCCGCGTTGACCAAGACGTTGGTCTTGTGCACCAGAGTCAAATGCTTACGGCGGCTCGCCGCCCGCTCGAATGCGTCACGCACAACGCGCTCGACACCAAAGCGGGTGTTTTGGGAAACCTCCGAAGCCACCTCATATTTGGTGCCTTCCCGCAAAGTTCCACCGTTGCCGCAATAGAGACCTTCGGTACCCTCGCGGACCACCACGAAGTCAATCTCTCCCGGGTTTGCCAAAGGCGAGGTTGCCGTGGGATGGAGCTTGGCAGGGCGCAGATTGACGTGATGGTCAAGCTCGAAGCGCAGCTTTAACAGCAGGCCCCGCTCCAAGATGCCGGGCGCAACCTTATCGGGCGCGCCGATGGCACCGAGCAAAATCGCATCATGCTCACGCAGCGACTCAAGGTCGGCAGCAGTGAGAAGCTCGCCATTGCGCAGGTAACGGCGGCTACCGAGGTCAAATTCGGTCACCTCGATATCGTCACGCACGGCACGCAACACCTTGAGCGCTTCCGCAGTGACCTCTGACCCGATGCCGTCTCCACCAATAACCGCCAGTTTCATGATGCGGGATTCCTTTCTCACATAATGGATATGGGAATCAGGTTAGCAGACCCTTCAACGCTATTTCTCGAATTTCCGCCTCCCTCTTTAAGCGTCGAGATCCAGCTGCACGCACTCCGCACCGAGAGCCGCCTTAATGTCATCAACCATCTCGTCTGGCACCTCTTGCTCGACGCGAAGAATGAGAACGGCGTCGCTTGGCGTCTTGCCCTGCGTCAGTGCAGCCGCCACGATGTTGATCCCGGCGGCCCCCAGCTTGGTGCCCACCGTGCCGAGCGCACCGGGGGCGTCATCGTAGCTAAAGAAGAGGTTGCGGCCCGTTGCCCGCATGTCGACGCCACGAGCATTGATGCGGATGATCTTCTCCACGCCGTCGATGCCCGTGATGGCGCCGGTCAGCTGGGAGGTCGAGCCATCCGCGCCAATCACCATCACCACGAGCGAGGAACGCTGCCCCTTCGATTCAGCCTGGGTCCGCACGTCCACCTCGACACCGCGCGCATGTGCAATCTGCATGGCGTTGACAAAGGTCACAGGCTCGTCGACGACGCCACTGAACAAGCCGCGCACAGCCGAAAGGCCCAGCGCCGAGACGTCCTCGTTAGCGAGTTCGCCGCGCGCCTCTACCTCGATGGCAACCGGTGCCTGGCCCAGCAACTTTCCTGCGGCAAGCCCCAGCTTTCGTGCGAGATCCAGCCAACCGGCCACTTCCTCGCCCACGTGTCCCGCGGACACGTTAACTGCATCGGCAACGAATTCGCCCGAAAGCGCCTTTAGAACAGAGGCCGCCACATCCGTACCTGCACGGTCTTGCGCTTCCACCGTCGAGGCGCCTAGGTGCGGCGAAGCGGTCACCTGCGGCAGCTGAAATAATGGCGAATCAGTGCACGGCTCGGTTTCGAATACATCGAATCCTGCTCCCCTATGCCTGCCCGCCTTAATGGATTCCGCCAGCGCAGCCTCATCCACAAGACCACCGCGTGCGGCGTTGATAAGGATTTGGCCCTCCTTCGCCTTAGCAAGCAGCTCCGCGTCGAACATCCCCGCGGTTTCCTTCGTCTTAGGCAGGTGAATGGTTACGAAGTCAGCGCGGCGCATAAGCTCCTCAAGCTCCACGAGCTCGACTCCCAGAGCGGCAGCACGCGCTGGATTGGCATAAGGATCATGGGCGATGATGGTGGTTTCAAAGGCCTTCAAGCGCTGGGCAAACAGTTGGCCAATGTGGCCAAAGCCAACGATTCCGACGGTCTTGCCGTAGATTTCCACGCCCTTGAACGAGGAGCGCTTCCATTCGCCGTCGCGCAAGGACTTATCGGCTGCAGGAATTTGCCGGGCGGTAGCAAGCAGCAGGGCAATCGCCTGCTCGCAGGCACTGTGAATATTGCTGGTTGGCGCGTTGACCACCATGACGCCACGCTCGGTGGCAGCAGGGATATCAACGTTGTCGAGCCCCACGCCCGCACGCCCGACAATCTTGAGGCGCCGAGCTGCGGCGAGCACTTCGGCGTCGACTTGCGTGGCGGAACGCACGAGCAAGGCATCCGCTTCCGGCACCGCAGCGAGCAGCTCGGCGCGGTTTGGCCCATCGACCCAGCGGACTTCCACCCCGTCTCCCAATGCTGCAACGGTGGACTGGGCAAGCTTATCGGCGATTAATACGACCGGCTTCGACATGACTTCCTTAGTTAGGTTGTATTGGGCAAACGCATGAACCGTGTATACGTTGCAAGGAAGTGTAGTTTATCCCTGCCAGCCTTGAGCGATTTTTTCGCTAAATTCTTTCGGTTGACCGAATTCGGGGCCGAGGGCCACTACTGGCCCGTTTTCGAGACCGATAACCATGGCCGCGCCCACCTTGGTTGCCGTGGGATCCGGGTCCGGCATCATCAGAATGGTGCCGCCATATGCGTTGGCGTTGGCAACATTGACCAGCGGAGTCTGCGCCGTGGCAACGATGTTCGGCGCCATCTGCCCGTCCCTGCGGGTCTGGCCAGGAATAGCCGGCATCTTCTCGTGGGTTATCTCCTGCGGCAGCGGCTGCCATGCTGCCTTCAGCTCGAAGCGGTCGTTTGCATCCAGTCTCGCTACTTCCTCGACCATGCGTGCAGGATTCGCGATCACCTTCGAGGTAAAAGAATAGGCTGTGTATTCTCCCAGCGCCTTAGTGTTTCCCGGGTCATGGACAAATTGATGTTCGTGCTCATGGCCCGGATGGAAAGTATCGGCGAAGGGAACATCTCCCACAGTCACCACGAGGCCCGCACCGATGTCGTCGACCAAGCGCAGAATCTCGCTGCGGTTGGAATCGTCGTAGACCACCATCGGCGCACGCTGCGCGATAGCAATTGATGCCGCGCGCAGTTTTGCCGCGTCGGAATTTTCCGCCACGAACAAGGTATGCGACTTATTAAAGAAAAGCCGCGCTGATTCAATACCCCATTCGTCCTGAACCACCGTCACTTTATCGACGAATTTCGGGTCAATAAGCTGGTTCGTATTCTCCGCATGTGCACGCATCAAATCGATGTCTTCTTCTGACATCTCCGCCAACGCAGGCGTGACGAGCTTTTCCCCACGCCCTATGTCAGAGCATGCATAAAGCGTGGGAAGCATAAGCGCGGTTAACGACGCCGCGAGAACCTTCTTAACGCCCAAAAGCTCGCGGGCCTTCCTCACCGCCAGAGAGGTTGGCTTCATCAACGTCGCGGATTACCTCCTTGTCGAGCGCATATTCAACGATGCCGACGAAGCGTTCACGTCGATCCACGAAGAATTGCTCGGCCTTAGTCGAACGGAAAAGGTCGATGTTGAGCTCGTGCGAGGAAAGTACGGCGTCGAACTCGGCATCTTCCATGATCGACTTGGACTGTACACGCGGCAGGTAGCGCTCCGGCGCATAGCCATCCAGAACCACCTCGGTGCGCTTGCCCATCGGCGTGCGGTTCAAAACGGAGTTGGCAAGAACGTCACTGATGCCATGGCGCTTGCACCAGTTCAGCGGGAAGACCGGATAAAAGCCCGGCTTGAGCTCCTCGAAAGTCTTGCGGCTAAATTCGGTACCCGTGCGCCAATCGCGTGCACCGCGGGCCATGAGCAGCGCATAGAGACCGTGCCAGACTCCGTCGTGCTCACCCACCGAAAGCAGGCGGGACTCGCGGAAGGAAGCATCTTTCACGGTCTTCGGCATCTCCTCGGTATCGCCAGCAACCCAGGCGGTGACCTCGTCGACGTCGCGTGCCGCGCGCAGCATAACTGCTGAGGAGCCATAAAGCTCACCAAATACGCCACTCCAGAACCAACGGTTCAAACGGTCCCAGGACTTCTTATCCGCCAAGACGCCACGACGACCGGCCAGGCGAGCCAGAATCACGGCCAACGGAATGATCTGCTCGTTATAAGGCACCTGCTCCAGGCTCAAGATGCAGCGATCCGCCAAGAACTCTGCGACCTCGCGGAAGGTGATGCGCAATGTTGCCGAGGCATTCTTATACTCGTCCAGTGACAGCTGCAGTATATCCTCACGCTGCCCGCCGGCTGCTCCCTTCTGCCCGGAAACATATAGCGAGACCGCAGAAAGAAACTCGGTGCGCCCGATTCCGTCAAGCGCCGCGCACTTGCGCAGATCGGCCTCGACCAGCGCCCAATCATCCGCCAAATGGAACTTTGGATCCTCGGAGGCAAAGACTGCGGTGAGCAAATCGAATACGTCCATCTGCAGGCCGGCGGAGTTTGCCTGCGCAAAGATTGAGCCAATGCCCGCCTGCGCTGTCTCGCGGGAAAGACGAATCATCGGCACGTTATAGCCAGAAAGCGGACGCAGGATGCGGTTGTTAAAGGCCGCGACAACCTCGCGATTGACGCCGTCGCCGACTGCGGCCAGCTCGAAGAGCATGCTGGTGCCCTCTTCGCTCAGCAGCGCCGATACCGGAATGCAGCAAGCACTTAGCGCAGATTCACGGTCCACGATGGTGCCTTCAATAGCCGGCGCAAAGTGGGAGCAAACCTCACCGCGTTCATCGACGGCGAAGACAGCTTCATCCGGCATAACTTCATGCGAGATGGCCTTGCGCAAGTCCAGATAGAAGGTGCGGGTGACCTTCTTCGAACGGAAGTCGGTAGTGGCAACCGAGCCGTTGCCGCGGAAGCAATGATAGAGCGTGGTCAGACGCTGTTGACCATCCAACAATAAAAGTCCCGGGTTGACGCCGGTATCGGGAGCGCCCGCAAGCGCCCAGGGCTTAAAGCGCATGGGTTCGTTGCGCGTATCCAGCGCCATGAGCGCGCCTATGGGATATCCACGCAACACCGTAACGATGAGGGAACGGATGCGATCCTCGTCCCAGGAATATGAGCGCTGAAAGTCAGGAAGCTGAATATCGCCGCGGTCAATGCGTGCGAAGAGGTCGTTGAGGTCGTAGCTTGGCGTCGTAAAACCCATAACTTCGACAGTACCCTCGCTCACACGGCATTGCCCGTCCAGAAATATATCTCACATATTCGCAATCATTCAGACATCAAAGCCACACCGATGGCGTTCTAGAACCCGCCCTGCGCCGGCGTCTGCACCCAGCTCATGAGCTCACGCAGCTTCGTACCGGTCTCCTCCACTGGGTGCTGGGCAACCTTGGCGCGCATATCTTCCAGTTCCTTGTTGCCGCCTTCAACGTTCGCGACCAAGCGTCGCACAAAGGTGCCGTTCTGAATGTCAGTCAGCACATCCTTCATGCGTGCCTTCACGGAAGCGTCGATGATGCGAGGACCCGCCAGGAAACCGCCAAACTCAGCCGTATCAGAAATGGAATGATTCATGGCGCTCAGGCCACCTTCGTAAATGAGGTCTACGATGAGCTTGATCTCGTGCAGGACTTCAAAATAAGCCATTTCCGGCTCGTAGCCAGCCTCAGTCAGCGTCTCGAAGCCATACATAATTAACTGCTCGAGGGAGCCACACAGAACCGCCTGCTCGCCGAAGAGATCGGTTTCGGTCTCGGCCTTAAACGTCGTTGGAATGACGCCGGCACGAGCACCGCCAATAGCGGCAGCGTAGGAAAGCGTCAGATCGCGGCCTTCCCCACGCGGGTCCTGCTGCGTTGCAATCAAGCAAGGCACGCCCTTGCCGTCGATAAACTGGCGGCGCACCAGATGGCCCGGCCCCTTCGGCGCAACCATGCCGACCGTGATGGACTCATCCGGCTTGATGAGACCAAAGTGAATATTGAGTCCGTGGCCGAAGAAGATCGCGTTGCCAGGCTCCAGGTTGGGTGCAATATCCTCGGCAAAAATCTGCGCTTGCGAGGTATCCGGAGCAAGCAGCATGACGATGTCGGCCCACTGCGCAGCCTCAGCGTTGCTCATAACCTGGAAGCCAGCTTCTTCAGCCTGCTCTCGGAATGCAGACTCCTCGCGCAAGCCGATAGCAACCTCCACGCCGGAGTCGCGCAGGTTCTGCGCGTGCGCATGGCCTTGAGAGCCATAACCAATGACGGCGACTTTTCGATTCTGGATAATGGACAGGTCAGCGTCGGCTTCGTAAAAAGTCTCGATTGCCATTTCTTTAATTCCTTACTGTGTCAATGGTGGGTGTGGAACCTAAGTCCACTTGTACCACACTGTGAGATTGAATGTTCGTGTTGTGAGATTCTTATTTGGAGGGGGCCAGAGTCTTAGGCCCGCGCCCCAGCGCCACGTGGCCAGACTGCGCTAGTTCCCGGATGCCAAACGGCTCCAAGACGTCGAGCAATGCTCGTAGCTTACCCGGCGTACCGGTTGCCTCGACGACAACCGACTCTTGCGCGACGTCGACTATGCGGGCCCTAAAAACATTCACCGCATCCACAACCTGCGGGCGGTTCGTGTTGTCAGCATTGACCTTCACCAGCATGATCGCGCGGGCGATGCTTGCCTCTTCTTCCAGCTCCACCACCTTGAGAACCGGCACGATCTTATTCAGCTGCTTGGTCATCTGCTCGATAATGACGTCGCAGGCATCAACCACGATGGTAAGCCGGTTTATCCCCTCCACTTCGGTGCGCGCCGAGACGAGGGAAACTAAGCTGTAGCCGCGCCTGGTGAACATACCGGTCACGCGCGAGGCTATTCCCTCAATGTCCTGGACCAATACCGACAGGGTATGGCGAGTAACTTCATTCGTTGCTACCTGACTCACTTTTCTTCCCCAGCTTTCTCAAACAATGGGCGCAGACCCCGCGCGTATTCAATTTGTTCATTGGAAGCGCCACCGCCAATCATGGGCCACACTTGCGCATCGTGCCCCACGATGAAGTCGATGACCACCGGTCGGTCAGTTATCCCTCGCGCCCTGCGTATGGCAGGTGCCACCTCTTCCGGAGTGGTCACCCGAATCGCTTCGCATCCAAGAGCCTTGGCCAGTTGGACAAAGTCCGGCAGATACTCGTCAGGCTCGCGCAGCTTGGTGTGCGAGTAGTTCCGGTCATAGAAAAGGGTCTGCCATTGGCGCACCATACCCAGGTTGCCGTTGTTAATGACGGCCACCTTAAACGGCAGCCCCTCGATGGCGGCAGTGACCAATTCCTGATTGGTCATCTGAAAGCATCCATCACCATCAATTGCCCACACTTCTTTATCTGGACAGGCAGCCTTTGCCCCCAGCGCCGCGGGGACCGAATAGCCCATCGTTCCCGCGCCACCAGAATTCAGCCACGTACGTGGATGCTCAAAGTCAATAAACTGAGCCGACCACATCTGATGCTGACCAACTCCCGAGCAGTAAATGGCTTCAGGTCCAACAAGTTCGCTGAGTTGCTCAATCACATATTGCGGATTCATCAACCCATCCGGGGTCGGCTCGTAGCCACGCGGGAACTGCTCGCGCAGCCCCGCCAGATAACTCATCCACTCCCCAATCTCGGGCACGGCTAATTGATCATCCCGAACGAAAGCCTTCCACAACTGGATCAGCACCTCTTTGGCATCGCCAACGATGGGCACCTCGGCCGCACGAATCTTGCCTATTTCGGCTGGATCAATATCAGCGTGGATCACCTGCGCACGCGGAGCAAAGGTTGCCACTTCTCCCGTAACTCGATCATCAAAGCGCGCGCCGACCGCTATCAGAAGATCCGCTCGTTGCAGGGCGGCAACCGCAGATACAGTTCCGTGCATACCGGGCATACCGAAAAATTGCGGGTGCGTAGACGGGAATGCTCCCAAGGCCATGAGGGTAGTAACCACGGGGATACCAGTAAGCTCCGCAAACTCCCTTAGCTCCTGCGCAGCATTGGCCTTGATTACGCCACCGCCGACGTACAGCACCGGCGCCTTCGCCGAAGCAATCAGCTGGGCGGCCTGCGTAATCTGCCGCGGGTGCGGAATGGTGTTGGGCTTGTATCCTGGCAGATCAATTTCCGGCGGAAACTTGTACGCCACCCGCGCATTTTGCACGTCCTTAGGAATATCAACCAGGACCGGACCAGGCCGGCCTGTGGACGCCAAATGAAAGGCCGCAGCAATGGCAGTGGGGACCTCCTGCAGATCGGTGACGATGAAGTTGTGCTTGGTAATCGGCATCGTCACGCCCCTGATATCCGCTTCCTGAAAGGCGTCGGTGCCAAGGAGCCCAGTGCCCACCTGCCCCGTAATGGCCACCACCGGCACGGAGTCAAGGTTGGCGTCGGCAAGCGGCGTCACCAAGTTGGTCGCCCCAGGGCCAGACGTTGCGATCATGACGCCCGCCTTCCCTGAAGCTTGTGCATATCCCTCAGCGGCATGACCCGCACCCTGTTCATGACGCGTGAGCACGTGCCGCAGCTTCGCAGAACGGTTCAGCGCATCGTAGAGTGGCAGAACTGCGCCGCCTGGGATACCAAAAACAATCTCAGTACCAAGATCCTCTAGGGTCCGAACAATGGCCTCAGCGCCACTTAGCGTTGCCGGTTTCCCTGCAATGCAGAGGCTACCGTTGCCGGTGTCGGCATTTTTGTAGCAGCCACTTCTAAAACGCTCCTTTTACTTGGTCTCGGTATCTTTTGAGTTTTCTCCCCAATGGGTGGCGAGGAGTCTTTAAGCTTTCAGCGCCCAGGGTGCGGCGACGAGGCTTACAAGCTGACCAGAAATAACAAAAGCCCTCGTTCCAACTGCCTGGTAGGTAGTTGGCGAGGGCGTTTGCTTTTCGACGTCGCTAAAGAAGTTGCTCGGCGACTCGATGCGGCAAACGCCGCGCCGGTACTACTAGCTGAAGTCGAATAATGATCATGGCAATTACTATACACATACAGGTATTCAGAATATGGCAAATACCCCCATTTTTGGGATGTGCATCCCATAAAATGGGATTGTTCTGGTGAGGCGGTTTACACAGCACTATCCATGTGAATTAGCATAGGCAGCTATGACGCCATCTCACCCACGGAAAGCTGACTCCGCATCTACCGCGGACGCCCAGGCCACCCATGCCCAGGCAAAGGTATTCACACCCGCCCGCGACCACATCTTAGGAATTATCTTCCTCTCCGCCATCGCTTTGCTCAGCATCGGTTGGGCCCCAAAATACCTGGGATGGCTGCTCATCATCCCCATCCTCGGAATCTGGTGGGTTCTCAAGTCTCGCACCCGCGTGAGCGAAAAAGGCATCGCCATTAGCTACGCGTTCAAAGGCTCCAAGACCATCCCTTGGGAAGAGTTCTCTGGTATCGGCTTCCAGCGTGCACACGCCTTTGCGCGCACGAAGTCGGGCAAGCAGTACTCCCTTCCCGGCATCACCTTCAATTCTCTGCCTGAGCTTTCTAAGGCCTCGCGTGGTCGCATTCCCGACGCCCTGACTGCCGGGCGCGAGGCGGCCGACGAGAAAGTTGTTGTGGTCCACCGCGACGGCCAACAAGTCTTGATGAGCAAAGAAGAGTATGCCCGCCATCTAGCAAAGCACCCGGAGCTCAAGAAAGACGCTGGTCGCACTAATAAGTAAGGATGACCCACTCCCCATGTATCCGCTGCGCTCTAAAGTTACAACCGTAGGCAGGCAAGCCTCTGGCGCCAGAGCGCTCTGGCGCGCAACCGGCACCCAAGAACATGAGTTCGGCAAACCCATCGTGGCGATCGCAAACTCCTATACACAGTTTGTGCCCGGACACGTTCACCTTAAAAACGTCGGCGACATCGTAGCGGATGCAATCCGCGCCGCTGGTGGCGTGCCCAAGGAATTCAACACCATCGCAGTTGATGACGGCATCGCCATGGGCCACGGAGGCATGCTCTACTCCCTACCTTCGCGCGAGATCATCTCAGATTCCATCGAGTACATGGCCAACGCGCATACTGCCGACGCCTTGGTATGCATCTCCAATTGCGACAAAATCACCCCGGGCATGCTCAATGCCGCGCTTCGTCTCAATATCCCCACCATCTTCGTCTCCGGTGGCCCCATGGAGGCAGGCAAAGCAGTCGTCGTCGATGGCATTGCGCACGCGCCGACGGATCTCATTACTGCCATCACCGCCTCGGCATCCGAGGCAGTTTCAGACTCCGACCTACGCACCATCGAGGAATCCGCATGCCCGACGTGCGGCTCATGCTCTGGCATGTTCACCGCCAACTCGATGAATTGCCTTACCGAGGCTTTAGGTCTGGCACTGCCCGGAAACGGGACCACTCTGGCAACCCACACCGCGCGCAAGGAGCTTTTTACAAAGGCAGGCACCACCATCGTCGACATGTGTCGCCGTCACTACGGTGAAGAGGACGATTCCGTGCTGCCGCGCGCCATCGCAACGAAGGAAGCCTTTAGCAATGCCATGGCATTGGACATGGCCATGGGCGGGTCCACCAACACCATCTTGCACACTCTCGCCGCAGCACAGGAAGCGGAGGTTGATTTCACCCTCGAGGACATCAACGACATTTCCTACCGCGTACCGTGCCTATCTAAGGTGGCGCCCAACGGCACTTATCACATCGAGGACGTACACCGCGCCGGCGGCATCCCCGCCATCCTTGGTGAGCTGCGTCGCGCTGGCCACCTCCACCTGAAGGTGTACACCGCGCTCTACGACAACGCTGAACAGTGGTTGGACGACTGGGACATCCGTAACGACAAGGCTCTGGACAAGGCCCGCGAGCTCTTCTACGCCGCACCGGGTGGCGTGCGCACCACCAAACCTTTCTCCCAATCCAACCGCTGGGAGTCGCTGGATACCGACCAAGCCAATGGCTGCATCCATGATGCAGAGTACGCTTACTCCTCCGACGGTGGCCTCGTGGTCCTGCGCGGCAACCTCGCTCCGAATGGCGCCATCGTTAAGGCAGCGGGTGTCGAGGAAGAACTGTGGAAGTTCTCCGGCCCGGCCCGCGTGGTGGAGTCCCAAGAAGAAGCCGTCTCTATCATCCTGCGCCGCGAGATCAAGGCTGGCGATGTCATCGTCATCCGCTACGAAGGCCCCTCCGGTGGCCCCGGCATGCAGGAGATGCTGCACCCGACGTCCTTCCTCAAGGGCTCGGGTCTCGGCAAGGCATGCGCGCTGATTACCGACGGTCGTTTTTCTGGCGGCACCTCCGGACTCTCCATCGGACACATCTCCCCGGAGGCCGCACACGGTGGACTCATCGGCTTGGTCGAAGATGGCGATCAGATTTCCATCGACATCCACGCGCGCAAGCTCACCCTAGACATTGATGAGGCAGAAATTGAGCGCCGTCGCCAAGCGCAGCTGTCCCGCGAAAAACCCTGGACGCCCGTCTCCCGCAATCGCCCCGTCACCAAGGCACTGCGCGCCTACGCGGCGATGGCCACCTCGGCCGACCGCGGCGCAGTCCGCGTGGTCGATGGACACGTGAATTAGCCCAAATCATCACACTAACTTCGCCCATGCGCCACGTCCTACGCAGCGCATGGGCGAAAGTGTCCTATTGTTGATTCCGATGAAATCCGCGAATACTACGACTGCATCGGCGGCCAAATGGGCGCTGACCCTCTTCGGACTAATTGCCGGAACCATTGGAATGGTCAAGCACACGCGTATGACCGACTTCCCCATCGACATGGTGATCTACCGCGAAGGCGTCAAGGCATACATCGAGGGACGTTCGCTCTACTCCGAGCCAATGATGGCCGGTGACATTGCGCTGCCTTTTATCTACCCACCTTTCGGCGCGCTCGCGATGGTCCCGCTTACTGCGCCCGACTGGATCACCCACGATCTAGCCGGCGACATCATGAACATCCTGTCAGACCTGCTGCTTCTGGTCTGCCTCTATTTTGTATTCCGCGCGATTTTAAAGCGTCAAGACCTGTTGCTTCCCGTCGTTGCGCTGTGTTGGGCGGCTACCCTGGCATTTGAGCCGATTCGCCTCAACAATGGCTTTGCCCAGGTCAACATCGTGGTGATGGCATTAGTTGTCCTCGATCTGGTACCCCGCAAGCGTTTTCTGCCGCAGGGCATCCTCATCGGATTGGCTGCCGCCATCAAGATTACTCCGCTGGCGATGCTCCTTTATTTCTTGCTGCGCAAAGAACTGAAGCCGATCTTCGTTGCGATCGGCACAGCAACCGCGGCCACCCTCATCGCCGGCGCAGTGCGCTGGCAGGCCTTCGAGGAGTTTTTCACCTCCAAGCTGCTCGACATGGGCTCCGGCGCGGATTTCGGCGTGGCCACGGATTACCAGTCCAATAGCTCGCTCAAGGCGGTGGTCCAGCGCCTTTATACCTCCACGGAGGCAATGGAAAACAACAGCACCCTGATCAACCTCATCTGGTTGGTCGGCTCCCTCGCGGTGGTTGTGATTGGCGCACGCCTTATCCTGGCTCTTTTGAAACGCAACATGCTTGTCGACGCCCAGTTGGTCACCGCCCTCGTCATGCTGCTGATTTCCCCTGTCTCGTGGTCACACCACTGGGTCTGGCTGGCGCTTATCATCCCGGTCTTTACCTACCGCGCATGGACTTGGCGCAACCACACCTGGGTTGCGGGCTTTCTCCTCGCGGTAATGACGGCGTGGATCGCCATGGTTGTATCCGTCCCGCCGAAGTGGTGGTTCGGCGATTCCATCGACGTTCACAGCCAGCCCTACTATCAGAAGTTCTTGGTCGACGACTTCGTCTGGCTCACCTTCATCGCAGTAGCGCTCTTTGCCTACTGCCTGCGCTACGTCGCGGCTTCGCCTGCCATCTCGCGCAGAGCCGCCAAATGATTTGCAAAGGCCTCGCGGCCTTCGGCAGTCAGCATCACCCACACGGCGTCCTTCGACCGCGAGGAACCATATTCTCTAAAGCGGCTGACCAACCCTGCCTCTTCTAGCGTATTCAACTGCTTGGACAGCGTGGCGTCGGAAAGCCCCGTCTCATCACGCAGCGAGGAAAAGCGCATCTCCATGCGCATCGTGGCATCCGCCGCGCCATAAGCATTGAGCGTGGCGCAAATCTTAAAGCGGTTAATCGGGTGAATCACCGGATGAAGCTCAGGCATTGCCCACTGCTCGCTTCTGCAAATCCAGCGCACCGCTTTGCAGTGCCCAAAAAGCTCCGCACGCCCAGACCGCGGCCACAACGACCACCGCAACGACATTGCCCTTAATAAACGGGTTGAAAAGCATCGGGCTTAGCATAATGAACACGCCCAACATATAGCGCCTATCCGCCTTGGGCTGGTTGAGGGGATCTTGGCGCAGAGCGGGGCGCGTCTTCTTTTTACGCTCCACAACAATCGCAATGGCGCATATTACAACCAAAAAGACCACTAAAAAGGCTGCCAAGGGCGCTCCTTTGGGGAGAAGATTCATCGCGACGATCGAACCGGCTCCAAAAATCGCAATCAGAAAATATAGAAAAGTTTGTTTGCGGCTCGCCCGCGCGTTTACCTGCGTCTCGAAGTTCAAAGCTTCGAGAACGTCATCGGAGTTCTGCTTGTTTTCCATATAAGAAACTATGACACTTTCCACTATGGAAATCAAGGGGATCTAAAAAATCCGCCAGCCCAATGCGAGCCAGCGGATTCCTAAACTAAAGAGCGATTTAGGCCAGCGGATTAACGGCGGCGCCGAACCACCACAGCGCTACCAGCACGGCGATGCCGATGACCACGAAGATCCACGAGGTAGCTAGTGGGCGACGCGCCCAAGAACGTTTTGCGTCGAAGGAGATAAAGCCCGGGCCAGTAAACTGCAGTGCCACCGCAATAACGAACAGCACCAGCGACAGCCAGACGGAATCCGGCCAGTTGAAAATGTCCAGGCCAGCACCGGAGGCGGCCAGCTCGTGCAGCGCCATAAAGCCGGTAACGACGAGGCCAATCATTGCCGCAAAAGGAGTCACTAGGCCGAGCAGCAAGAAGGCGCCAGCGATAAGCTGCATCGTCGGAACCGCGATAGCCAGCGGGGATGCGAAAGCGTAATCAGCAAAGTCCGTTTCCAGGCCGGAAAGCCCTTCGCCGCCACCGAGCTTGAAGAAGGTGGTTGCACCGGCGATAAGCAAGTAAGCGCTCAGCGCGATACGCACGAAAAGCAGACCAAAGTCAATGGTTCCGCGGCGACCATACTCGCGGTAGCCATCACGGCGTACCTGCTCGTCTTCGTTGGTCTCGACAGCAGTCTCATCCACCGATTCTTCATCCTCATCGAGGTCAGCCGCGCTAGCCGGCATCGCAGTGGTAGCAAAGTCCTCGTCACCGTAGACAGGTTCCGGCACCTCTTCTACCTTCTCCACCTTCTCCGTCTTTGGGTCCTCCGCACGCAGCGTCTCAAACTGCCGGGTTTCAGTAGCCTCTTCCTCAGCCTCTTCCTCCCCGAGGGCCGTCTCTGGCACAGTCTGCGCGTTCGGCTTAATCTCCTGCGGCTCGGCGCGGCCGGCACGCTTAAACAAGCGGGACCGGGTGGGCTTTTCTTCAGCCTTCGCGTCTGCGTTATAGGTCGGGATATCGAGATCGTCGTCGAAGCTCGTTGCTTTATCGGGTACGTTCTTATCGCTCATACTTCAAACTTAGGGCAGCACCCAGCGCAAATGTTGCACATCACACGGCGCGGCGCGGGCTAGCCATAGATTTTTATTGCCGTCTTGGCCACTTCCATTTAAAGGATGTACCATCGAGAAATAAACTTTGTTGACACGTATACAAAACTGCGCAGACCACTGGAGGGCCACTCGAAATGAGCACCAATTCAAACCCCGACTGGGCCGGCGACGCTAAAAATGCCTCACCCGACGGCGAATTTATCCGCGATACCAACTACATCGAAGACAGGATCTCCGGCCGGGTAAGCGAGGTGACCGCCCAAGAAAACGGCACCTTCCGCTGGCCACTAGAGTCCGGACGATACCGCCTGATTGCCGCCCGCGCCTGCCCATGGGCACACCGCGCCGTTATCACCCGCCGCCTCATGGGGCTGGAAGACGCCATCTCCTTGGGCCTGGCCGGCCCCACCCATGACATCCGCTCCTGGACCTTCGACCTTGATCCGGGCGAAGTAGATCCGGTCCTCGGCATCGCGCGCCTTCAGGAGGCATACTTCAACCGCTACCCCGATTACCCACGTGGAATCACGGTCCCTGCGCTCGTCGAAGAGTCAACGAAGCGCGTGGTCACCAATGATTATTCTTCCATGGTGCGCGACTTCATCAAGGAGTGGACACCATTCCAGCGCGCCGGTGCGCCGAATCTTTACCCGGACGAGCACGCTGCCGAAATTGAAGAGCTAAACGACTATATCTTCCATAACATCAACAACGGCGTGTACCGTTGCGGCTTCGCCGGCTCCCAGGATGCCTACGAAAAGGCATACGCAGACCTCTGGGAGGCGCTCGATTGGGTTGAAAAGCGCTTGGGCACCCAGCGCTACATGGTCGGAGACCACATCACCGAGACCGATATCCGCCTTTTCGTCACGCTGATCCGATTTGATCCCGTCTACTACTCCCATTTCAAGTGCTCGCGGGCCAAGATGGCGGAAATGCCCAACATCCGCGGCTACCTGCAGGAGCTCTTCCAGCTTCCGGGATTCGGTGATACCACCGACTTCACTGAGATAAAGCAGCACTATTTCATGGTCCACACCGAGATCAACCCCACCAAGATTGTCCCGGTTGGCCCCAATATGGACTGGCTCATGCAGCCACATGACCGCGGGCGATTTAGCGGTCAGCCTTTTGCTGCAGGCACCCAGCTTCCAGGACCACTCCCTGCTGGCGAGGAGATTAAGAATCCTGAGCCCTTCCAGCGCCAACTTGCCGCAAAACACTAGAGGCAGCAATCACTGTCTCGGTGAGATGCTCGAGCATCTCTGACTCCAGGCGCCAGCGCTGCCAGTAGAGATCGATGTCCATCGGCTTATCATCCAAGACCTTTAGCTCCCCGGCGTCGATAAGCGGCCGCGCCTGCAGCTCACTGACTAGGCCCCACCCCAAGCCGTAACGCACAGCGTCGAGATAGCCCTCGGAAGAAGGAATCTGTGAGACCCGCGCGCGGATGACATGCGAATCAATAAATCGCTCCCGCATCGCATCGTCCAAAATCTGATCATTGGGGCCATATCCCACCAGCGGCATTGTCTCCCATGACTCAAACCCTTCAGCCAGGTTCGGGGCCGCCACCGCGAAATAACGCAGCGAACCCAAGTAGGTCGACTCGCAGCCGGAGACCGGCGCATGCTCGCGGGTGATCGCACCCAGCACGTCGCCGCGATGCAGCATGGCCAGGCTGCGCGCTTCATCTTCAATGCGGATGCGCAGCGCCACCTCGCCGCGCTTGGCGACGTCGCGCACCACCTGCTTGAACCACGTGGCCAAGGAATCAGAATTGACCGCTACGGTAAGCGGCACGCGAGCTAGCCGGGCCTGCAGACGGGCGTCTGTCTCCGCCTGCAACAACGCCATGCGCCGGGCCGACTGCAGCAAAATCTCCCCCGCCTCGGTTGCCGTAACAGGCGTGGAGCGATGCAGAAGAATACGGCCCGTCTTCTGCTCAAGCGCCTTGATGCGCTGACTAACCGCCGAAGGAGTGATTCCCAACACTGCGGCCGCAACTTCAAAGCTGCCCTCTTCTAAAATCACCAGCAAAGTTTCCAAATGCACCGGGTTCATGAAGCTATTCTAAATCAGCTTTAGAATCATTAACTAGACTTCAGAACACTGCTCAGGCACACTAAATCTCATGTCAATTCTGCTCGCAGGCTTCCTTCTCGGTCTATCTCTGATCATCGCCATTGGCCCCCAAAATGCGTACATCATCAAGATGGGTGTTAAACGCGATCACATTAGCGCCATCATCCTCGCCTGCTTGCTTAGCGACGTCATCCTGATCAATGCCGGTGTCGGCGGTATGGGCGTCCTCGTGGAAAAGTTCCCTACCGGCCTAGTCATCATGAAGTACCTAGGTGCGGCCTACCTGCTTTACTTTGGCTTTAGCTGCTTCCGCGATGCCTTCAAGAAGGAACAAGAGGCACTCGTCGTCGAAAACACTCAGCCCACGGTGCAGCCACAGTCAGTCCACGGCTCTACTGCCGTCATAACCGCGCCCCGCCTTAAGTCACGCACCTGGCTAAAGCCCGTTATGGGAGCGATGGCACTGACCTGGCTCAACCCCCTGACATACGTTGACGTATTGGTCATGCTTGGCGGCATTGCACAGCAATATGGCCAGCAGCGCTGGCTTTTTGCCGCCGGCGCGCTGCTGGCCAGTGCCGTGTGGTTCCCCACCCTGGGCTATGGAGCATTCAAGCTTTCGCCTGTGCTTGCAAAGCCCACCACATGGCGTTATGTGAACTTCGCTATCGGTTGCGTGATGATGGTTCTGACAGCGAAGCTACTTCTTCATTAGCGAGTATTTTTACTTGCTGTTTGGCGTGAAGGGCTTGGCCTCGCCAGATTCGGCAGGAAGCTCCTCGTCCTCTTCTGGGTCACCGGTAGCGCCGGTTTCCTCAATCCACGCCTTGATTTCTTCTTCAGAGCGGTCAGTCTCGACTGCATCGCGCTCGGTGTAGTAGGTCGCTTCGTTGCGGTTCTCTTCCCACTCGTCCTTATCGAAGTCGACCTCCTCGTCACCGTCTAGACTCTCTGCAACTTCGGTCGCCAGATCCTCGTACAGTGTCTCGTCCTCCATGTTGGAGTCAACGATGTGTTGGCCGATTTCGTCATCGTAACGAGCAGCGTCGTATTCCTTATCTGGGTGCAGCTTCAGGTGCATCAGGGCACGGATACGCTCGCGGCGCATGCCCTCATCCCGGATCTGGCCAAGGGAACGCAGCCACGCAACGGCCAAGATGACCACCAGAATGAAGCCAATGTAACCCAGAACCGGGTAAACGTACTGCATCAGAGTCTTGAAGCCGGCGAAAGAAACCGCAAAGCCTGCCAGGCAGCCCGCCAGGAAGATCGGACGGTAACGGTCTTCATGGCCAGCGGACAGACGCTTGCCCAGCGCGTAGAACATGCCGATAGCGGTATTGAAGATCATCAGGTAGATGATAATTGCCATGATGACGCCCAGTACTGGGTGGATGGAGTCAACCAAGGTCAGCATCGGAATGTCAGAGTCACCGAGCATATCGGTGTTCATCAGCAGCGTAAAGCCTGCGATTCCCATCAGGACCGCATAGAGAGAGCCGCCGACAACGCCGCCCCAGCCTGCTTCGCGCGGGCTGATGTTATCGCCACCGATAACCAGGGACATGGACACCGCGAGAATCAGAGCTAGGCCGTTGTAGTTGAGCGCTGAAACCAACCAGTTGGAGATCGGAGACTCGATCTCAGCAGAAGCTGCGATAGCGGCACCCGGATCAGCGGGCATGTTCATCAACGTGTAGATGCCAACGCCCAAAACCGCGATGATGATGGTTGGCGTGAGCATACCGATGACCTGCGAGACCTTGTTGACGTCGAGCATGCCCACACCCATGACCATGACGAGCATGAGCAGTGAGCCCACCCAAGCCGACCAGCCGAACTGCTGCTCTAGGTTGGAACCTGCGCCTGCCAACATCACGAAGCCGACCGCAAACAAGGTCAAGATAACGGCCACATCGAGGCACTTGGAAACGATTGGGTGGGTGACCTCACGGAATACCTGGTTGTGCTCTGAGGCATGGAAGTAGCTACCCAACTGCAGGAAGACTGTGCCGGCCAGCGTCATTACGATGCCAGCAACGATGATTCCCCACACGCCAGATAGGCCAAAGGACGTGAAGTACTGCACGACTTCCTGGCCGGTTGCAAAGCCGGCACCGACGAGCAGTCCCACGAAGGACAAAGAAATGGACAGAATATTTTTGGTAGACACGTGTGTCTGATTGCCTTACTTATTAGACGATTTAATAAACGATAGCCTCGATCAAGAGTACGCAAGCCTAGCCCGCAAATCACAAACGCCCGAGCGCCAATCCTTTAAAACCTGAAAACTAGGCTCGATAGAAAAGCGCCCGGACCTGTGGAAACCCGAGAAGTATTTAGTTATTAAACGATTCGGTATCAATTACGAATCGGAACTTGACGTCACCTTCGACCACGCGAGCGTAAGCTGCGTCAACCTCGTCTACATCCACCTTCTCGATGACTGCACCCAAACCATGCTCCGCACAGAAGTCGAGCATCTCCTGAGTCTCGGCGATGCCGCCGATATTGTTGCCCGTGAGGACCTTACCGCCGCCAACAATTCGGCTGAGCTTCAGCGACATTGCCTCCGGAGGCAGGCCAACCACGGACATAATGCCGCGTGGCTTCAGCAGCCCAAGGTAGCCCTCAAGATCGTACTGCGCCGAAATCGTGGAGAGGATGAAATCGAACTCACCACGGTGGTTCTTGAAGAAGTCCTCTTCCTCAGAGGTTGCGAGCGTGCGGTGTGCGCCAAGCTTCTTCGCTTCCTCCGCCTTGCGTGAGGTACGGGAGAGCACGGTGACGTCTGCGCCCTTTGCCGCAGCAATCTGGACGCCCATGTGGCCCAGGCCGCCGAGACCGACGATGGCTACTTTATCCCCCTCCTGGACGTTCCAACGCGCTAGGGGTGAGTAGGTGGTGATACCTGCACACAGCAGCGGTGCGGCAACGTCGAAGTCGAGTCCGTCTGGAATGCGCAGAACAAAATTCTCGTTAACAACGACCTTTTGCGCGTAGCCACCCTGCGTGATGGTCCCGTCGACGTCTTTAGAGTTATAGGTGCCAACGTTGCCGTTCAAGCAGTTCTGCTCCATAGCGGCCTGGCACTGCTCGCACTCTCCGCAGGAGTTGACGAGGCAGCCGACGCCGACGCGGTCACCAACCTTGAACTGGGTGACGTTCTCGCCCACCGCGGAGACAACTCCGGCGATCTCGTGACCGACGGTCAGCGGGAAATGAGCCTCTCCCCACTCATTACGAATGGTGTGGATATCAGAGTGGCAGATACCCGCGGCCTTGATGTCGATAACTACATCATCCTCGCGCGGGTCGCGGCGCTCGATTTCCACGACCTTGAATGGTGCATCGGGAGAGGTCTTCTGAAGTGCTTTAGTCTTAATTGGCATGAGAACCACCCTACGCCTGTTTTCATTACCGGCGCCTAATGAAAATGGCTCCCAAAACTCAATTAACCCTGCAGTTTCTCCGCAATCAGCTTGTTAACCTGCGCTGGGTCTGCCTTGCCGCGGGTGGCCTTCATGACGGCACCCACGATGGCGCCGGTGACCTTCGTGTTGCCAGCCTTGTACTTCTCCACGATGTCCGGGTTAGCGGCAAGAGCCTCGTCAACAGCAGCTTCAATCGCGCCGTCGTCACGCACAACCTCGAGCCCGCGCTTAGCGACGACCTCGTCAACGTCACCCTCGCCCGCCAAGACGCCGTCGACCGCCTGGCGCGCCAACTTGTTGGTCAGCTTGCCCTCGTTAATCAATGCGATAACGCGCGCGACCTGCTCCGGGCTGATATCGAGAGCGCTAAGCTCCACGCCGGCCTCGTTCGCCTTACCCGCCAGGTAAGAAACCCACCAGGAACGTGCCTCATCCGGCTTCGCGCCAGCTTCAGCGGTAGCGACGATGAGATCAAGCGCGCCAGCATTGACGAGGTCACGCATTTCTTCATCCTTCAAGCCCCACTCTTCCTGGATGCGAGCGCGGCGGATCCATGGCATCTCCGGCAAGGTCTTGCGGATCTCTTCCACCCACTCGCGGGAAACGATAACCGGCGGCAGATCCGGGTCGTTGAAGTAGCGGTAATCCTCAGCGGTCTCCTTTGGACGTCCCTTGGAGGTAGAACCATCCGCCTCCTGGTAGTGGCGGGTCTCCTGGACGATCTCGCCGCCATCGGTGATGACCTGGGCCTGGCGCTGCATTTCGAAGCGCACTGCCTGCTCCACGGACTTCAGGGAGTTAATATTCTTGGTCTCGGTACGGGTACCAAACTCCTCCTGGCCCACCGGGCGCAGGGAGAGGTTGGAGTCAACGCGCATAGAGCCCTGGTCCATGCGAGCATCAGAAACACCGAGGGCTGCAACCAGCTCGCGCAAAGCGGAAACATAAGCCTTGGCAACCTCAGGAGCGCGCTCGCCAGCGCCGATGATCGGCTTGGTAACGATCTCGATGAGCGGGATGCCGGCGCGGTTACAGTCCACCAGGGAGCTCGTCGCACCATGGATACGGCCGGTAGCGCCACCGATGTGAGTCAGCTTGCCGGTGTCTTCCTCCATGTGTGCTCGCTCGATCTCAACGCGCCACTCGGTGCCATCCTCCAGAACGACATCCAGGTAACCGTCGTACGCGATCGGCTCGTCGTACTGAGAGATCTGGTAGTTCTTCGGCTGGTCTGGGTAGAAGTAGTTTTTGCGCGCGAACCGAGAAGACTCAGCGATCTTGCAGTTGAGCGCAAGACCAATCTTGATTGCGCCCTCGACGCCGGCAGAGTTGACTACCGGCAGTGCGCCTGGCAGGCCCAAGGACACTGGGTCGACGTTCGAGTTCGGCGCTGCGTTGAAGTTCGTCGGCGATGTGGAAAACATCTTGGTTTGGGTATTGAGCTCGACGTGAACTTCCATACCCATTACTGGTTCGAACTTCTCTAGGACCTCGTCGTAGTCCATCAGGTCATAAATCGCAGCAGTCATGGGTGCCATCTTAGTATGAAGCCACGAACGCGCATGCATTCCCCTATGATGGCCGATACGGTTACGCGGCGTGCGCCCGAAACCACCGCATAACTAAAGCGAAACTACAGCGAAAGCAAGCCACAAACAGCTAAGGAGCCCTCAATGACCACCGCTTCCCCACAAGGAACCCCACACGCTGTTGACTATGGCCTCGTCACGTCTCTGGCCACCTCCCTCGTGTTCTTCGACAGCGCGCCCGATACCGAAGCGATGAAGTCCATGATTACACAAGCCTTCGGCAAGAACCTCGGACCGCTGGAGAAATCGGAGAAGTCCATGGTCGTAGAAATCAACGACGAGTATGCCCTCGCGTTTACTCCGGCCGCAGCAACTCGAGCAGACCTTGAAGGTGATCCATCCTTCCATCAGCACCCAATTCTGTCCGGCGATCCTGCAGGCTGGGAGGACATCGCGTGCATGGTCCTTATCAACGTCTTCCCCTCTAACGAGCGCCTCGAACTCATCAAGAACACCCGCGAGGCCCGTCTGCACCAGCTGGTCACGTTAGGCCTTGCGACGTCGGCAATTGCCCAGACTCCCGGCGCAATTGCGGTCCTTAACTCCGTGGGCCGCGTGGCCGAGAGCACGGAAAACTACGTTGAAGCTGTGGCCGATAAGCTGCCCGCGCACTACCTCGCGTCCACTTGGGTGGCACAGGACGACAACGGCCTTCAGGCCTATACTTTGGGCATGCCCATGCTCGGCCACCCAGAACTCCAGATCCGCGACTTCCAGGGCAGCCCCGACGAACTGTACTCCATGCTTGCCAACATTGCTGACTACGCCCAACAAGGCGCGACCTTAAAGGATGGCGACACCATGGCCTTCGCGGAGGGCGAACCCCCGATTCGCATCACTGCGGAGCCGTGGATTGTCGACGCCGACGTGCCCGCCCTTCGCATCCATTTCTAGGCAAAACGAAAAATGTCACCTCACAGGCGAGGTGACATTTTTTATATGCGTCCTATCTAGCCAAACAACGCTTGGGCGTTGGCATAACGCTTCGGCGGAACAACCTTCAGCTTGCCCACGGCTTCTTCCAGCGGAACCAGGTCGATGCTCTCGCCATGCAGCGCCACGCACATGCCCGACTTGCCATCGTGAGCGGCGCGAGCGGCATGGACTCCGTAGCGCGTTGCAAGCACACGGTCATAAGCAGTCGGCGTACCGCCACGCTGGATGTGGCCTAGCACCGTGGTACGCACGTCGTAGCCGGTGCGCTTCTTAATCTCGTCACCGATAACCTGGCCGATACCGTTGAAGGTCTGGTGACCGAACTGATCAACTCCGCCCTCTTCAAAGTCCATGGTGCCTTCCTTCGGCAACGCACCCTCAGCCACACAGATGATTCCGTACTTCTCGCCCATCTGGAAACGGCGTTCCATCGCCTTGGTGATGTCGGCGATATCGAAAGGCACCTCGGGAATGACCGTATAGTGCGCGCCGCCGGCCATGCCCGCGTGCAGTGCAATCCAACCCACGTGACGGCCCATGACCTCCACGATGAGGATGCGGTCATGGGACTCAGCAGTGGTGTGCAGGCGGTCGATAGCGTCAGTAGCCACGGATACTGCGGTATCGAAACCGAAGGTGTAGTCGGTGGCGTTAACGTCGTTGTCAATAGTTTTTGGTACACCAATGACCGGAATTCCATTGTCGGACAGCCACTTCGCGCCCTTTAGCGTGCCCTCGCCACCGATGGCAATGAGCGCGTCAACGCCAGCGTCTTCCATATTTGCCTTGATGGTATCCAGACCAGCCTTGAACTTATCGGGGTGCAGACGGCCAGTACCCAGAATGGTTCCGCCACGCAACAGGATGCGATCGATTTCGGCGTCGTCATAAAGATCTCGCCGGCGATCTTCCATCAGGCCTACCCAACCGTCTTCGTAGCCCACGACTGTGGAACCGAATTCGTTGGAAGCGGTGCGAACAACCGCGCGGATAACAGCATTCAGGCCGGGGCAATCGCCGCCGGAGGTAAGTACAGCAAGGCGCATGAGTTCCAACTTACCCGCTCATAATTTCGCTCGCACCGTGCAGGGTGTCCCGAAAGCTTAAGGAAGCCAGCCCACCGACTACAAGCACCGCTATGATGACGAAAAGTGCAGCAGAAATACCCGCCACCTGAAGTGCGGCCGAGACTGCCGCGACGCCGAGGACCGAGCCCACCTGGCGCGAGGTGTTGTACACGCCCGAAGCAGCCCCCATTAGATCCAGCGGTACGTCGCGCATAGTGGTCGCTGCATTCGAGCCCCAGATGAAGGATTGCCCGCAGCCCAGCACAGCAACCGGCGCGCACATCCACCACGCGCCGAAATCTAGGTTAATCACCACAAGCGCCGCGCTAAACGACGCCGCCATAATCACGAAACCGGTAATCGCCAACCGCCGCGGGTCCAAGCGATCCGCCAAGATCCCAGCCACCGGTGAAATCAGTAAAGACACCAGTGCCATCGGCGCCACGATGACTCCCGCAGTTGCCGCCCCAACCCCCTTGTCCTGCTGTAGCCACAACATGATGGGCAGCATCATCGACGCGGCCATAAAGCCCATAGCAACGATTGCGAAGCTGCCCGCGGAGTAATTGCGGTCGTCGAAAAGCCGCAGCGGCACCAAAGCCTCGCTGCCAGCTCGAGATTGCAGCCACACAAAGGCTCCCAGGCCTGCGAGTCCTACGGCCAACAGTGCCCAAATCCAGCCATCCCAGCCAGTCTCAGGGCCTTGCTGAATGCCGAACACGAGGGCGCTCAAAGCAATAAAGGACACCGCCACCGAAACGCCGTCGACCTTGCGCGCTGTGGTCTTCAGCGCCGGAACACACATGGCCGAAAGCACCACTGCCGCAACCACGAAAGGAACGTGCACCCAAAACACTGCCGGCCAGCCAAAGCCACCAACAAGGAATCCGCCCAGCAAAGGTCCTAAAAGTGAAGCGACCGAACCAATAACTCCCCACACTCCAAGCGCACGTCCCCGCCGCTCACGGGCAAAGACGCGATTGATGACAGCCATCGACTGCGGCATCTGCAACGAGGCGCCGACGCCCTGCACCGCACGAGCGGCAATGAGAACCGAAATATTGGGCGCTAAAGCACAGGCCAGCGCACCCAAACCGAATACACTCACGCCCAGTTGGAACATTCGCTTTTGCCCGAAAATGTCTCCCAGGCGGCCCGTGCACAGCAATGGAACGACCACGCCCAACAAATAGATAGCCGAGACCCACAGCACCTCGTTGATAGAGGCACCTAGCCCTTTCTGGATGCTAGGCAAAGCAACTGCGATCATCGACTGATCGAGCAATGACACGAAAAAGCCCAGAGACAAGGCGAACATCGCCCGCCACGCCTGCCGCTCTGGTGGTAATCCTTCAGCTTCAAAAGTGGGCACATTCATGACTGCGAAGTCTAGCGACAGCCACCGACACGGGCCTAAACTGGCCGTCATGGCAATGATCGATATCAAGAAACCACAGCAAGTATCCACTGCTACCACCGTGGCCTTTGGCCTCATCGGTGGCTGGCTCAGCGCCAAGGAGACCGGCATTCGCCCGTTGGGCGGCGTCATCCTCGGTGCAGCGGGAATCTGGGCCGGCCGCAGCTGGTTGGCAAAGACCAACCCAGCTACCACCGCGGCCCTATCCGCACTCTATGTAGGCGCATTCGGCGCCTCGCACCCGCTGGCCAAGAAGATTGGCGCGTGGCCCGCCGTGCTGAGCGTAACGGCGGCCTCCGCGGGTGCTTCCTACGTCCTCTCAGACGCGAAGTAAAAGCTAGCTACTTACGGCCAGCTTCGTAGGCAGCGCCGACCTTGTACAGGCGGTCATCTGCGAAGGCCGGGGCCATGATCTGCAGGCCCGTCGGCAGGTTGGTATCAGATGCCATGCCGGCGGGCACGGACATGCCGCACACACCCGCGAGGTTCAATGGCAGCGTGCACAGGTCGAAGTTGTACATCGCCATCGGATCCTCAACCTTCTCGCCCAGCTTGAATGCGGTGGTTGGGGTGGTCGGGGAAACCAAGACATCGACCTTCTCGAAGGCCTTCTTAAAGTCCTGCGCAATCAGCGTTCGCACGCGCTGTGCCTGCAGGTAGTACGCATCGTAGTAACCCACGGACAACGCATAAGTGCCCAGCATGATGCGGCGCTTGACCTCAGGACCAAATCCCGCCGCACGGGACAAAGACATAACCTCTTCTGCGGAGTGCGATCCATCGTCGCCCTCGCGCAGGCCATAGCGCATGCCGTCGAAGCGCGCTAGGTTAGAAGAAACCTCACACGGCATAATCAGGTAGTAGGCGGCCAGCGCATCATCAAAGTGCGGGCAGTCCACCTCGACAATCTCCGCGCCCTGTTCTTTAAGCTGCTCTACCGCTGCGTGGTAAGCCTCCATGACGCCCGGCTGCCAGCCGTCGCGCTCAAATTGCTTAATGAGGCCGACCTTGACGCCAGTAAGATCGCCCTTTGCTCCTTCGCGAGCAGCCTCCACGACCGGCGCGACCGGCTTATCCACGGAGGTTGCATCGAATGCGTCGTGGCCAGCGATAACCTCATGCAGCAGCGCAGTATCCAGAACCGTGCGGGCGGTGGGGCCAGCCTGATCCAGAGAAGAAGCAGCAGCGATGAGGCCATAACGAGAAACGGTGCCGTAGGTCGGCTTCACGCCGACGGTATTGGTCAGCGCTGCCGGCTGACGGATCGATCCGCCAGTATCGGTACCGATGCCCAACGGCGCCTGGCCTGCCGCAAGAGCTGCAGCAGTACCGCCACCGGAGCCACCCGGGGTGCGCTCGGTGTCGTACGGGTTATGTGCCGGGCCATACGCGGAGTTCTCATTGGAGGAACCCATTGCAAACTCGTCCAAGTTGGTCTTGCCCAGAATCGGGATGCCCGCCTCACGCAGCTTGGTGACCAAGGTTGCGTCATAAGGAGACATCCAGCCTTCCAGCATCTTGGAAGCTGCGGTAGTCGGAGCGTCGGTAGTAACCAGTAGGTCCTTCAGAGCTAGAGGGACGCCAGCCAGTGCGGAGGCCGGCTTTTCGCCCGCATCGAGCGCCTTATCGACGGCGTCGGCAGTAGCCAGTGCCTGCTCCGCACCGACGTAGAGGAATGCGTTGAGCTCGTCGTTGGTCTCCGCGATGCGATCCAAGAATGCCTGCGTCACCTCGCGGGAGGTCAGCTCACGGGAATGGATCTTATCCGCCAGCTCCGCAGCGGAAAGGCTTAAAATTCCTTCTTCAGGTGCAATGAAAGTCGACATTATTCTTCTCCTCCACCCAAAATCTGCGGTACTACGAAACGATCATCCTCGGCAGCCGGAGCCTGATCCAAGGCCTGCTCGGCGGTCAGGGTGCGTACGATGACGTCCTCACGCATCGGAGCGACCACAGAGTGCGGGTGGGACATCGGCTCGACGCCCTCGGCGTCGACCTTGCCCACAGCAGACACGGAATCGACAATCTTGTCGATCTGCGTCGCAAACTGCTCCAGCTCTTCGTCGCTTAGCGCAAGGCGCGACAGCTTAGCCAGGTGCGCGACCTCTTCACGCGAAATCTCAGACACGCGTTCTCCATCCTTTAATACACAGACGTGATTGGTTACATTCTTGTAGCTATCGCACCATGGTACTGCACGAACAGGTTCCGACACAGCACCGGTCCCCGATCACCTACGCGCGAATTTAATTCCGGTTTTCCAGAAAATTTCTATTGAACACTGTGGAATTGGGCTTGTACGATAGTGAAAACTATTCTTACGACCGAAAGTTAAAAATGTCCTTCCTCGTCCGTGTCCTCCTTCCCGATACCCCCGGTAGCTTAGGCAAGTTAGCGGACGCTTTAGGCAACGTCGACGCCAATATCGAATCCGTCGACATCGTGGAAAACTTCCCTGATGGTTCAGTCATGGATGACATCGTGATTGAGCTACCCAAGGGCGCAATGGCCGATGAAATCATCACCGCCGCCCAAGGCGTCGACGGCGTCGATATCGATTCGATCCGCCCCTTCAGCGGCCGCGTCGATCGCCGGGGGCAGATTAGCTTGCTTGCCGACGTCGCTTCCAAGAAGAACGTCACCGCCGCTATGGAGGAGGTCTGCGCGGCCATCCCAAAGGCACTTACCTCTAACTGGGCCATCGTAATCAACAACAATGCCCCCATCAGCCGCGTGGTTGGCTCCGATGCCGCTCCCGCCGACGACGGCACCATCCCCGAAAGCATTGACGTCGACACTGCCCGAATCTTGAACCCAGACCGCGAGGATTGGATCCCCGAGTCCTGGTCACTTCTCGATTCCGCGCTGGCCGCAGCCCCACTGGTTGGCACCAACTACGTCATCGTCATGGGCCGAGTCGGCGGGCCGGATTACCTCGCTTCCGAGGTAGACCACTTGGGCAATCTCGGCACGATTTTGGGTGCTTTCCTCCGCTAATCTAGCGGCTCAGCCGTCAAGCCCTGAACAATCCTATCCAAACAGAGCAGGTAGTCCTCAAATTGCTGCCTGCCCTGCTTCGTAAGCTTCAGATTGGTTACCGGCGTGCGGGAAACAAATTGCTTATCCACTTTCACTAAGCCGGCCTGTTCCAAGATTCCAATGTGCTTAGTCAGAAGCGAATAGCTGACACCAAGGGCATCCTTTAGCGTCTGATAGTCAACCGAGTCAACTGAATTCAGCGCCCCAAGGATGCTCAACCGCACTGGAGAATGCAGCGTTCCATCAAGGCCATTTCGCGCTTGCGATAAGTCCATCGCTTTATCCCCCTATGCGTTTTTACGAGCCTGGTTTACAAACCATAGACCCAAAAGCGTGATTGGAGCTACGGACAAAGCACTGGCAATCACGACTACAACCGCATCAGCCAGATCGTTTGTCTCTGCATTCCACAGCCAACCCCCGAAAACGGCTAACGCTAGCGGAGGGATTGCACTCAATGCGTAGATGCGCCCGAATCCCCGAGGGTGAACACGACGGTTCTTGGTTTGCTCATCGCGAAAGCGCCACACCCAAGCGAGCCATATAAACAGCAAAATCACACGCACTAAGGCTCCCCACCCCTGCGTGTCTATAAGAAAATTCACCACTAGGAAAATTGCGGTCGCTAACCCAATCTTCACGAAGCCCCACCCCTCAGCTTCGCTCAGGCCACTTGGAAGACCCAGTTTCCTACCACTAAAACGCTGTGTCATGACGTGCTTCTTCACTACTCCTAACCTGATATTCATCAGAGTAGCAACCACCTTACAAAACGTAAAGTGGTTTACGCCCCAGCTTCCAGCAGCGCCTTAAAGCCCTCCTCATCCAAGATGGTCAGGCCCAGATCGCGTGCCTTCGCCTCCTTCGAGCCGGCATTCTCACCAACCACGACGTAATCGGTCTTCTTCGACACCGAGCCAGAAGCCTTTCCTCCCCTTGCGATGATGGCCTCCTTGGCCGAGTCGCGGGAGAAGTCCTCCAGGGTGCCGGTCACGACGATGGTAAGCCCCTCGAGCGTCTGCTCTAGTTTTTCGGTGACCGTATCTTCCATAGTCACGCCAGCATTCGCCCACTTTTCCACGATGTTGCGGTGCCAGTCGATTTCGAACCACGCCTTAAACGACGCCGCGATAATCCCGCCCACACCGTCGGTGTCCGCCAGCTCGCTTTCCGACGCCGCGCGCAGCGCCTCCATCGAACCGAAACGCGTCACCAATGCACGCGCGGCAATCGGGCCAACGTGGCGGATCGAAAGGCTCACCAGCACGCGCCAAAAGTCAGTCTGCCGCGCGCTTTCCAAGTTCTTCAGCAGCTTCTTGCCTTGCGCGTTGAGCTTGCCCGCTTTGGTCGTATAGGCAGAAGACTGCAGCAGCTTTTCCTCATCCAAATCGAAGAGTTCCGCTTCGTCGACAAGCACGCCCGACTCGATGAGGTCAATGGCGGCCTTCTCACCCAAGGCCTCAATGTCCATGCCTTTGCGGGAAGCCAAATACTCCAGGCGGGCGGAAAGCTGCGCCGGGCAGCTGCGCGTATTGGGACAACGCCAGTCTTGATCGCCATCTTTTTGCGGTGCCAACTTCGTGCCACAGGATGGGCAGTTTTCCGGGAACACCCACTCATGCACGCTATCGTCGCGCAGTTCAAGAACGGGCCCCAGCACCTCAGGAATGATTTCACCGGCCTTGCGGATGACGATGGTATCGCCAATCATCACGCCCTTGTTCTTGACCTCGAACTGGTTGTGGAGGGTCGCCTTCGACACCGTCGAACCAGAAACGAATACCGGTTCCATCACTGCAAACGGCGTTATCCTGCCGGTACGTCCCACACCGACCTCGATGTCCAGTAGCTTCGTGGTCACTTCCTCCGGAGGGTACTTGTACGCGATGGCCCAGCGCGGCGCACGCGACGTCGCGCCCAGCGCCCTTTGTGAAGCCAAGTCATCGACCTTGACCACGAGACCATCCATCTCGAAGTAAGCATCATGACGATGCTCCGCCCAATACTTCACTTCCTTTTGCACGGCTGCAGCCGAGCTAACCTTCTTTGTATATGGCAAAACCGGTAAACCCCAGGCCTCCAGCGCCTTGTACGCATCATGCTGGGAGGTCGGCTCGAAACCCTCACGGGCACCGATGCCATGGCAGACCATGTGCAGGCGACGCTTCTTCACCTCATTCGGATCCTTCATGCGCAATCCGCCCGCTGCCGCATTGCGCGGATTAGCAAAGGTCGGCCTGCCGTCTTCGCGGCGTGCCGCGTTAATCTCCGCAAACTCGTCAGGGCGCATGTACACCTCGCCGCGGATTTCCACCAGCTCCGGAACGGGATATTCATCGCTGCCGCTGAGTTCATGCGGGATATCCGGAATAACCCGCGCATTCGCAGTGATATCCTCGCCAATGCGGCCGTCGCCACGCGTTGCAGCCGTAACAAGCTTGCCGCCGCGGTAAACCAAATCAATGGAAAGTCCGTCAATCTTCAGCTCAGTCAGATAGGACTTCGCCGGAGTCCTATCCAGCCAATCCTGCATCTCTGCCTCATCGAAGACATTGTCCAAGCTGTAGAGGCGCTCCAGGTGCTCAATATCCACGCCCTCGGCTGGGGTCGCGCCGACCTGCTGGGTCGGAGAATCCGGAACCGCCAACTCCGGATGCTCTGCCTCTAGCTGCAGAAGCTTTTGGAAAAGCTTGTCGAAATCTGCATCTGGAATCGCGGGCTCACCGTTGTAATAAAGCTCCCGGTGCTTGCGCACTTCCTGCGCTAGTTCGGACCATTCGCGTTGGATATCTACTGGATTAGTCACAGTGAAACAGTCTAGCCAGACTCCATGTCTGGCCGAAGCGCTAGAGTGTTCCACATGAACTTCGACGCCAGCCGCATGCTCTCCTTCGACCTCGAAACCACCTCCGTAAACCCAAAAGAAGCACGAATCGTCACCTCCGCATTGGTCCGTATTGATGGCCGTGAAGTGGACAAACGCGAAATGCTCGCCGACCCAGGCGTTGAAATCCCTGAGGCCGCTGCAAAGGTCCACGGCATCACCACTGAGAAGGCCCGCGCCGAGGGCCAACCGCATGACGAAGTCCTCGAAGAGACCGTCCGCTCCATCAAGCAGGCATGGGAAGATGGCCTCACCCTCATCGTCTACAACGCCGCCTACGATCTCTCCGTCCTGCGCGCGCTCACCGGTGACTTCACCGTCACCGGCCCTGTTTTCGATCCTTTCGTAGTTGATCGCGTCAAGGACAAGTGGCGCAAGGGCAAGCGCACGCTTGGCGACGTTTCCGCACACTACGGCGTCACCCTCGAAAACGCGCACGAAGCAACTTCCGACGCCCTTGCCGCAGCTCGTATCGCGTGGATGCAGGTCCGCCAGCGTTACCCCGAGCTGTCCCAAATGAGCACCGACGAGCTCATGGAGTACCAAGCAGTCGAGTGGTACAAGGACCGTGAATCCTTCAAGAAATACCTGGAAGGTCAAGGTAAGAACGCAAGCGACGTCTCCACAGCGTGGCCGATGATTAGCTAAACATTGCAGATTTTTTACAATTCTGGAATTCTAGAAATATGAATTCCAGTACCTCTTCGAACCTTCTTGAGCAGCGACTCGCATCTCTTGAACAGCGAGTCGCCACTCTTGAAGGCAATACGCATGTAGAAACACAATCCGATTCCCGCTACTGGCTCGTCGAGGCCCTCGAAGAAGGGCCCGGCATTCCCGACGGCTCCGTCATCTTTGGCGGCGACGTCACCATCGGCAATCGCGAGTACAAATACCAATGGCAGCGCCCCACCCAATTCGTCACCGACGAGTCTTGGGAAGAAAACATCAAGCGTCTTACCGCCATCGCACATCCCACCCGCGCGGAGATCCTGCGTCGCCTCCTGTGTGCACCCGCCAGCGCCAGCGACCTTGTACAGGAGAGGCTGGCTAGCTCCACAGGAACCGCATATCACCACCTCAACGAACTCAGCAGCGCCGGGTGGATCGCCAAATCCAAGTCCGGCACCTTCGAAATCCGGCCGACCCGCGTCATCCCCCTCATGACAATCATCACCGCGACGGAGGCGCACTAATGAACTTTTCCATTGGCAAACTCGCAATCGGATTCCTGGTCACTGCTCTCGTAGCATCCGGCCTTGTCCTGGTAGGCCCTCACCGCATTGCCCTGGCAACCGAGGCCACTGGCTCGACCGACCTAGCCCAGAAGCTGCGTGACAATGCGCAGCGCGGACACCACAATCTGACGACCTTTACACTGGCGAACGGCGAGACCTCCTTCGCAGGCCTTGGTGCCGACGAACATACCGAGGTCGAAATCGGTTCGGTAACCAAGATGTTCACCGCGGAACTCATCCGCCAAGAGGTCTCTGAAGGCAACCTCAAATACGACGCTAGGGTTGGTCAGTTTCTTGATACCGGCGATTCCCCTATCAGCGATGTGCGCATCGAAGAGCTAATGGAGCACACATCTGGGCTACCAAGACTCGCTGCAACTAATCCCTTTACCGGAATCTCCACCATGCTCACAGGAGGCAACCCCTACGCGAAAGAAACTAAAGAGCAACTCATCGATGCCGCCACTTCCTCCGACCTCGCAGGTCGCGGCGAAGAGAATTATTCCAACCTCGGCTACGGACTTCTCGGGCTCATCTTGGAAGAGGCTTCCGGTAAGCCTTTCGAACAACTGCTGCAAGAGAAAATCTTTGCACCGATTGGAATGCAGGAGACTTACCTCATGACCCCAGGCAGCGTTCCTTCCGATGCCCCGCGTGGCTACACCAGTCGCGGACAAAAGGCTCAACCCTGGGAATTTCCAGCAAGCGGCGCCGCCGGCGGTATTCGGTCAACACCCAAAGACATGAGCCTGTTCGCCAATTGGCTCATCGAACATGGCGACTTCCAGCATGGCTGGCAAGACAACGAGGCCCCAGTTCCCGCTGGTTACTGGCACAACGGAGGCACTTACGGATATTCGACAATGCTCATTATCGATCCGCAGAGTTCAAAAGTAGCCTTCGTCTCAAACGACACTGAGAAGGGCACTGAAGAACTCGCACGCACTATTTTTGGGGAGCTAGATTGATGTTTTCACTTGTAGTAATTATCGGTCTTCTGCTGAACATTGCGTGGCACCTCGTGAGAACTAAAACAGTATCCACAAATCGCATAGTCGACGTTTGCATAACCTGCATTGTCGTTGCTCTCCTCGGGCGAACCCTGCCTTGGAACTCCGATCTCAGCGTGTTCTGGTGGTACGCTTTGGTAGCCATGACGGCACTTTATGCTGGAAAGGTGGCCTTTCACGGAAAGTCTCCCAAATCTCCGGCCGCCAAAAAGTCTCCCAAATCTCCCAAATCTCCTTGTTTGAGGTAGCCTTGCCGTCTATGAGCATCCGCAGTAATCCTTTTCGCCCAACCTTCGGAGTTCCGCCTCTTTATTGGGTGGGCCGTACTGCTGTGCTCGATGCATTCCGCAATGCCCTGCAGTCCCCAGCCGGCGCCTCCGCTCGCACGATGATCGTCAGCGGTGCACGCGGTATCGGGAAGACGGTTCTGCTCAATGAACTGGAAGATTCTGCGAAAACACAAGGCTGGATATGCATTCGGGCTTCTGGGCGCACCAACATGGTCGAGGAGCTCGTCGAGACCACCATTCCGCGGTTGATCGAGCAACTCGCGCCCCGAGATAAGCGGAAAATCAACCGAATCGGAATCGGCGGGGTCGGCTCAATCGGCCTGGAGCACAACACGGATGAGCCTTATAAGCCCACGTTGAATACCCGCCTCCGCGATCTCCTCGCCCAACTATCCGGGGTCGGAATTCTGCTCAGCATCGACGAAGTGCAAGACGCCTCAGTAGAAGATCTCACTTCTATCGCAGTGGCCTACCAGGATCTCTTGCGCGATGAGCTCGACATTTCCTTTGTCGCCGCTGGATTGCCGCAAGGCGTCAACCGCCTGCTCGATCTCCCAGGCGTTACTTTCCTGCGCCGCGCCCAAAGATTCGTTCTAGGTCCGCTTTCTGCAGGCAACGCCGCCGAAGCCTTTACTGCCACCGCAGCTGACTCGGGCCTTATTTTCTCATCGGAGGCCATCAGCAAGGCCGTCGAGCTGTCGAAGGGCTACCCATACCTCGTTCAGTTGGTGGGTTCCTTGGCTTGGGAGCGCGCAAACGCACGCGACGAGACCAAGATTGCAGCTTCAGACGTAGACAGCATCGCCGACGAGGCCATTTCCATTCTGTGCACTCAAGTGCACTTGCCCGCCGCGTCCTCGCTGCCTCCTGCTCAGCGCCAGTTCCTTGACTCGATGTCTAGCGCTTCCGTTGATGGCATCGCCACGATTACGGAAATTGCAGAAAGCCAAGGCCGCACGGTCCGCTCGCTTTCGGCAACGCGCCAAAGACTCATAGACGCTGACCTCATCGAGCCCGCCGCCCACGGTGAGCTGCAATTCGTCATCCCCTACATGGAGCGCTTCTTCAACTCCACCGACAAGCTCGGCAGGGTCGACTAGCTATAGATCACCGGCGTCGCGCACCAACATGCCCGCCGTCTCCACAGCCGAGCGCAGCGTGCTTGCCGACGCCTCCCTTGGCACCACGTCCACCGCATCCACCAGGAGCTGCCGTGGCATTCCCATGCGGTCAAAGTGCCGGGCCACAGCCACGGCTTCTGCCCGCGCATCGACGCCCGCGATTGCGAAACCGATTCGCTTGCCTTCGCTTAAGAACTCGCCAAGTCCATCGATGTTCTTTGCCGTGTCGAGCCCAACGAAGTCAGTCACGAATGTTTCCGCGGCATCGGCGATTTCCCAATGCGGTCCCGCGACTAGGTAATCCGCGCCCAGCTCCTTCAGCTTCTCCCGAGCAACCTCCGCTGGGACCGCGCGAATCTCGTCAAAGTCGGTGGTACCGGGAACCTTGCCGGCGAGGACGTCGCCAAGTAAAGGCTCGTCCACCTGCACCCGCACCTCACCGTGGAAGCGACGCACCAGCTTCTTCACGTGATCCGCGATGCCCATCTGCAGGGCTTCATGCAGATCGCGGGTAGCACCGGCGTCGGAAAGCACGCGGTGCCCATTCGCAAGCTCTACCGCCGCTGCTAAGCTCCACGGCCCCAAAACCTGCAACTTTAAGACGGGAACAGACTCGCCCCATACCTCTTGGATGGCGTCCAAGTCACGCTCCCATAGATCCCATGTGCGTCGCATCATCAACTGTGGGCGCTGGGTCATCTGCCACGCGCGTGGGCCGCGGTCAACGTTGACCGCTTCTAAAAGCGCGGCCGTAGAACCCACGGCATCCGCACCAAGCCCGCGCTCGGAAAGCTGCGGAATCGCCGGCAGATGTCCAGACTCGCCCATCACGATGTCGGCGGCCTCCGTCATGGAAACCCCACGCATCGGACCCAGCGAAAATCCCGTCACTATGCCGTCCCGCAGATGGTGCCGGAACCGAGGACGATATCCCCCAGCTCATCGGGGCTTGGCAGGTACAGCACTGCGGCTTGGCCGCGTGCCACACCGGAGAGCGGTTCTTTTAGCTCCAGCGTCATCTTGTCGCCATCGCGGTCCACAAACGCCTTGCAGGGAACAACCGATCCGTGCGCGCGAACCTGAACCTCGCATTCCAGCTCGCCGTCCATGGCCGGGTGCAGATACTTCAGGCGATCTGCCTGAATCCTCGTCACCGCCAAGTCCTCGCGCGAACCCACGGTCACAGTGCCGCTCGCTGCATCGATGTCGGTGACATAGCGCGGGCGACCATCCGCCGTAGGCTCCTTGATGTCAAGGCCCTTGCGCTGACCGATGGTGTAGTTCCATGCACCGTCATGTTGTTTGAGCTCCTGGCCCTCCTGGTCCACGACCATGCCCGGACGCAGCCCGATCCGCGAGCCCAAAAATGCCTGCGTATTGCCATCCGGAATAAAGCAGATGTCATAGGAGTCAGGCTTTTTGGCCGTGGAAAAGCCATGCCGCGCCGCTTCCTCGCGAATCTGCGGCTTTGGGGTATCGCCGATCGGGAAATAACAATGCTCTAGTTCCTCCGCGGAAATAACGCCCAAAACATAGGACTGATCCTTGTTTTCATCCTTGGAACGGCGCATATAGCCAGCGTCGTCAAGCGTGGCGTAATGGCCCGTTGCTACGGCATCGAAGCCCAACGCCATACCTTTTTGGAGTAGCGCGCGAAACTTGATCTTCTCGTTGCAGCGCAGGCACGGATTCGGAGTCTCGCCGCGGGCATAAGAATCCACGAAGTCCCCGATGACCTCTTCCTTAAACTGCTCGGAAAAATCCCAAACGTAGAAAGGAATACCCAGCTTGTCACAGATGCGACGCGCGTCTGCAGAGTCCTCCAAGGAACAGCAACCCCTGGCCTTTTCGCGGGTTTGTTGTGCGTCTTTATGCAGTGCCAAATGCACTCCCACCACATCGTGGCCTGCTTCCACGGCGCGGGCCGCGGCCACAGAGGAATCGACTCCGCCTGACATCGCTACGAGAACTCGCACTTAAACTCCTTTTCTTCGGCGGCCAAGCTTACTCTTCCAACCCATTAAGCTTAAATGCATGCGCAAAAAGGACGATCTCGTTGGCACCTACGAAATTTCTACGGGCACCGCGGAGGTGGTGGCGGACGAGTACCACGATAGCGGATACACACTTATGGTCAATGGAGTACCTTCAAGCCACATCGTGTTGGGCGCACCGGAAATCCTCGAGTTTGAATACATGCGCTGGATTGCCGCCGCAGTCGAAACGCTTCTGCCAGTGGCACCCGATGCCCTCCGCATGACACATCTGGGTGGTGCAGGCTGCTCGCTCCCTCGCTATTTCGCCAGCATTTGGCCCAAGTCCCGCCATACCGTAGTGGAACTCGATGCCAAGCTCGGCGAATTAGTACGCACGCTTTTCGACGTCCCCCGTTCCCCCACCGTCAAAATCCGCGCCGGCGAAGCTCGCGCGGTCACCGATGGCTTCGCACCCGCTAGCCGCGACGTCATTATTCGCGATGTCTTCGCTGGCGATAAGACCCCGCATCCGCTTACTACCCGCGAGTTCTTTCAATCGGTCCACCGCGCCTTGGCGCCTGGAGGACTCTACGTTGCCAATTGCGGAGATCACCGAAATCTCAAAATCGCAAAGTCGGAATTGGCCGGAATGAAGGAGGTATTCGAGCACGTGGCCGTAATCGCGGATCCCCCGATGCTCAAGGGACGGCGTTACGGCAACATCGTTCTTCTCGCCTCAGATCGCGAAATGCCAGCTGCCGGCTCCGTGGAAGCCGCACAACTGGCAAAATCACTGTTATCGGGCGCGGTCCCTGCACACTATAAAGACGAAGCATGGACCGCGAACTTCTCGCAAGGTGCTACTGCGCTAGTTGATTAACCGCGTCCTGCGCTTGCTCGACCTGGTTCGGATTGGCGCCGTTGGCGGTGGCAACGTGGCCGGCGTTGTCTAGAAGGATTGCAAGGTCACCGACGGTGAAGTCACCGGAGGCCATGCCAACCAGGTCCTCAATCGGCAAGGAACCATTCTTGGTCAGCTGCTTCACGAAGTCCGTGAAGACGCTCGCAGAGTTGCCGTCCAAGCCAGCCTGCTGTGCGGCGTCGATAAGCTGCGGGCTCGCAATGATGCCTGCTGCCAATGCGAGGATCGCGCCGATCAGCGGTGCGCTGTTGGAGCTCAGGTCTGGCGCGTCGTCGCCAAGCACAAGCCCCTCAAGGATGCCACCGATGTCCAGGTAGTTGCCGTTACTGAAGGAATCCAGCTGGCCCTCGTTGCCGTTGAAGACGTTCATATCGACCGGACCGGTAATGCCGTTGACGCGGCCAGAGCCGGAGCGCTGCCAGAAGGAAATCTTATTCCAGCCACCGACTGGATCCGGCGCCTCATCCTGGTAGGCCGCGAGCCATAGCGGCATGTCGGAGAACTCCGTGGTGTTCCCCATCTGCCCCATCCAGAAGTATTTATAGGTATAGATCATCGGGGTACGGCCGGTTAGCGTGCGCAGCTCCGTGGTGAAATCACGGATCCACTGCTCGAGCTGTGCCGAAGAAAGACCTTCATCAACCTCAATATCAAGCACGGGCGGCAGCGTTTGATTCGGAACCAGCGCAAGCTGTGCAGCGAAGTGTGCAGCCTGACGCGTGGCTGACGACGCCGGGCGCGCGTAGTGGTAAGCACCAACCTTCAGACCGCTCGCTGCGGCAGCGTTCGAGTCGGTGATGAAGTGGGGATTCGTCCAGTCGGAGCCCTCGGTCGCCTTAACGAACGCAAAGGACTGGCCGTCGGACTTTACTTCGCCCCAGTTGATCGGAGCCCCGCCCGGGTGCTGATGGTTTGCGATATCGATACCCGTGGTCGCACCGGAGGTCCAGGCGCCGGCTGTCATCGTGCCTGCGATAGCAAGCGCCACAGAACCAACAACGGCGACGATAGCCTTGCGCATTCCCTTAGATGAAGTCATGCGCGCTACTGTACCGACGAAACAACACAATCCCCTTTAGTAACACGCGTATCTTTGCTTTTATTTTTGCCCAGTTTTTCCGTCCCTTATCAGTCGTACATATTTTCGATTTTCTGTTGATTGGGCTCGGTGGGCTGGATATAATGAGGGCATGAAGATTTCAAGGCAGTTTATTCCAACGGGGGTATGGAAAATTGGAAGCATATTACCTTGTAAATGACCCTTCCAGCACATTAGCAACCTCAGCCCGCAACATCCGTAAGCTCGAGTTCGAACAATGGGAAAATAACCTCCCCGATCTCGATTCTGACATCGAACTAGTTATCCATAGTTTGGCCACACATACCGGCCTTGGGAAAACCAAAATTAAAAACATCGCCTTCGCGCTCTATCGCCTACGCGAACTTCCACGCCTGCGTACGATGCAGCTCGATTCCTACTTCCTCGATATGACACGCCTGTGCACTATCGACTCCGCCCTTAACAAGCTAGGCGCACCCACTCCCGAGATTCTCCAACGCGTCGATGAAGCCCTTTGTGAGTTCTTCACTCCCACCAGCCCAGCAGAAGTCTTGCCCTCTAGCCGTGCCATCCGCACCTTTATCCATGACCTCATCAAACTCCTCGCTCCAGAAGTAGATCCTGAAAAGGGCGAGGAAGAAGCCAACAACTCTTACTCCACTTACCCTGTGCCCGGTGGAAAAGAAGCCATTAGCGCCGAATACGAACCAGCAACTGCCTATGAGCTCGACCAACGCATAAAGGACACCGCCGAGAAACTGGAGATAACTCCTGCAGAAGCGCTCGAAAAACTCATCCGTGGAGAGGCTAACTCCGAGACCATCGTCATCCTGAATATGTACCGCGCCTCGGATTTTCCCAATGCACCCGCTTTCATCCAGGGTGCCGGCTGGGTCTCCCCCGAGATCGCAGATTCCTTCGAGCCAAAGGTCGTACGTGACATGGCCAAGGCCGCTACCGCGGAGAGCCCTAGCTACACCACACCTTCTACCATCGGCGCTTTCGTCGAAGGCCGCGATGGCACTTGCCGCATGCCACACTGCGACAGACCCGCGCAGGACTGCCAGAAGGATCACCGCATCAACTTTGCCGAAGGCGGACCGACCGCAGGCTCGAATCTCGCGAGCCTCTGCCAGCACCATCACAACATCAAGACCGATGGCCGAGCCAACTACATCATGGACCCGCTCACCGGGGACATCGTCTGGCTCTTCGACGATGGGCGCTGGGAGTATGACGAACCAACCGGCCCGCTAGCGCCCAAGAAGCGCAACTGGGTACAAACGTTTGCCCAAGCCATTGAATCCCGGCGAAGGGAGGCGCACGCTAAGTGTTTGAATGACGAAGTGCCTTAAGCGCCTCGGTGGCCTTCAGATTCGGAAGGTAAGCATGGACCACCGCGAGGCCAATCGCTGGGAGGGATAACTCATCCTCATAACACAGGAACCACTTGTGCTCCTCCGGCTGGAACTTGCGCTTGCTTGCGGCTAAAGACCGAAAGCCGTAAAGCGGTTCCATCTGCTCGCCGAGTTTCATCAGCAGTGAATCTAAGGTCGAAGGATTCTCGGTCGTCCCTGCCAACGGAGCGCCCGAAAGCGAAATCCAGTCACAGCCCTCACCCGCCGCGATAACGAGCGCCTCAGAAATCAACAGCTCCATGACCCCTTTGAAACCTCGCTCATTACGGCGCATCACATCGAGGGTGTAGCCCACCAACTGCCCATCTCGCCGCACCGGCAGCCAGCTGGTCATGCCGTGCACCAGACCATCATCGTCTAGAGCCAAAAGGAGACGAGTACCTGAAACCTGCATCTCGTCGATACCTCCCAGAGTAAAGCCCATCTCCGGAAGGGCCTTCTCGCCGACCCATTCTTCGCTTAGCGTGACCAAAGCGGCGGCAACAGCAACATCGAGTTGATCCCACGTGGTCCACACGGTTCTCACGCCTTCTTTTGCTGCCTTATTTCGCGCGGTGCGGATATTCTGGAACTTCTTGCCCTTGAACTCCGTGTTTTCACAGCTCAACACCGCCTCGTCCGCGACCTGAAGCCGCTTCAATCCAGGATGAGAAACCGCGAAATCGCTTGCCACCGAATACCACGCAGGAGTTAGTCCCTGAGATTTGACGAACTCCTCGAACTCGCGAGAGATGTCATCGCCAACCGGTCCACCCAATGTCAAAGCAACGCCATTGGAAGCGCGATATGCCACGAAGGAATCGCCGGCGAAGAAATATCTGTTCCCCTCCCACAAGGTCATGAAGGATAGGTGATCGCCAGTTCGGCGCTGCAGGATTTCCCGTGCCCGCGAGCGGTCCGATTCCCGTTGCGGGTCCGAGGGCGAGGAGAAGCACCGCCACAGCGCCCAAATGACGCACATCCACCACACGTTGCCGACCCACGAATAGACAAACCAGCCAAATCCACTTGCCGGCACCAATTCATGGGGAGAGACGAGCGTTATTACTACAGGCAAGAAGCGCAACGGCCACTCCGCCAACGCTGCGCTTAGCGACGCCCCGCCCACAAAGGCAGACTTCACCAACAATGTAGAAAGCAACCAGGTGGCAGAACAAATAAGGAATACCCCACCCAGCCAGGCCGCGTGCTTTTTAATAATCTGCGGCGCTTCACGAACTTGGAAGAGCCGGCGAGAGTACATGAGCACAGCGAGGCAGAACAACCAGGGCAACAGGGCCTCGAATAGGTTAAGCCCGTAGATGAAGAAACCGTCTTGGTCTAGGTCCCACAGCTGAACGAGCAGGAAGGCCAAGGAAGCAACTTGGATGAGGCACGAAAGTACCCACGCAGCATGGCGGCCACGCACGAGCCCGAAACACAATACAAGTTGGATAAGCAGCGGCATGAGGTTGGCAAGCAAGGGACCGACACCATGCATGCGTGCGACGTCAGCCGCGGATATACAGTCCCTGGACGTTTCGTCGAGAGTGCAGAGAACCGCAACCGCGACGTCGGAAAGCGCAGGCCCCCACATCAGCTCGGTGAGAAGGGAAAATGGGCCTTCGGCGATTGGATTGATAGCAACCAGCACCGGGCTAATGGCAACCGCGATGAGGATGAAAGCTACGAGCACGCGCCGCTCGCGCAACGAGGGCTTTGCGGTCTCCCGCGGATGACGCCACAGGCCTAAAAAGAGGCCGAATACCGCGGCAGTAAGTCCCAAGATGTCGGCCATCGAGCCGGCATAAAAGACGTTCGTGAACGCAAGAACGAGGATGATAACCCGAAAACGGCGCTTCCACAGGCGCGGCATCTTCGCGGAGGCATACATCGCAGAGCCGAAAATCCAGCCGATTGGTGTAAAGAGGTAGCTGTTGAGGAGATCGTCGCCCCATCGGTTCAGGCCCGATACTTCGACGCCTCGCGCGATGAAAAAGGCAATCGGTAACGAAAGAAGCTGAAGGAAAAGGCCAACGACGAGGTATTTCCTGCTGCCCAAGACCCGCTCGGCAGGGCCACCGAAAAGAATGGCGAAGAAGGTTACAACGACGGATCCGCCAATTGTGACGGTGGTCAAACCGGTTGCCTCAACCCAATCATTGTCCACGAAGTGGAGAACCCACATGAGCACAATCAAGAGCAAAGTTACGGGAAATCGCTTAAGCATGAACATCGTTGTCCTCAATTCCACGGAATGGGTCATGGACGGCTGTAAGTCCCCCGCGGCGCGCAGCAAAAGCGAAGGATTGACGCAGTGCTGGGCGCCACACCCCGAAGGAGTGGCCACCGCTTAGAGCACCGACATAAGTCTTTCCGCCTGCCCCGCGAACGAGCTCAGCAAGTTGGTTTTGAGCAGCAATCGCGGGCTTGTCCTTGTCGCCTGCAAAGAAGACGACACTGAGCCCGGGATAGCGATTTTTCTTCAGCAAGAAGGCCGGATTTTGCGCCTGGAAGGCTTGCTCGTTTCCGCCAAAGAATTTCTGGACGGTATCGGCATGCTTGCCGATGGTCGGCTCCGCCTCACCGGAGAAGTCCAAATAAGTTCCGAAGGCCTCGGGATGGTTGGTGGCGACCTGCAAAGTACAGGTACCGCCGTAGGAAAGGCCGCCGAGCGTCCAATGCGACTGGTCTTCGTCAACGCGCAATTGCTTTTTGATCTGGGCTGGAACGTCTTTGGTCAGATAGGTCATTACCTTGGTGGATTGAGAGTCCGCGCAAACAGGGTTGGCGGTTTCAGAACCGGTGGCATCAACTGCTACGACGATGGGCGATACTCCCCCGTTTGCCTTCTGAAATTCATCGGCGGTCTGTGCGGCTTCGCCAGATCCAAACCACTGGGTTGGGCCACCGGGATTGCCATGGAGCAATACGAGCACCGGCAGGCGCTTTCCGCTCCAATAGGCCGGCGGCAAATAGGCAATAGCTTCGCGGGCTTTGAATCCCTGGCTTGGTAAGTCGAGATGAACCAGACCGGCAGAATTGCCCGCGTGCGAGGCTAGTTCGGAGGCGGGAATAGTTTGGGCCACCGGTCGCGGATCGAGGGAACCGACCGTGGGATAGGTCTGGTACTCGAGGTTGACTAGCCCGACGACCGCAACGAGTGATGCGATGCCCGCGAGCGTCGCGGAAAGTTTCGGCTTACGCAGCAGTGCGGCGAGGCAGATACCAGAGGCGACGAAGACATGAGCAGGGATATCCCAATGCTGGAGGAAATACCAGGCACCAACCGATATAAACAAAGCCAAAACAACAGGCACAATCTTGCGCGCCCATACAACAACTATCGCGGAAAGAACCACGATGACCGCATATATCGCCCCATTTACGGGTTCGGCCAGCGGCAGGCCAAGGAGGAAATTCACTCCTAAATCATAGGCCTGCGCTGGCCAAATAGGCTGTTAAGTACCTGGGAGGTCGGTACTTATACGCTGCGGGCGCGCTTGACGACGTCGGGAAGCTGCGCCAGGACGTACTCGACGTCGGCAGGCGTTGTGTTCCTACCAAGGGTAAAACGCAGCGAACCGATTCCATCAGAGTCGGACACATTCATCGCCTCAAGGACGTGCGACATGCGGTTGACGCCCGAGTGGCAGGCGCTGCCGGTCGAGGCCTCGATGCCCAAGGAATCGAGCAACATGATGAGGCTGTCGCCATCGGTGCCGGGGAAGGACACATGCAGGTGCGAAGCCAACATAGGTTCCTCGCAATTGAGGATGACGTTGTCGATGCTGGAGAGAATGCCGGCACGCAGTTGGTCACGCAGCGCACCGACGCGCTTGGTCTCGGAATCGATCTCGGAAACAGACTCCTCGAGCGCTGCCGCAAGAGCAGAGGCACTGGCGACGTCCACGGTGCCCGGGCGGATGCCGCGCTCCTGGCCGCCTCCGAAAGCGATGGGCTGCGGGGCTGGGCTGCGTTTTGCAAGCAGCAAGCCGATGCCACGTGGGCCGCCGAACTTGTGGGCGCTCGCCGCGAGCGTGGTAGCACCGAGCTCGTGGAAGTCGATGGGCAGCTTGCCTGTGACCTGCACTGCGTCGATGTGAACGGGGGTGCCAACTAAAGTTGCGCGGCGCACGATCTCGGCAACTGGCTGGATGGCACCGGTCTCGTTGTTTGCCCACATGCAGGTGGCAACGTCGGCAGGCGTATCTAGCGCGGAGAAGTCGCTGACGTGGGAATAACGATCGACGGGCAGAAGATCGACCTGTGCATCCGGCAGCTGGGCAACGCTATCGCGCACGGCTGGGTGCTCGATAGGAGTCGAAACCACGCGGTTGGTGGTGCCCAGACGGTACAAGCCTTGGATGGCGATGTTGTCGGCTTCGGTGCCGGAAGAGGTGAAGATAACCTCGATCGGCTCGCAGCCAAGAATTTCCGCGACTTTCTCGCGGGCGTCGTCAAGCACGGAACGGGCTTTTCGGCCAGAGGCATACTGCGCGCCGGAGTTTACCGCGCCAGAGGCGGCCACCCACGCATCGATGGCCACCTGGCGCATCGGCTGAGTAGCCGCATAGTCAAAGTAGTGCGACATTACTTACGGGACTCCAGCTCAGCGACCAAAGCCGGGGAAATCTCATGGACGTCACCGACGACGCCGAGGTCAGCGATCTGGAAGAAAGGCTCGTCCTGATCCTGGTTAACCACAACGATGGTGCCGGAGGTCTGCATGCCGGAGGTGTGCTGGATAGCACCGGAGATGCCAAGCGCGATGTACAAATCCGGGGAAACCGTGACGCCGGTCTGGCCCACCTGGTGTGCTGGGTCGTAGAAGCCCTGATCGACTGCATCGCGGGTGGCACCGACGGCACCGCCGAGGGCGTCGGCAAGCGGCTCCACGATGGTGGAGAAGTTGTCGTCGACGCCGCGGCCACCAGAGACAACTACCTTCGCGGCAGTCAGCTCCGGACGAGCAGACTTCTCATGTGGGGTAAAGGAGGTGACGGTGACGTCCTTGGCAGTTGCGGCCGGCAGGGGCATCGGCGCCGGAGCGACGGCTACCGGCTGCGGATCCGCGGCGATTGCGCCTGGGCGCAGGGTGTAGATCGGGCTCGCGCCAGACGCTGTAGCAGTGGTCTCGTAGGAACCGCCGAAGATGGTCAGGTGTGCGGAGCCATCGGCGTTAATCTCGTCGACGTTGACGAGGGCGCCGGAAGCCAGACGCGCGGAAAGGCGGCCGGCAATCTCGTTGTTGGTCGGGGTCGCAGCTAGCACGATTGGGGCTGGGTTCGCGGCGGCGAGGGCGTGCAGGGCATCGACCTCGGGCAGGATGATGCGGCGCTCGTAGTCCTCAGCGCTTGCCTGCACGATCTGTGCGGCGCCCAGGGCTGCCAGCTCGGAATCGAAGGCATCTGCTTGCTTGCCGACGACGACTGCGGAAACGGTACCCAGCGCACGCGCTGCGGTAATCAGCTCACCGGTAACAGGGCTAAGGGCGTTATCTTCGTGCTCTACAAGTACGTATACGTGAGACATTTCGGCTCCTAGATAAGGTTCTTCGCGGCGAGGAAGTCGGCAATCTGCTTTGCGGCTTCCTGCGGATTCGGCTCGGTGATGACCTCACCCGCGGTGCGGGCAGGACGCTGGGCGGCGGCTGTCACCGTGGTGGTTGGTGCCACGGCATCGATGCCAAGGGAGGCCACGTCGAGGGTGGTGATCTCGGCCTTCTTGGCCGCCATGAGTCCCTTGAAGTTCGGGAAGCGCGGCTTATCGGCCTTATCGGTGAAGGTGACGATGGCTGGCAGGGCTGCCTCCAGCTCCCAGTGGCCGTGAGCGTCCTCGCGCACACCGCGCAGGACGCCGCCCTCGAGGCTCAGGGACTTCAGCTCGGTCATCGCCGGGAGCTGGCGGTACTCAGCGAGCAGGCCAGCCAGCAGGCCGGTGGAAGCATCCGAGGAGTAGTTGCCCAGGGTGATGATCTGGACGTCCTCGATGGTGTTGATGGCCGCGTTGAGCGTCCAGGCGGTAGAGAGTGCATCGGCGCCGGAAAGGGCGTCGTCAAGCACGTGTACTGCGTCGTCTGCGCCCATCGCGAGGGCCTTGCGCAAAGCTTCGTCAGCGCCGGCAGGGCCCATGGTCACTGCGACGACGCGGAAGTCTGGGTTTGCTTCCTTGATGCGCAGTGCCTGCTCGACGGAATACTCGTTGACCTCGTCGATGACGTTGTCGACGCTCGTGCGGTCGAGGGTGTGGTCTTCCTCGAGGGACTTGGTGGACCAGGTATCCGGTACGTGTTTGACCAGAGCCACGATTGCGGGCATTGGACACTTCCCTTTCCGATAGATTTATGTTGCGTAATTATCCTCGGACGATACTACTCGTGGTCCGCACAGCAACGCGATTCCCTTAGTTCCGATGCGTGTCATGATGACGGCCATGGAACGGCTTCCCTTGAGCTTAAGCTTCTTCCGCAGCTGATCGGGGTCGACGTCTAGACCGCGGACCAGTATCTCGAGGGAGCCAGCATCGTGTGACTGCAGTGCGGCTTTGAGTTTCTTGACTGGCACCGCCTCGATGAATTCAAATCCGGACGTGCCTGCCGGGATGCGTTGCCCTGTCAGGTAAGCGATGCGCGGGTCCAGCTGATGGAGGCCTTCGCGCTTGGCGTAGTGGCGCACAAGCCCCGCGCGTACAACCGCGCCGTCTGGGTCCATGATGTAGGTGCCAATGTCGCCGGCTTCGGGCAGGTCGGCCTCGTCGAAGTCGGTGCTGGAGAGAACATCAGCCTTTCCACCTTTGATCATGACTGCGCTGCGGCCAACGCCCAGACCAGGTGTATACAGGCAGGCCTCTTTGACGTTGCCGTCGACGCTGGCGACGGATACCAAACCTTGCCAATCTGAAAAGTCGAGGCCGGGGGCACACTTGACGGCGAGTTCGCACTCGTGTGCCGCCAGAAGATCGGGCAACGGCGGCAGGAGCTTTGCGGGATCGGTAATGCGTTTGCCGCCGCTTCGGCGCGCTGGATCGGCGATGATAACGGGTGCCGTTGAGCTCTGCGTCAAAGCGTCTGCGCAGAAGAAGGGATGCGGGGTGTTGTGCTGCGCCATCTTGATGCGCGAACGGTCGAGGTCAGAGCCTACATATTTTCCTGGAGCCCACGCAGCCCCTTCGGTACCGATGGAACAGGTGACATCGTGGACGAGTTCGACCCCCAGGCTTGTCAAGAAAGCGGCACGATGTTTGGCTACCTCGAGCGGGGTGGCCTGCTGCACGGAATCGGAGTCCATAAGCCAGTCGCTGGGCAGCTTTTTACTGTTTCGGGCTTTGATGAGTTCGGCTACGGCACGGGCGTGCTCACCGAATTGTTGCTGGAGCTTGGCGACGTCGCCTAATTGGGAAGCCTTGCTGAATTCAAGGTCAAGGCCCGCTATCTCCGGTTGGTGCTGGACTAAGAAGTCGATCTCGGCGAGGGTATAACTCATATTCTGTCTACGGGTTGAGTGCTGAAGAATTCGCGGTAGCGCGGGTCGTGCTCGGGGTCGCCGATGATGGGGCGAAGGTCGGAGAAAGAGGCGTCGTCAAGCGCTTCTCGCACCGTGGAGTAATTGCTCAGGCGCAGCATTTGCGCCCAAGTGGGAAGAGCCAAGCGGACAAGCCCGGCGCGCCACCCGTCGAGGACGAGGCGGGGCGGGAACCATCCGGCGTCGTCTGCCTCCGTGGTATCGCCGTCGGGCTCTTGGCCTTCCGGTAGAACGGCGATGAAGAAAAAGGTATCGAACCATTGTCCGCAGTCTTCGCCCGCCCACCGAGACCACGGCATGAGCATGTCGGCGTCGGCGCGCATGCCGTTGTTCATGAGGAATTCGGTAAAGGAAATCTCGTGAGTTTCCAGCATGACGCGTTCGCGGTGATAGCGCGAGGCGTCGGAGACGATTCCGTCATCGCGAACGGCGAGCAAGGTACCGGATTCCTCGAAGAGTTCTCGGATGGCGGCGAAGACCAAGGCATGGGTCTTGTATTTGGTAACGCCCATGCGACGGGCCAAGGAAATAACGGAGCGGCCCGCCCAGAGATCGCCGGAACTCCACATTCTTGGCGGGAAATCGCGGGGGTCTACTCCCCCGCCCGGAAACACTGCGTGCCCCGGGTAATTGCGCATCGTGGAGACCCGTTCCTGGAGCCAAACCTCGAGCCCTTCTTGGCCGTCGCGCAGCAGCAGGACGGTAGCGGCCAAGCGTCCACCGTTAAAACCGGTGGTTTCGCTGTGGTCGATCGCGTCAAGGCGCTCGTGAATGGGTCGGGTCATGCAAAGTTCCGTTTAGCGTATGCGGCGAGCGAAGTAACGTTCACCGATTCGATCCACCTGAATTGGTTGGTGGAAAGCCTGCGTAAGGTTTTCTGAGGTAAGGACCGTATTGATTAGTCCCTTCGCCACGACCTTACCCTCATCGAGGATCATCGCATGGGTAAATCCATAAGGGATTTCCTCGACGTGGTGGGTAATCATGACGATTGCTGGTGCATCGGCATCCATTGCCAGCTCGCCCAAGTAGCCCACGAGATCCTCGCGGCCTCCTAGGTCCATGCCGGCGGAAGGCTCGTCGAGGATGAGTAGCTCAGGGTTGGACATAAGGGCACGTGCCAAGATGACGCGCTTCTTTTCTCCCTCCGATAGGGTTCCCCAGGTGCGCTCGGCCAAGTGGCGGGCGCCCACCTGGTCAAGGATTTCGAAGGCGCGGCTAAAGTCCATGTCTTGGTACTCCTCGCGGAAGCGTCCCAGGACTGCGTAGCCGGCGGAGATAACGAGGTCGTCGACTCGTTCGCCGTCGGGAATGCGGTGCTGTACTGCGGCGGAAGAAATGCCGATGGCGGCACGCAAATCGCGCATGTCGGTCTTGCCGATCTGCTCGCCCATCAAAAAGGCAGTTCCTTTAGAAGGAAACTCTTCCGCAGAGGCAATGCGGACCAAGCTGGTCTTGCCGGCGCCGTTTGGGCCGATGATGACCCAACGCTCGTCGAGCTCTACTTGCCAATCGACTGGACCCACCAAGGTTTTTCCGCCACGGCGCAGCTCGACGCCGCGGAAGTCGATGAGCCAATCTTCGTCAGTTACGGGCATTGTTTCGTTATTCACAGCATTCACGTCCTATATTGTTGCGGAAATTCTGGTTGCCCGGTGAAACTGACACAGCTGCACTACTCTAAAGGGCATGACTACACGCCTCGCCATCGATGATGTCCGTCCTAGCTTCTCTCCCACTAAGGCCGTGGTTAATGAGGTGGTTCCGGTAACCGCGTTGGTCTGGCGGGAAGGCCATGATGCGGTGTCGGCAACCCTTTCGGTGTGGAATACCGAATCCCCTTCGGTTTCCTCGGTGACCATGGACCAAGACCCAATTGACCCTGACCGTAGGCATGGTGTGTTTACTCCGCTTACCTGTGGGCGCTGGTTCTTCCGTATCGATGCGTGGTCAGACCCGATGGCAACGTGGCGCAATGCGGTGGAAAAGAAGATGGCTGCGGGGCAGACGGCCGCCGAGCTTTCCAACGATCTCCTCCATGGCGCGGAGCTTTTTGAGCGGGCGGGAATGCCCGATGTTGCTAAGTCGCTAGCGAATGAGTCTTTGGACCTGTCCTCGCGCGTCGAGGCAGCGCTTTCCGACGCCGTGGCAAAGAAACTGCATGCGCACCCCTTGCGGGATTTGCTCGTGGAAGGCGAGGTCCACGAGGTACTGGTCGAGCGCCGAGAAGCGCTTTATAACTCTTGGTATGAGCTCTTCCCGCGTTCTACGGGCGGTTGGGATGAAGAAGGCAACCCAGTCCACGGCACTTTCAAGACCACGGCCAAAGCGTTGGAGCGAGTCGCAGACATGGGCTTCGACACAGTGTATTTCCCGCCGATTCACCCCATCGGAAAGGTTCACCGCAAGGGCAAGAACAACTCGGTGGTGGCTGAACCGGGCGACGTCGGCTCGCCGTGGGCAATTCAAGATCATTCCACCACTCACCCAGACTTGGGCACGATGGACGATTTCAAAAAGCTGGTTTCTCGCGCGCAGGACCTGGGGCTCGAGGTAGCGCTGGATCTGGCGCTCCAGGCCGCACCGGATCATCCGTGGGCCAAGACGAACCCAGAGTTTTTCACGGTCTTGGCTGACGGCACCATCGCTTATGCGGAGAATCCGCCGAAAAAGTACCAGGACATCTATCCCCTGAACTTCGACAACGACCCAGACGCGATCTACAACGAGATCTTCCGCATCGTGATGATCTGGATCGAGGCGGGCGTAACCACCTTCCGCGTGGATAACCCGCACACCAAGCCGGCAAACTTTTGGACCTGGCTCATAGACAAGGTGCACGTGACCCATCCGGAGGTCATCTTCCTTGCGGAGGCCTTTACCCGCGCGCCACGGCTGTTCGGCTTGGCGAAGGCAGGCTTTACCCAGTCCTATACCTATTTCACCTGGCAAACCTCGAAGCGCGAGCTGACCGAGTTTGCCAAGATGCACGTGGAGCAGGCGGATATTTGCCGCCCCAACCTCTTTGTGAATACGCCTGACATCCTGCACGAGTCTTTGCAGACCGGCGGGCGGGCCATGTTCGCTATCCGCGCGGCTTTGGCCGCGACTCTGTCTCCGCTATGGGGCGTGTACTCCGGCTATGAGCTTTATGAGCACGAGGCCGTGGCGCCGGGCAGTGAGGAGTACATGGACTCTGAGAAGTACGAGCTGCGCCCGCGCAACTTCCAGGAGGCGGCTACCCGTGGCGCATCGCTGGAATCCTATATTCGCCTTCTCAATCTCATCCGCCGTGAGAACCCCGCGCTGCAGCAACTGCGCAACCTCAAATTCCACGACGTCGATAACGAAAAAATCATTGCCTACTCCAAGGCAGATCCTGCGACGGGCAACGTGATCCTGGCCGTGATCAACCTGGATCCGCGCAATGCCCAAGAAGCCACCGTTACCGTAGAAATGGAAGCGATCGGCAGAGCCGACGGTGACGTCTACACCGTCCACGATGCCATTACCGGCGCCGCCTATAACTGGTCCAACCGCAACTTCGTGCGACTCGAACCAATGCGCGACGTCGCCCATCTGTTCGTGCTGCCGCAGGCTGACCCGCATTCCTTGGACCGCCTTGCCTGGCGCGACGTCAACGATTATCGACCTTAAGTCCTGTCTCCTTCGATTTAGGTAACGTGAACACATGAACATTCCGGAAGCAGATCTCGCCCGCCTCAACGAGTGTCGCCACCATGCCCCACATGACTTTTATGGCTGGCACGACGGCACGGTTTTAACTCGTCGCCCCGGCGCCGAGAAGGTGGAGCTGGTCACCGAAACTGCCGTGCACGAGATGAATGCTGTAGGCCACGACCTATGGGAGAGCGCACTAGACCAGGAGCAGGATTACCGTTTCCGGGTGACTTACCCAGGCCAGGCTCCGGTCGAGGTGGCCGACGGCTACCGGTTCTTGCCCACTGCCAGCACTTTCGATCTGCACCTGATTTCGGAAGGTCGCCACGAGCGGCTTTGGGAGGTACTTGGCGCGAATCTGCACAGCTACGACACGCATTTGGGCCGGGTTGAAGGTGTTTCGTTTGCGGTGTGGGCGCCGAATGCCAAAGGCGTTGCCGTAGTAGGCGACTTCAACGGCTGGAATCCCGCGCAGTCGCCGATGCGCTGTTTGGGCGCAACCGGGGTCTGGGAGCTCTTCGTCCCCGGCATCGGTCCCGGCGAGCGCTATAAGTTCGCGATTCAAACCGCGGACGGCCGGCGCATCGATAAGGCTGATCCGATGGCGAAGCAAACGATTGCTCCGCCGGAGACAGTCTCGGTAGTCATGGCAAACGATTACGAATGGAATGACTCCGCATGGATGGATGCTCGTAACGGCAATCTCGATGTACCGATGAGCATCTACGAGCTGCATGTGGGTTCTTGGAAGCAAGGCGCCGACTACAACAGACTGCGCGCTGAGCTCATCGATTACGTCCTCGAGCATGGCTTCACCCACGTCGAGCTGCTTCCGGTGGCAGAGCACCCCTTCGGCGGTTCTTGGGGCTACCAGGTCTCGGGCTACTACGCTCCGTCGGCACGCTGGGGCTGCCCGGATGAGTTGCGTGCGCTTATCGACGCCCTGCATAACGCCGGCATCGGCGTCCTCATCGACTGGGTCCCAGCGCACTTTCCCAAAGACGAATTTGCACTGGGACGCTTTGACGGCCAGGCACTCTACGAGCACCCCGACCCCCGCCGCGGCGAGCAGGCCGACTGGGGAACCTACGTCTTTGACTTTGGCCGCAACGAGGTGCGCAACTTCTTGGTAGCAAATGCGCTGTATTGGGCCGAAGAATTCCACGTCGACGGCCTGCGCGTGGATGCGGTGGCCTCGATGCTTTACTTGGACTACTCACGTGAAGTATGGCTGCCCAACCAGTACGGCGGACGCGAAAACCTGGAAGCGGTACAGTTCTTGCAGGAGACAAACGCTACCCTGCAACGCCTGCATCCCGGCGTGCTGACCATCGCCGAGGAATCGACCTCTTGGCCGGGCGTTACTGCTCCCACCTCGGAGGACGGCCTCGGCTTTTCCCTGAAGTGGAATATGGGCTGGATGAATGACACCCTCGAGTACTTCAAGCACGAGCCCATCTACCGCCAGCATCATCATGGCGAGCTGACTTTCTCCATGGTCTATGCCTATTCGGAACGCTACGTGCTGCCGTTTAGTCACGACGAGGTCGTCCATGGCAAGGGCTCGCTGTGGACGCGCATGCCTGGCGACGATTGGAACAAGGCCGCAGGCTTGCGTGCGCTGTACGGATATATGTTCTCGCATCCGGGCAAGAACCTGCTGTTTATGGGGCAAGAGTTTGGCCAGGTCGCGGAGTGGAACGAATCCAGCTCTGTGGACTGGGCCAACCTCGAAGGCTGGGGCGGTGAATGGCATCGCGGCATCAAGCGCTTGGTGCGCGATATCAATGCCGTCTACAAGAACACCCCTGCCCTGTGGTCCCAGGACTTCACGCAGGATGGTTTCCAGTGGGTCAAGGCCGATGACTCGAACAATAACGTCTTGGGTTACGTGCGCTACGGCAACGATGGCTCGGCGCTGCTCGCCGTGTGCAATTTCTCAGGCAACTCCATTCCGAATTACCACTTGTGGCTGCCCCGGGATGGCGCGTGGGAGATGGTGCTCAACACTGACGACGCCGTCTATGAGGGCGCGGGTAATGCACTGCCGATTAAGGTGCACTCCGCGTCGAATTCCGCGGAGCTACACCTCCCGGCTAACTCCGTGCAGTGGTATCGCTTTGTGGGCTAGCTGACCCAGGTGTCGACCTTGGCGTAGATCTCCGGCATCCGGGCGTCGACCCGCTTGCCGGCGATATATGCCACCAGTGCGTGCACGATAGCCGGTACGGCAAGGCTCAAGATGACACCGACTGCTAGCAACGGAGCCTTGTCTTGGGTAACGGCGATGCCTAGGCAAACAAGACCTGGGGCCACTGCAATCCAGCCGAAGATGAGTCCGAAGAGGCTGGCCACAAAGGCGGGTGCGGAGTAGCCAGACTTATCAGTCCACGCGTTGGTACCCGGCGCAGAGACTGGATAAGGGTTATAAACTGACAAAGCTAGTGAACAGGCGCTGACCGAAAGCAGCATTCCTAGTGCAGCACAACCAAAGGCCAATACCTTCAGGCGTTCAGGGCTGATGATGAGCGCCAGGATGACGCAAATGAGGATGACAACTGCAGAAGGCGTCAGGTGAGCGCGATGGCGGGCCAGCAGAAATTTGCTTGGTGCACAAGGTGCCATCATCTTCAGCCAGCCGGAGGGGCCATCGTAGCCATAGTCGTTGACGCCGAGTAGGCCGCCCACGAGACCGAGCATCACGAGCACGCCTAAACCAGCGGCCAAGTTGCCGTTAAAGATGTGGTAGAGACAGAATCCTGCGAGCACCGGCAAGAAGATCAAGGTATTTACTAGGCGCATATCGCGGACGATATAAAGCAACGAGCGCGAGTACTCCATCATGGCGGGACTGCGATAGGCCAGGCCCATCAGGCGGAGGCGGGATACGCCGTGCTGCTTTGTCTTTGTGGCTGGCGCAGGCCGGGCGTGCTGCTGGCTTTGGGCGAATTCTGTTTTGATTAAGTGCCGCCAGACCGCGAAGAGCCCCACTGCGGTGACAATTGCGATTAGAAGCTGCGCGAGTGCTTCCATGTAAGAGCCATTGCCAAGCGCTGTGGCCCAACCGGTCGCTGCGGTAAACGGCGTCCACGCGGCATACTTGCCGATGGTGCCGAGCGGCACTGCATCTTCAATCTGACCGTTTAAGAGAATGACGCAGAGCATCAATACGGTACCGAGAATGCCGCCAATGAACTTGCTGCGGTCGCTTTCCAAGCTGACCACGTTGCTGGCAATGCTCATCAGGCACTCCGACAAACAGATGGTGATAAACCACGAAAGCGCCATGCCGAGCACGAATGCGGGTACGGCAATGACATTGAAGTCACCGATGCTCACGAGCATGATCGCACCGACGATTGCCCAGATGATGCTAAAACCTGCAGAAAGCCAGGCACGGGAGTTAAGGAAAGAAATGCGCAGCATGGCGGGCCGGACCTCTTCTAAAGAAAGCGGCAGGCCTTTCAAGGTATCCGGGTAAAGCTGCTTTTCACCGGCGGGCATGATCATCGCGAGCATGAGGTAAATCGCTACGCCGATGAGGTTGACAGTGGTGAGAGCGTGAGCATTGCGCGTGCCTTCGCTCAGATCTAAGCCAGCCATAAGCCCAGTGTTGGCGAGACCAATCAGGCCATAGATGACGAAGAGGACCACCATCATCCACTGCGCGGTGTTCTCTTTGAAGGTCCTGCTCCATAGTGTGCGGTGCAGCTTGACGAGGGTTTTGCTGGTGTCCATCATGGCCTAATTTCCACCCAACCACTGGAAGGCGTTGGAATCGAGATCAGCGCCGCCGACGAGCTCGATGAAGACGTCTGTGAGGCTCTTGTCACCGCGGACCTCATCGACGGTGCCGGAGGTAAGCACTTGGCCATCATTAATGATTGCCACGGAGGTACAAAGTCCTTCGACTAGGGACATGACGTGGGAGGAAATCACCACGGTGCCACCCCGGGCAGCGAAGTTCACGAGCACGTTTTGGATGAGGCGGCCGGATACTGGATCGACTGCCTCGAGCGGCTCATCGAGGATGAGCACCTCGGGATTATGGAGTACTGCGCCGGCAAGCAGAATCTTCTTGGTCATGCCAGCGGAATAGTCGGCGATGCGTTTGGAGGCGGCGTCGTCAAGCGCGAGCACGTGCAGGAGCTCGGCGGCGCGGCGCTGTGCCTCCCCCTCGTCGAGCTTGCGTAGCGCGCCCAAGTAGTAGAGATACTCGGCGCCGGTGAGGCGGTCGAATACGGGTGCGCCGTCCATGAGCAAGCCCATCGATGCCTTCGCAGGGATTGGATCGTGCCACACGCGGTGACCGGCAACGAATGACTCGCCGCTATCGGGGCGCAGAAGACCGCAGCCCATGGTCAGCATGGTGGTCTTGCCCGCACCGTTGGGGCCGACGATGCCATAAATAGAACCCCGCGGGACGTCGAGATCTAGATTGCGGACGGCGGGAGAACCATTGAAGGATTTGTTAAGGCCACGGATTGCAAAGGCTTGCTGCCTAGGATCGGGCGAAATCGGTGCTCGGTGCGGACTAGTCATGCACCGCACCTTATTAGAAAATGTTACCTATTTCTAGGTTTTTAGTATCCAAATTAATTATGGCGCGCAATCAATTCTTTGACGCGGGCGTCGATGTCATCGCGCAGCTCGACCATCCTTTGCTTCCCCTCGACGCCACGCTGGGAGGGATCTTCAATCTCCCAGCGCTCGGCGGGTCCATCGTACTCGGCGCCGCCGACGATGATGACGTGGTCGACATTGGCGGCAAGCTCCGGGTCGACAGGCTTGGGCGTACCCTCAGACATGTCGGCACCCACTTCGGCCAGGCAATGAGACGCCTCGAGATTTACGTCGCCGGACTGGCCCGGTTCGGCCACTTGGACGCCTGCCGAATAAACCTCCCACGAGGGAGCGTGCAGCTTCGCCAAAGCTGCGGCCATTTGGGACTTGCCGCGGTTGGAATTGCAGAGGAAGAGTACTTTCGTCATAGCCTCGCAGTATAGCGAGAACTACTTGTAGTACATCTCAGAGCCGTCTTTGTAGCGTTCCAAGTCAACCTGCTGCGTTGGCTGCAGGCGTTCGTGGGCTGGGTTCTCCACGTCTGGCATGCGCAGGTTAACGGTGCTGTCCTTGCCGGAATCAGCGTATGGTTCCTCACCGTTGAGGACCTTCGTGACGCGGTCCATGTCCACGGTCTTGGTCCAACGGCCAACCAGGATGGTTGCGAGCGCGTTGCCGGCAAAGTTGGTCAGAGCGCGAGCCTCGGACATAAAGCGGTCGATGCCCATGATGACGTCGACGCCGCCGAGGAGCTCAGGGCGGTGGGACTGCAAGCCCGCAGCCAGCGTTGCGATGCCGGCTCCGGAGACACCCGCTGCGCCCTTGGACGCGATGATCATAAAGACCAGCAGGCCCACCTGCTCGCCCAAGTTCATCGGCATATGCATTGCCTCGGAAATGAAGATGGCGGAAAGCGTCAGATAAATAGCGGTGCCGTCCAGGTTGAAGGAATAACCGGTCGGTACAACGATACCCACGGTCGGCTTCTCCACGCCGAGGTGCTCCATCTTGCGCATGAGGTTCGGCAATGCGGATTCAGAGGAAGAAGTAGCAACGATGAGCAGGAACTCGCGGCCCAGATACTTGCAGAGCTTCCACATGCTGATACCGCCGAATACACGGGCGATGAGGCCGAGTACCACGAATACGAAGAGGAAGCAGGTGATGTAAAAAGCCAGCATCAGGGTGGCCAAGGACTTCACGGCATCCATGCCGGTCTCACCAACGACGCCTGCCATAGCTCCGAAAGAGCCGAGCGGAGCCAGCCACAAAATCATGTTGAGGATCTTGAAGACGAGGCGCTGCAGGCTGGCGACGAAGCCAAGAATAGGTTCGCCTGCTTCGCCCATGGACTGCACGGCGAAGCCACACAGCAACGCGATAAACAGGACCTGGAGAACCGATCCCGAGGTAAATGCCGAGAACATGGTCTCTGGGACGATGGAGCTGACAAAGCCCCAAAGACCCTCGCCTTCCGCACCTGCCTTGATGTACTTAGAGCCATCACCGCCGCTAATATGAAGGCCAGCGCCGGGATCGATGAAGTTTCCGACCACGAGGCCGATCGCCAGCGCAAAGGTGGACATCGTGATGAAGTACGCCAGAGCGATGCCGCCGGCCTTACCGACCGATGCCGCAGCGCGCACCGAGCCGATGCCCAGCACGATGGTGCAGAAGATGATTGGCGCGATGACCATCTTGATGAGGCTGACGAACATCGTGCCCAATGGCTTGAAGTTAACGGCAACGCCCGGGGCGACTAGACCCAAGGCAATACCGGCAATCACCGCAACGATAACGCCGATGTAGAGCCAGTGGGTACGGTCCTTCTTCGGGGCTTTGGGCTCCGGGATTTTTGGACCATTAATTGGTTGCAAAGTCGGCATAGAGCACTCCCTTTTAATTGGCCTTTTAATTGGCTCTGTCAAGGATTTCTGCCCTGATAATAGAACCGGATAAAAGCGATCCAGAAATTCCAGAAAGCCGGGGGTGCTCTAGTTACCCCTTCGCTAATAAAGAGCGCTTGCGAGCTTGGTGCGCGCTTGCAGGACACGGGAATCGGAGGCGTCGAAAAGCGCGAAGAGCTCGAGCAAGCGAACCTTGAGGGCTTGCTTGTCGTCGCCTGCGGTTCTTTGCATCGCCGAGATGAGGCGCTCGAAGGCTTTCTCGGGCGCACCGGCGACGACCTCGGCGTCGGCGGCATCGCACTGCTTGGCGACGTCGGCTGGCGCAGCGTCGGCAGCAGCAATCGGGTCCTCGGTGCGGTTGGCGGGGTCCAGACGACGCAAAACCTGGGTGGTGTTGCGGGCCTGCTTGACCTCGGCGTTGTCTGGATCGTCGGCCAAAATGGCGTCGTAGTGGGCGATGGCTGCGTCGAAATCGCCGTGGTTTAGGGACTCCTCGGCGGCCTGCACGCGTGGGTCCGCGGCAGTTTCTGGTTCTGGGGTCTCGGTGCTGAGACCACTCAATTGCGGCCCAAGCTTCTCGACGAGCGTGGCAGTCCACTGCTCCAGCGCATCCTTGGGCTGGGCTCCCTCGAAGTTGGTAATCGGCTGGCCGGCAGCTAGGGCGACGGTGGTCGGCAGGTTTCGCACGCCAAAGACCTGCGCTACCTGCGGGATAGCATCAGCGTCGATGTAGCCAACGATGAACTTGAGCCCACCGGCCTCTGCGACAGCGCGCAGGTCATTCTTCAGTTGCTCGGAGGCGGGCGAACGCGAAGAACCGATGAGCGCAATAACGGGGACCTCGGCGGAACGGCGAATCAATTCGGATTCGAAGTTAGCCTCGGTTACCTCGAAAAATGCAGATACCCCGGAAGGCGCTTCCTCAGTCTCCTTTTGCTGCTTCAGCGCGCCCAAGTCAAGGGCACCGCCTACATAAGGTCCGGTCACTTGTTTTCCTCCAAACGTCGATTCACAGACTCCACCTTTTGCGTCAACTGGCCAGTCACACCTTCGCGGATATCGGCCTTGACTACAAGCGAGGTACGCGGCGAAACCTTGCGTACCGCATCGGTGGCTTCCTTGATTACGGCAAAGACCTCATCCCATTCGCCTTCTATAAGGGTAAACATGGCATTGGTCTCGTTGGGCAAGCCGGATGCGCGCACCACGCGGACGGCTTCGGCGACGGCTGCAGACATCTCCGCAGTTTCCTCGCCCACCACGGTTGGCGCGACAGAAAAAGCAACAATCATGCCCGCTATCCTACCTACGCTCCCAGCAGTGACGGTGCCAGTGGCGGCGGTCATCTTCCCTGCCGCCTGTATCACGCGGCCAAGCCACGATATGGGCAACGCGAGGCGGAATATTTTGGTTGCAGCCGGGGCAGATATAGAACTTTGTAGCTGCAGCGCTGCCGATGTGGCGCATAACGAAGGGCTCGCCGTGGGTCCACTTTGGGCCCTCGACGGTCTGCGAGCCTAGAAAAGTAGAGCCATCCTTAGGCAGCGGGCGCGGGCTGACGCGGTTTCTCCTGTTGCGGCGTGGCATTAGAAAAGACGTAGCTCGTTCGACTCAATGCCGCGCAGATCTTGGTAGTCAAGGATGACGCAGCGAATACCGCGGTCCTCGGCCAGCGTACGGGCCTGCGGCTTGATTTCCTGGGCTGCAAAGACGCCTTGCACGGGTGCCAGTAGCTCGTCACGGTTGAGAAGCTCCAGATAGCGTGTGAGCTGCTCGACGCCGTCGATACCACCGCGGCGCTTGACCTCAACCGCAACGAACTTATTGTCTTGGTCTTTGGCCATGATATCGACTGGTCCAATTGCAGTTGGATACTCGCGGCGCACGAGTGAATAGTCCTCGCCCAGGGTATCGATGTGCTCGGCGAGCAGCTCCTGCAGGTGCGCCTCGACGCCGTCCTTAACAAGCCCCGGATCCGCGCCCAATTCGACGGAGAAGTCTTGGTGAATCTCCGCGATCGTGATACGCAGCTGCTCGCCCTTGGGGTTTTCAACGAGCCACAGCTGTTCGCCAGTGTCCTCGCCGTCGATGTCAGTGATGGCGGATTCCTCCAGCGTGCACGGCGGAGTCATCCAATTCAGCGGCTTATAAGCGCGGTCGTCGGCGTGGATCGACACGGAACCGTCTGCCTTGACGAGGATGAGGCGATCGGCGACGGGCAAATGGGCATCCAAACGGCCGACATAATCAACTGAGCAACGAGCGATGACTAAACGCATGCTCTCTACCCTATAGGTAGCCGCCTACTCCTTAGTAAAACGGGTAGCGCGCTGGCGCAGACGCCGATAGTCAGGACGTTGCAAGCGCTTGGAAGGCGCCGCCTCAATCCAGGCGGTAAGACCCATGATTCCGTGTAGGTCAGTGGCGATTTCGTATTCCTGATCCGCGAAGGAAAAGCGGATGACCTGGTTGGCGGCGGACATAAAAGCAGCCTCGTCATCGTCTAATTGACGAGTGCCAATTAGCTCGACGCCGAGGCGGTTGAAACGAAGGTCTGCCTGGACCGAAACCGAACGCAGTTTGAAGTACTCCACGTATTCTCCGTTATAGCGCATCACGCCATGACGCCAAGAATGAGAGTTTTTAGCGGGAAGGGTTCTCAGCAATACAGAGGTCCCGCGCGCACGCAACTTGAAAAGCGGCGAGCAGCAAGGATAAGGCACAAAAGGACAAAAGCCGCCACGATGAGGAACAACCAGCCTAGACCTGAAATGTACATATGCTGCCGCTCCTTTTAATCCTGAACCTGAAAGATATTAGGTAAAATTCTAGTATCTTCCCCAGCCGTTATGCCACTAAACCCCGTAGCAAAAGCCAACGAAAAAGCGCCCCACCTTTCTGGTGAAAGAAAGGTGGGGCGCTTATGAGAGCGGAAGGGCTTTGCTGCCCGTTACTCTACCTAGCCCTTGGCGCGACGAAGTGCTCGCTGAGCGGCTTCACCACGGTTGTGGACAATAAACTCCTCGGACTTCTGGTCTTCGGAAGCCTGTGCCTCATCAACTTCGGTGGACCAAGTGGCCCAGTTGGCGAGGACAGTGATCTTGTCCTTGGACACGGAGAGGAAGCCACCCTGGACCGCGGCGACGAGACGCTCGCCGTCGACTGGGTGGATGGTCACAACACCATTGTCGGCCAGCTGACCGACCAATGGCTCGTGGCCAGGAAGCACGCCGATCTCACCCTCAGTGGTCTCAGCCGTAACCAGCGTGGCCTTACCAGCCCACAGCTTACGCTCGACGGATACCAGTTCAGCGGTGATGTCAGCCATGTGCCACTCCCTACTTCTCGGAAAGCTTCTTGTACGCAGCCTCGACGTCGTCCAAGCCACCCAGGCCGTTGAATGCCTGCTCTGGGTAGTGATCGAACTCGCCGTTGCAGATGCGCTCGAAAGCGTCGATGGTCTCGGTCAGCGGGACGTAGGAGCCCGGCAGACCGGTGAACTTCTCTGCGACGAAGAAGTTCTGGCCCAGGAAGCGCTCGATACGACGTGCGCGCTGAACGGTGACCTTGTCCTCCTCGGACAGCTCGTCCATACCAAGGATGGCGATGATGTCCTGGAGTTCCTTGTTCTTCTGCAGGATGTGAATGACGCGCTGCGCAACCTCGTAGTGGTGCTCGCCCACGATGGACGGCTCCAGAATACGAGAGGTCGAGGTCAGCGGGTTCACAGCCGGGTAAATACCCTTGGAAGCAATACCACGGTCCAACTCGGTGGTTGCATCGAGGTGGGCGAAGGTGGTGGCCGGAGCCGGGTCGGTGTAGTCATCCGCAGGGACGTAAACGGCCTGCAGAGAGGTAATCGACTTGCCCTTCGTGGAGGTAATGCGCTCCTGCAGGACACCCATCTCGTCAGCCAGGGTTGGCTGGTAGCCAACGGCGGAAGGCATACGACCCAGCAGGGTCGAAACCTCAGAGCCAGCCTGGGTGAAACGGAAGATGTTGTCAATGAACAGCAGCACGTCCTGGTTCTGCACATCGCGGAAGTACTCCGCCATGGTCAGGCCGGACAGAGCCACGCGCATACGGACTCCTGGCGGCTCATCCATCTGGCCGAACACGAGGGCGGTGTCCTGGAGAACGCCCATCTCTTCCATCTCGAGGAAGAGGTCGGTGCCCTCACGGGTACGCTCGCCGACGCCGGCGAAGACGGAGGTACCGGAGAACTCGCGTGCGATACGAGTAATCATCTCCTGGATGAGAACGGTCTTACCAACACCTGCACCGCCGAAGAGGCCGATCTTGCCGCCCTTCACGTACGGGGTCAGGAGGTCGATAACCTTAATACCGGTCTCCAGGATTTCGGTTTTGCCCTCGAGCTGGTCGAATGCCGGCGGCTCGCGGTGGATGCCCCACTGCTCGCCGTCGCGGCCCAGACCAGGCTGGTCGAGGCAGTCGCCCAGTGCGTTGAACACGTGGCCCTTGACCACATCGCCGACTGGAACGGAGATTGGCTTGCCAGTATCGGTCACGGCAGCGCCGCGGACGAGGCCGTCGGTCGGTGCCATGGAAACGGTACGGACGAGGTTGTCACCGAGGTGCTGAGCGACCTCGAGGGTGACGGTCTTTGCAACAGCCTCGAGAGAAATCTCGACGGTCAGTGCGTTGTACAGTGCCGGCAGTCCGCCACGCGGGAATTCCACGTCGACGACCGGACCGATGACGCGCACCACACGGCCGGCAACAGCCGACGACTGTGTGTTCTGCTCTTGCAGAGCTGAAGTCATAATCTAGTCACTTTCTGCGCTTTCGGCGAGCGCCCCAGCGCCACCGACGATCTCTGTAATTTCCTGGGTAATCTGTGCCTGACGAGCCTGGTTGGCCACACGCGAGAGGTCCTTGACCAGCTCGGTTGCGTTGTCAGTAGCAGACTTCATTGCGGTACGGCGTGCTGCGGACTCGGAAGCGGAAGCCTCCAAGAACATCGCAAAGAGGATACGAGAGACGTACTGCGGAAGCAGTGCCTCCATAAGAGTGTCAGCATCCGGCTCGAACTCGAAATCAGGCGAAACCTGATCCGTAGGCTCGGCGTCGGAAAGCGCGGACTCTCCGAGGTGGAATTCCTCATCCTCAATAACCGGAACCACCGGCAACAACTGCTGTGCACGCGCGGTTTGGGTCAGCATGGACTCAAACTCGGTGTACACAACGTGAACCTGGTCGAAGCCACGGATGCCTTCGCCCTCGGTGTTGAGGCCGTCGCGGTACTTGGCAGTACCCTTGGAACCTGCAATGAATCCGTCGATCATGTGACGACGGACATCGTGGGTGGTCTCCCAGGACGGATCCTGCGAGAAACCAGCCCAGCTGCCTGCGACATCAGCTTCACGGAACTTGTAGAAGCCAACGCCCTTATTACCCGTGACATAGCGGACGGTCTCGTAGCCTTGCTTCTTGAGCAGGGCTTCGAGCTCGGCTGCCTTCTTGAAGATGTTGTTGTTGTAGCCACCACACATACCGCGGTCAGAAGAGACCACGAGAATAGCGGCGACCTTGCCATCTTCACGTTCACGAAGCATCGGGTGATCCAGCGAGCTGGCCGCTGCGAGCTTGTTCATCACATTCGCAAGCTCGTGTGCGTAAGGCTGTGAAGCCTCAACCCTAGCCTGTGCCTTGGTAATGCGCGAGGTAGCAATGAGCTCCTGTGCCTTGGTGATCTTCTTAGTGGAATTGACGGACCGGATTCGGTCGCGCAGTTCACGAAGATTAGCCATGGTGTTCGCTCCTCCCTTCTATTATCTCGACGGTTGATTCTTAGAGCTGTGCGGACTCTATTTAGCCGTCTTACGGGAGACGCTGAGCTCGGTCTTCTTTACCTCTGCCGCATCGAGCGCCTCGACCTCTGCCTCGGAGCCCAAGTTATGGCCCTCGGTGGTGCGGAAGGTCGGGGTGAAGTCCTTAGCAGCCTTGACGAGCGCATCCTTGGATTCGTCGGACAGAGGCTGGCCACCAGCGATCTGCTCGAATACCTGAGGGGTATTCGAGTGCAGGTACTCGTGTACCTCAGCCTCGAAGCGACGTACATCCTCGACGGGAACGACGTCGAAGATGCCCTGGTCAGCCAAGTAGATGGAAACCATCTGGAACTCAACTGGCTGCGGGGAGGACTCCGCCTGCTTAAGCAGCTCAACCAGACGCTCACCGCGCTCGAGCTGTGCCTTGGAGGCAGGGTCGAGGTCGGAAGCGAAGGCAGCGAATGCCTGCAGGTCACGGTAAGCAGCAAGCTCAAGACGCAGGTTACCGGCGACCTTCTTCATGCCCTTGGTCTGTGCAGCGCCACCCACACGGGAGACGGAGACACCGACGTTAATTGCCGGACGGACGCCCTGGTTGAACAGGTCGGACTCCAGGAAGACCTGGCCGTCGGTAATGGAAATAACGTTGGTTGGGATGAAGGCGGAAACGTCGTTCGCCTTGGTCTCGATGATCGGCAGTGCGGTCATGGAACCTGCACCCATGTCGTCGGAGAGCTTTGCAGCACGCTCCAGCAGACGGGAGTGGAGGTAGAAGACGTCGCCCGGGTATGCCTCGCGGCCCGGCGGACGGCGCAGCAGAAGGGAAATCGCACGGTAGGCCTCAGCCTGCTTGGTGAGATCATCGTAGATGACCAAGACGTGGTTGCCCTGGTACATCCAGTGCTGACCCAGAGCTGCACCGGAGAACGGTGCCAGCCACTTGAAGCCAGCGGCGTCGGAAGCAGGAGCTGCCACGATGGTGGTGTACTCCAGTGCGCCGTGCTGCTCCAGGGTGTGGCGGACTCCAGCAATGGTGGAGCCCTTCTGGCCGATAGCGACGTAGATACAACGTACCTGCTTGTCCTTGTCGCCAGACTCCCAGTTAGCCTTCTGGTTCAGGATGGTATCGATGCAGACTGCGGTCTTACCAGTCTTACGGTCACCAATGACCAACTGACGCTGACCACGACCAATCGGGGTCATTGCGTCAATAGCCTTGATGCCGGTCTGCATCGGCTCTTCAACCGGCTGACGCTGCAGCACGGAAGGTGCCTGCAGCTCGAGGACGCGGTCCTCTTCAGCGGCGATTGGGCCCATGCCGTCGATCGGCTGGCCCAGTGGGTTGATAACGCGGCCGAGGAATTCCTCGCCCACAGGGATGGAAAGGACTTCGCCAGTCCTCTTGACCTCGTCGCCCTCGGTGAGGGACTCGAAGTTGCCCAAGACAACGACACCGATGGAGTTGGTGTCGAGGTTCTGTGCGACGCCGATAACGCCGCCTGGGAACTCGAGCAGCTCATTCGCCATAACGGATGGCAGGCCAGAAACCTGCGCAATACCGTCAGCTGCCGAAATGACCACGCCGACCTCCTCACGGGAGGCCTCCGCGGAGTAGCTCGAGGTGTAGTTCGCAATCGCGCTACGAATCTCATCGGAGGAGATCGTCAGCTCCGCCATGTTCTTCCTGCTCTCGGTAGTATCTTCCAGCAATTACTTAATCATTTCTGTCGTTTCGGCCTGACTTAAGCCATCTTGGCACGCAGGCGGGCAATCTTGCCTGCCGTGGAGCCGTCGATAACTTCGTCGCCGACGCGGATGGTCATACCACCGAGGAGGCTGGTGTCAACCTCAGAGTGAATGGACATCGCACGACCATAAATTTTGCCCAGCTTCTCAGCGAGTGCTGCACGCTGGCTATCATTCAGCTCACCCGCGGTGGTAACACGAGCAATGGTGCGACCCTGCAGCTTAGCTGCGTAGTCGGCCAGTGCCGCGACATCATCGATCGGGTTCTGCTCAGGGCGGCCGATGGCCTGGAGCGCGAGCGCCTCAGAGAACATCGTTACCTTGCCGTAGAGCACGCTTGCCAGCAATCCGCGCTTACGTGCGGACGTAGCAGTTCGGTCGGAAAGCAGCTGGGTCAGCTCTGCCTCGTTCTTCAGGATGCTAGACAGGCGGAAGAGCTCGTCTTCTACCTGGCCCAGCTGGCCCTGAGCCTCAGCACCGCGCAGAAGAGCGCGGCGGCCGAGAGACACGAGACCCTTGACGAAGCCACGGGAGGTGGACCACTGCTCGGCAGCAGAAGCTTCGATCACCTGGGTGGCGACCGGAGCAATCTTTGCACCGAAGAGGTTCTGCACCAGTGACTTGCGGTTTGCAGCCGGAACGGCGGCGTCGGTTAGCGCGACGCGCAGTTCGCGGTCAGCATCAAGGACATCAACGACCTCGAAAAGGTCGAGACCTGCCTGTGCCGCCGTCGCAATCGCATCGTCCTGCGCCAGAATCTGATCCAGCTGGGACTCTACGTGTGCGAGGGCTTCGCGGCTAGCTGCCTTCATAGTTGCCTACTTTCCGGCCGGTGCCACAGAATCGAGCTCGGACAGGAAGTTGTCAATCGTGGAGGACTGCTTGGTAGCGGAAGATAGTTCGCCGCCCAGCAGCTTCTCAGCCAAGTTGATGGAGTTCTGTCCGATATCGGAACGCAGCTCAGAGATGACCTGTGCACGGGAAGCTTCCAGCTGCTTCTCGCCAGAGGCGACAATGCGGCGGGATTCTTCCTCAGCCTGGGTCTTAGCCTCAGCCTCGATCTGCTTGCCGCGCTCGCGCGCCTGTTCGCGGATCTCTGCAGCTTCTGCACGTGCGTCAGCAAGCTGTGCGTTGTACTTCTCGAGAGCAGCCTTAGCTTCAGCCTGCTGAGCCTCAGCACGCTTCATGCCGCCCTCGATGCGGTCCTCGCGCTCCTGGAGCATCTTGTTGTATGCCGGAAGGACGAACTTCCAGAACAAAATCAAGATGACAACGAAACAGATCAAAGACCAGAAAATGTCATAGTTCTTGGGCAGAAGAACGGAGAAGCTGCCGGAACCCGGGTTCTCCTCCCCCGCCGCAAGCGTATAAAAGACGTTGTTCATGTGGTCTCCAGTCTTAAAAGGTTGGTTTAGGAAAACGCGAACTTTTTAGAACAGGAAGCCTGCAACGAGGCCGATAAGTGCAAGAGCCTCGGTGAAGGCGATACCCAGGAACATGGTGGTACGCAGCTGGCCGGCCATTTCAGGCTGGCGTGCCATAGCCTCAACGGTCTTGCCGGCAACGATGCCGATACCGATACCAGGGCCGATTGCGGCGAGGCCGTAGCCAACAGCCTTCAGGCTGTCGAGGTTAGCGGCAGCATCCTGTGCAAGAATGATTTCGTTCATGGTGAAAGTCGTTCCCTTTCGTATGTCCTGCCCGCAGGTTTACGGACAGGGAGATAGTTTCTGTGAAGTTGAGATTATTCTCGGTCGCGCTCGTCGACCTCGTCCTTAGTGCGAATCCGCGTGCAGGGACAGTTCGATGTACACCGCCGTCAAAAGCGCGAAGATGTAGGCCTGCAGGAAGATGACCAGGAGCTCGAACAGGCTGAAAGCCAGTCCCAGAACAATGGTCAAACCGGACAGTGCCGTCCAACCGTTCAGCTGCCAGAAGAAGAAGTTCGAAGCAGAGAAGAGAAGGACCAGAATGATGTGTCCTGCCAAGAAGTTCGCCATGAGACGAATGGCGAGGGTAACTGGTCGCAGAATGAAGGTCGAGAAGAACTCGATCGGCACAACGAGCAAGTGCAAAGCCGGCGGCAGGTTAGGAATAACCACCGAGGACTTGATGAACTTGCCGAAGCCATAGCGCTTTGCGCCGGCGTAAATCATTGCGATGTACGACACGACTGCAAGGACGATAGGCATGCCGATACGACCATTCGGCGAGACGTTGAGTCCCGGGATGATGGTCGGCACATTCATAAACAGGACTGCGAAGAAGATCGTCGCGATTACCGGAAGGAATCGCTTGGCCTCCTTAGTACCCAAAATATCTTCGGCGATGTGGATACGGACGAAATCGACCGCATTCTCGCCGACGTTCTGCAGACCCTTCGGAACCAGCTTCGGGTTCTTGAAGGCCAGCATGAAAAGAACCACCAATACCAGCGTCATCAAGATGCGCACCAGCATTAGGCGATCAAGCGCGAACCATCCGTCGGCAAAGTCGCCGAAGAACAGATGGTCAGCATCTACTTGCCCCGGGAAGAATTCTTCACCCAGATCAGGCGCGTGGAAGTGCCCTTTCATGGCCAATGTTGTAACGCTCAGCGTTCTCTCCCGTGTTAGGGCCGCCGCAAAATAACTTTGCGGACGGTGCGATGGACGTCTCAAGCTCTCTGCCACGACTTCGGACTCCGTCGCACATCTTCGAAGAAGTGACAGGGATTGACCGCGCGGGATCCAATGCAAAAATCTCGGTCCCGTGGTAACCCGCGAGAAATAATATCAGTTCAGGGCCTCATTCACGTGTACCAGGGTAGGCACAGGTTGACACCCGTAGCTCGCGGGCGATTTTTTGGCCGAAATAGAGCCCATGACTAGGCAAAAGACCCCATATGGCCTTTGTCACAAACAGTTTTTGTACACCACCTCGGGGGTGGAATTAACACCCATTCCACATCTTCCCCCAAGGAAATTAAGACTAAAGGGCTCGTGTTTTATCCCCGCCGCCCTTCTTCAGAGTGGCTAATGCACATAAGAGACGCGGGCGCTGACGACGCCCCAGGCCTCGGTGCCCAGCGTTGCGATAAGGGCCATCACTACGGTGACAAAGAGCGCCATCTTATCGTAGAAGTCCATGTCGCGGATGACCGCGAGGATGACAATCAGCACCAGCAGTTTGATGAGCCAGCTACCCATAACGACGATGATCGTGTTGGTGGGGCTAGTCTTCGAGGCAGCAAGCACGGAAAGAACCGTCAGCAGGACAAAACCGCCGCCGATGCCGGCACCGACGAGCACTCCCCAAATCCCCGGCATTCCACGCATGCCACCCCAAACGGCGAGCGAGATAATCGTGATGGCCACCAGCGCAATCGAACCGAAGCGCAGTGCACGCTTAAGCGGCAAAACTGGGTCGTCAAAGTCATCCACGTTGTTTATTGCCGCGTTTGTCATCGGATCAGTCATAGGCCAAAAGCCTACCGCACTACGACAGCCCGAGACTCCTAGGCGGGATCGGTATGCGCCACCACCGTGGTAGCCCGTTTACTTGGGCCAAGCTTGCCCCGGCGCAGAGGAATGAGCGTGACGCCGAATGCCACCCCCAGCGCGATGGCGGTAAGGGCGACTGCAACGGGCCACGGGACGATGGAAAAGGACACCGCGCCGAAAGCTACCGCCGAGACCCACAGGTATAGCACCAAGACAGTGCGGCGGTGGGTATGGCCGAGCGAAAGTAGGCGGTGATGAATGTGCGCCTTATCGGCAGAAAAGGGCGATCGGCCCTGCGAAAGGCGGCGAATAACCGCCCAGACAAGGTCCAAGACTGGAATAAACACAGCTGCGGCGACCACAATGAAAGGCGATGCGAGCGCCACCATGTCAACGGTGCCATACAGCGACATGTTGATCTTGCCGGAAGCAGAGGTAGAAGCTGCGGCCAGCAGGAGACCAATAAGCATCGATCCACTGTCGCCCATAAAGATGCGCGAAGGCTCAAAATTGTGCGGCAGGAAGCCTGCACAGATACCGACCAACGCGGCAGAGATGATCGCCGGCGGATAGGCAGAGACTGCCCCACCCTGGTCATGCAGAACCGTGAGGGAAAAGATCAATATGGCGCCGCCTGCAATAAGCCCTAAGCCGGCGGCGAGACCATCAAGGCCGTCCACAAAGTTCATTGCGTTAATGAGTAGCACCGTAAAGAAGGTTGTCAAGAGTGTGCCCTGGATTTGATCGAGCAACACCGTAGTTCCGCCGCCAAATGGAATAAACAGAAGCGTCCATGTAAGGCCAAGGCCGCTCATGATTCCAGCGGCGAGCAATTGGCCGACCAACTTCACTATCGCACCCAGTTCGAGGGCGTCGTCGATCACGCCCACGAGCACGATGGCCAGCGCCGCCCAAACCACGGCATTCATCTCAGGAGTAACGGGCATGAAACCGCGAGTCAAGGCTGGAAGCTGGGCGGCTAGGAAGACTGAGGCGCCGAAACCGGTAAACATTGCCACGCCACCCATCTGCGGGGTGGGCTGGGAATGCGAATCGCGCAGGCGAATCTCTGCCACCCGGCCAGTGCGGACGAGGAAGCTACGTACCAAGCCCGTGGCGAGGTAGGTAAAGGTCGCTGCAACCAAAATGACAAGCGCTAGCTCTCGCAGCGGTACACCGGTGCCACTCACACAATCTCCTTTTGTTTAGGCAGTGGGGCGAGTGCGCAGCGACTCGGCGCTCACGCCAATGACCTCAGCGATTTCTTCGGCAGAAAGCGCGCCCTCACGCAGCAGGTATGGGTGCTCACCAGACAAATCGATGATGGTGGAAGGCTTGCCAACGGCAGTCTCGCCACCGTCCAAGTAAACGGTAACGGCTTTACCAAGCTGCTGCTTTGCGGCCAGCGCGGTGGTCGGTGGCTGGTGCCCGGAAATATTCGCGGAGGACACAGCCATCGGGCCAACCTCGCGCAGAAGCTCGATGGCAATGGGATGCAGCGGCATGCGCAACATCACCGTGCCGCGGGTATCTCCCAAATTCCATGGCAAGGAAGGCGCCTGCGGGACCACGATGGAAAGTCCACCGGGCCAAAAGGCCTCGACGAGTGCTCGCGCAGTATCGGTGTACTCCGCGACGAGACCGCGGATGGTGTCCCAGGACCCCACGAGGACCGGAACGGGCATATCGGGGCCACGCTGCTTGGTTGCAAGGAGGCTGGCCACAGCGTCGTTGTCGAAGGCGTCGCAGCCGAGGCCGTACAACGTGTCAGTAGGCATCACGACGAGGCGGCCAGACTTTGCTGCTTTGACCGCGATGGCTAGGCCTTCTTCACGCTCTGCCTTATCGGCACAGTTATAAATCTTTCCCTGCATTCTTTCCTCACTTCGTGTGTTCAGACCAACCTACTGTACTCCCGCCGGGGTGGCAGTCGCACTTTTAATAGCAGTTACAAAACGCGCGGTACCTGTTAGGTCTCGCAGCACTGCGACATCGTGGAACCGCCCAGAATTCAGCAACGCAACTTGCACAGCCTTGCTCGTGGCATCGTCGTGCTCGATGCCCACTTTCCCGCCGGGACGCAGTAACTTCGCAATGCGAGGCACGAGGCGGTCGATGACCTCCATGCCATCGACGCCGCCGAAGACCGCCATGTGCGGGTCGCGGTAGACCTCGGGCTCTAGGTCCGGCGTCTCTGGAACATAAGGCGGATTCGTGAGCACGAGATCGACGGTGCCGTCGAGTTCGGCCAGAAGCGAGAAGTCTGTTGCATCGCCGTGGACCAGATGCACGCCTTGGGCAAGATTGCTGCGGGCAAAAGGCAGCGCATCTTCAGAAAGCTCGACCGCGAATACATCCGCGTCCGGCCGCTCATTCTTTACATAGGCGGCCAGTGCCCCGCTGCCGGTACACAAGTCGACAACGCGGGGCTTGGCGACGTCGCGAAGCACCCGCACTCCCCAATCCGCCAGGACTTCCGTTTCTGGGCGTGGAATAAACACGCCTGAGCCTACCTTGAGCTCGAGCGGGCCAAACCACGCCGTGCCCAAAATGTGCTGCAGCGGCTCGCGAGCCTCACGGCGCGCGACCCAGCCCTCATAGGCGATGGCAAAGCCGGGAATGGGTTGGGCATCCAGTGGGATGTCCATATGCCCACATCCAATGAGCTCGGAAGCAAGCACTCGTGCGTCCCACTCCGGGCTAGGTACTCCAGATGCGCGAAAGCGCTCCGCGGCATCGCGAAGCGCCATTGCGTAGGTATCCACCTCTAGTCTTCCGCCTCCAAGCGCTCGGCGCGCTCTTGAGCCTGCAAAGCGGTGATCAGATCCTGCATATCGCCGTTGAGAACGGAATCCAGGTTATTCGCCTTGTAGCCGATGCGGTGATCAGTGATGCGGTTTTCCGGCCAATTATAGGTGCGAATACGCTCGGAGCGGTCCAAGGTGCGCACCTGGGATGCACGTTGCTCCCCTGCCTCAGCCTCACGGGCTTCGCGCTCGATCTGATCCAGGCGTGCCTGCAGCACCTGCAATGCGCGGGCCTTGTTCTGAATCTGGGAACGTTCCTTCTGGCAGGTGACCACCAGGCCAGTCGGCAGGTGGGTAATGCGGACTGCGGAGTCAGTGGTGTTAACGCCCTGGCCGCCCTTACCGGACGAGCGGTAGACGTCGATGCGCAGATCCTTTTCGTCGATGTTGACGGATTCGACCTCATCCGGCTCCGGGTAAACCAGCACGCCGGCTGCTGAGGTCTGGATGCGGCCCTGAGACTCGGTCACCGGGACGCGTTGGACGCGGTGGACGCCGCCCTCGAACTTGAATACGGACCAAGCGCCGTCGCGAGACGGGGTCTTGGACTTAAACGAGATGGACATGTCCTTCACGCCACCCAAGTCGGACTCGTTGAGGCCCAAGACCTCCCACTGGAAACCAGCTTTGTCAGCATAACGCTCGTACATTCGCGCGAGATCGCCGGCGAACAATGCGGCCTCCTCGCCGCCGGCGCCAGCCTTGATCTCCATAATGATGTCTTCGGAGTCGTGCTCGTCACGCGGAGCGAGTAGGTCAGCGAGCTTTTCCTCCAGTTCAACGACGAGCGGCTCAAGGCGGTCGACTTCGTCCTGGAAGTCATGGTCCTCGTAGGCCATTTCCTTGACATCTTCGAGGTCCTGACGAGCCTGCTCTAGCTCGTTGTTGACCGCGACGATTGGACGCAGCTCGGCATAGCGCTTAGACAGCTTACGGAACATCGTCTGATCGCCAGCGACCTCGGGATCGCCCATCTGCATCTCGATGCCCTGGTACTCAGAGACAATGTCGTCTACGAGGGAAACTTGATTAGCCATTAGATGTAATCCTCAGCTTCCTTGTCAGCGACCATCGGCGCAGAGCTTGCCACCTGCATCAAGAACTCGCCGTTGGAGCGGGTCTTCTTCAGCTGCTTGATGAGCAAGTCGATAGCGGCGAAGGAATCCAAACCAGAAAGGATGCGACGCAGCTTGGTCATGATGCGCGCTTCCTCCGGAACGAGCAGCAGTTCGTCCTTGCGGGTGCCGGATGGGTTAACGTCCACGGCCGGGAAGATGCGACGCTCGGAAATGGCGCGGTCGAGCTTGAGCTCGGCGTTGCCGGTGCCCTTGAACTCCTCGAAGATGACCGTGTCACCGGTGGAGCCGGTCTCCACCATCGCGGTGGCGATGATGGTAAGGGAACCGCCGTTTTCGATATTGCGGGCAGCACCCAGAAAGCGCTTCGGTGGGTAGAGCGCGTTGGAGTCCACACCGCCGGAGAGGATGCGGCCGGATGCTGGGGAGGAGTTGTTGTAGGCACGGCCCAGGCGGGTAATCGAGTCCAAGAGAACCACGACGTCCTTGCCCTGCTCCACCAAGCGCTTCGCGCGCTCGATGGCCAGCTCGGCAACGGAGGTGTGCTCTGATGGCGGGCGGTCGAAGGTAGAGGCAATGACCTCACCCTTGACGCTGCGCTGCATGTCGGTGACCTCTTCTGGGCGCTCGTCTACTAGGACGACCATGAGGTAGCACTCTGGGTTATTCGCGGAAATCGCGTTGGCGATGTTCTGCAAAATGGTGGTCTTACCGGCCTTCGGCGGGGAAACAATCAGCGCACGCTGGCCCTTGCCGATAGGCATGATGAGGTCGATAACGCGGGTGGTCAGGATCTTCGGATCCGTTTCCAGGCGCAGACGCTGGTTCGGGTACAGCGGGGTCAGCTTGGAGAAGTGTGGACGGTCCTGTGCCGCTGCTGGCTCCATGCCGTTTACCGTGTCAACCTGCACCAACTGGTTGTACTTGCGGCGATTACGGCCATTGCCGTGGGTATGAGTTGGGCCAGAGACCTTGACCTGGCCGGTCACGGCGTCGCCAGAGCGCAGGCCCAAGCGCCGGACCAAGTTGTTGTTGACAAAGACGTCAGAGCTTGCCGCGCGGTAACCGGTGGTGCGCAGGAAAGCCACGTTGTTGTCGACGACCTCGAGGATGCCGCCTACTGCCTGGACTTCATCGCCCTCGCGGATCTGGAGATCGTTGCCGCCGTTGTTGTCATTACCACCGCGGTTGCGGCGGTTGCGACGGTTACGGCGGTTGCGGCGGCCGCCACCGTTGTTGTCATCGTCATCATGGCGGCGGTTGCGGTTGCCGCGGTTGCGCTCGCCGTTATCACGGTTGTCACGGTTATTGTTATCGCGATTGTCGTTAGAGTTCTCGGAATCCTTGTTCGGCTCCTTGGCCTCTTCCTTAGCGCCCTCCTGCTTTGCCTCGGCGTTCTCGCGCTCCTGGCGGCGGGCGCGGTTGCGGCGGGCACGGCGAGCCTGGGAGCGCGACTCGTAGCGCTGCTCCTCGTTCTTCTCACCCTTTTCTTGGGCCTTGTCTTCGCCACTATCCTTGGCGTTATCCTCAGCCTTTGCCGGCTTCTCTTCAGAGGGCTTACGTGTGCGGCGCTGTGGCTTTTCCGCCTTTTCTGCCTTCGCAGGTACCTGGCCAGTGCTCAGGGCGGTGATCAGATCGCCCTTGCGCAGACCCGAGATGCCGCGCAGGCCGCGCTCGGCAGCCAGCTTGCGCAGTTCCGGCAGCTTCATGGATGCGTAATCCTGTGCTGCGGCTTTGTCCGTATTGCTCACGGATATCCTTTCGTCGCTTCACCAGCGTCTAAATGCTTTTCGCCTGCAGTCCGGCTTAAGCGCTGGAAGCCAATCTGTATTTTTATGGTGCATGCCGCCACAAGCGGGAAGCCGCGGGCGGTGAGATATCTAGGCCTCTCCTCTGGGAAAAGGAATGCCACGGAGGAGAATTGATAGAAGGCGACTGCGAGCGAGAAAAAGAAACGCTCTGCGGCGGTTCTGCAATACTCGGTTACGCGGGAGCTTTCCTAAAATTCGGGCTAGACCGCGTCAGTCACGAGCCACTATACCGTATTAGCATCCCGCGCCGGAAGTGACACCGCTAAAGTAGGACTCATGCTTTCTACCATGCAGGATATCCCCCTGTCCCTGACCCGCATCCTGGAATACGGATCGACGGTGCATGGGCAGACGCAGGTGACCACGTGGCGCAACCATAGTGAGCCGGAAACCACCGACTTCGCCGCCATCGGCGCACGCGCGGCCGCATTCGCGCACGCATTGCACGATGAGTTGGGCATTACTGGGGACCAGCGCGTGGCATCTTTCATGTGGAACTGTGCTGAACACCTAGAGGTCATGTTCGCCACTGCCTGCAAGGGTGCTATTTTTACCCCGCTAAACAAGCAGTTAATGAATGATCAGATTCGCCACATCATTAACCACTCCGAAGCGGAAATTGTAGTTGCCGATCCGCGCTTAAAAGATCAGCTGGCTAAGGTCTTAAACGGCGTAAAAACCGTGCGTGCGGTGGTTCTCATTGGTCTAACCGATCCCGCCGACTACCTGGGCAAGTTTGGCGCTGGCGTCGAGGTCTATTCCTATGAGGCGCTACTCGACGGCCGCCCTACCGAGTACAACTGGCCTGAGCTAGACGAGCGGACGTCGGCCGCCTTGTGCTATTCCACCGGCACCACTGGCGCGCCCAAAGGCGTGGTCTATTCCCACCGCGCACTCTACCTGGAGAGCATGCAGTTGCGCGCCTCCGATTCGCTGTGCGTTACCCACGGCGAGACCTTCCTGTGCTGCATCCCGATTTATCACGTGCTCAGCTGGGGCGTTCCCTTTGCCGCCTTTATGACGGGCACGCCACTAGTGCTTCCCGACGCCGACGTATCCGCACCGACGCTTGCTAGCATCATCGCTGCCACCTCGCCCCGCGTGGCGCATGGCGTGCCCACCATTTGGATTCAGCTTTTCGCGCACTATCTCAAAAATCCCCCAAGCCGCATGACGCTGACCGAGATCTTCGCCGGCGGCTCCCCCGTCCCGCCGCAGCTGATCAAAATGTGGGAGGAGCGCTACGGCGTCGACGTCGTGCACGTGTGGGGCATGGTGGAAACCACCACGGTGGGCACGGTGGCCCGCCCACCCCAGGGTGCCGATGGCGATACCCGCTGGGCATACCGCATATCCCAAGGACGCTTCCCGGCCTCCTTGCAATACCGTGTGGTCAATGACGGCGTCGTCGTGCCCAAGTCCGACCGCAATGCCGGCGAGATCCAGGTCCGCGGCAACCTCGTTACCGGCTCCTACTACCACTCGCCCACTTCTGAACCGAGCGGTAGTGCCGACGAGTTCCGCGGCAAGCAAGTCGAGGATGCCAAATCCAAATTCACCGCGGATGGCTGGCTGCGCACTGGCGACGTCGGCTCGGTAACGGAAGACGGCTTCTTGACCATCGAAGACCGCGCCCGCGACGTCATCCGCTCTGGCGGCGAGTGGATCTATTCGGTCCAGCTCGAAAACCTCATCATGGCTAACCCGGTCGTCGTGGAAGCCGCCGTCATCGGTTATCCGGATAAACAGTGGGTGGAACGCCCTCTGGCGGTAACGGTGTTGGCACCAGGGTTTTCTCCGACAATCGAAACCGCCGAGCGCATCCGCGAGGGTATGCGCAAGGAGCTGCCTTCGTGGATGCTGCCGGAGTACTGGACCTTCGTAAAGCACATCGACAAAACCTCGGTGGGCAAGTTCGATAAGAAGGACCTGCGTTCACACTTGGCTGAAGGCGAATACAACATCATTCGATTGAAAGGCCCTGGCGAGTCACAGCGCCTGGATGACTTGCCACAGCATTTCCCGCCCCGTGACTAGCCCCCGGATTAAACGCGAATTTTTCCGGGTTAATATGGATAAGACCACTCTGCCTATAGACTAGGACGACAATGACTTATCCGCTTCTAGACAAATACGGCCGCAGGGCCCGCGACCTGCGCGTTTCGCTTACTGATCGCTGCAATCTCCGCTGCACGTATTGCATGCCAGCCGAAGGTCTCGAGTGGTTTCCCACCGCAGAAACCTTGAGCGATGAGGAAACGATCCGCCTCATCCGCATCGGCGTCGAAAAGCTAGGCATCCGCCAGGTACGTTTCACCGGCGGCGAACCGCTCCTGCGCAAGTCTTTGGAGAAGATTGTCGCTGCTACTAAGCAATTGCGCACCGACGAAGGTAAATCACCGTCTACCGCACTGACCACGAACGGCTTGGGCCTCGACCGGCGTATCGATGGATTGGTGGAAGCAGGCCTCGACCGCGTGAACATCTCGCTCGATACAACCGACCGCGAGCTTTATGCCCGGCTAACCCGGCGCGACCGCATCCAGGATGTCTTCACAGCCATCGAAGCCGCGACCCGCGCCGGGCTGCACCCAGTCAAGGTCAATGCGGTAGTGATGCCGGGCATTAACGAGGATTCTATTATCCCGCTGGCGGAATACTGCATTGAGGCAGGCGCACAGCTGCGTTTTATCGAGCAGATGCCGCTGGGCCCGCGCGATAAGTGGCGGCGCGAGGATATGGTGACCGCGGACGATATCTTGGCCCGCCTCGGCGAGTCCTTCGAGCTCTCCCCCGCTGATGAGCCGCGCGGCTCTGCCCCGGCGTCACTGTGGAATGTCTATCGCGGAGGCCACGAGATAGGACAAATCGGCGTCATCGCCTCAGTCACCCGCTCCTTTTGTGGTTCCTGCGATCGCACGCGTCTGACAACTGACGGTGCGGTGCGCAATTGCCTATTCGGTAATTCGGAGACCTCTCTTCGCGACCTCATGCGCGCGGGCGCCAGCGATGAAGAGCTCATGGAGGCCTGGGCCGCAGAAATGTGGGCGAAGCTGCCCGGCCACGGCGTGAATGACGAGGGTTTCTTGCAGCCGGATCGTTTGATGGCAGCAATCGGTGGCTAAAGGCTAAGGATCTAGTTTGAAAAGCATGCGCACCCCACAAGAACATTTCGAGGCGATAATGTCTCACGCCCGGCCGGTGCCGGTAGAGGCATTTCCGGAAGCCCAGCCAGTCAACGAGAAACTTCTAGGCCGCGTCATTGCAGAAGACGTTACTGCGCGCCTAGCAGTGCCGCCTTTTAGCAACTCTGCGATGGATGGCTTCTTGGTACACCTAAAGGATCTGGTTGAGCTGCCTGCGCGTTTGCCCGTCGCAGGCGACGTTCCGGCGGGCCAGGCACCCATGGAGGTGCCAGCGGGCAAGGCGGTGCGCATCATGACCGGCGCGCCGGTTCCGGAGGACAACGATGGCCTAGTTGTAGTCCCAGTGGAGTTGACCGATATTCCAGCCGGCCCACACGAGCTGCCGAGTGAGGTCACCATCAACGAGACGCCAAGGCGCACGCACATCCGCCCGAAGGGAGAAAACGTTCGGGAGGGCGCGAACATCGCCAAGCCGGGCACCGTGGTTAATGCCGGCCTTATTGCCGCGCTGATTTCGGCTGGCATCACGCATGTTCGCGTCTACCGCCCCGTTCTCGTAGGCGTGGTCTCCTCCGGCGACGAACTGGTCGAGGGCTCGAGCCTCGAGCCGGGCCAGCTACCCGATTCGAATGGGCCGATGATCGAATCGCTGATTCGCTCCACCATCCCGCATGCGGTGGTAACGCACATGCGCTCTTCCGACTCCCCGGAGCAGCTGCGCGAGACGATTGAGCAGCTGTTTCATTCCCACGAGGTAGTAATCACGACGGGCGGTGTTTCCGCCGGCGCCTTCGACGTCACGCAGACCGCGCTCCAGGCCGCAGAGGACTGTAAGGCTTGGTTCGGCGGGGTCAAGCAAAAGCCGGGCACGCCGCAAGGTTTTTCCCTCTATGGAGGTTTGCCGGTTATCTCCCTGCCGGGCAATCCCGTAGCGGCTTTTGTTTCCTACCATCTTTATGTTTCGCCTTTCCTCGAGGCCTTGAGCGGGCGCCCTGCCCGCACGAAGGTCTGCAGCGGGCGCACCATCGTCGCGCGCGCCGGGGAGGAGTTCCCCATGGCACACAAGCACGGCACGGCATATGTGCCCACGCGCTTGGAGTTCGGTGAGGCCGTCGTGGCGTACCCCTTTGCCAGCGGGTTGAGCAGCCACTTCGTAGCCTCGCTCCACGGCACGTGCGGCCTGGTTGAGGTGACCTCCGAAATTCAGGCTGGCGATGAAGTCCGCGTGGTTGGCTATTAATTCTCGATTAGGCCTTAATTAGACTAGACCCTATGAAATTTACCCATCTCAATTCCTCCGGCTCCGCCTACATGGTGGATGTGACAGAAAAGCAGCCCACCGTCCGTTCCGCTACCGCGCAAGGCGAGGTTGCGTGTTCTCCTGAGGTTCTTTCTGCGCTTCGCGACGGCACGGTTCCCAAGGGCGACGTGCTAGCGGTCGCGCGCATCGCCGGTATCTCGGCGGCCAAGAAGGTCCCGGAACTGCTTCCCCTCGCCCACACCATCGGCGTGCATGGTTGCTCGGTCGATCTGGAAATCCGAGACGACCATGTCTTCATCGAGGCAACGGTGCGAACCGCCGATCGCACCGGTGTGGAGATGGAGGCGCTTACCGCGGTCAACGTTGCGGCGCTGTCCATCATCGATATGGTCAAAGGCGTCGACCGCTCCGCATTTATCCGCCGCTGTGGGATCACTGCAAAGTCCGGTGGCCGTTCCGGCGACTGGAGCCGCGAGCTTCCTAAAACCTAGGCAATGCTGAACTACAAACCGCACGAGCTAGGAGTCATCATCCTGGCAGGCGGCCACGGCACCAGGATGGGCGGGCGCGATAAGGGTTCGGTGCGTGTGCGGGGCGAAAGGCTTGTCGACGTCGTGCGCAGGCAGCTTCCTTATGGCGCGCCGATCTGCGTGGTTTCCCCGTTTCCGCTGGGCCTGCCGCAGGTATGCGAAAATCCGCTTTTTGGTGGGCCTGCAGCTGGCATCGCGGCAGGCCTGCAGAACCTGGAAGCACGTAGTTTAGCGCCACTTCGCTATATCGCAGTGTTATCTGTGGATGCGCCAGATTCGCCTCAAATGCTGCCAAAGTTGTTGGAAAAACTCGCCGCCTGCGAAGCGCAAAGCTCAATTCCCTCGGTAGCGGCGGCTTTAAGCGGCGATTTTATCCAGCCGCTGTGCGCGCTGTGGCATTACGACGGCCTGCGCCAAGCGGTAGATTCCTTCGACTGCCTGCACAACAAGTCAGCCCGCAGGCTGTTGCACGCAGTCCCTCGCCTCATCGCGGTGCCGGGTACAGGCGCGGAAGAGGACTACGATACCTTGGCTGAACTCGCCGAATGGGAGCGCCGCCGAGCAATGACTACCGCGAGACCACAATCTTTCCGTGCTGGCCCTTTTCAGCCGAGGTCATGATGTGATTGACAAAGCTATAGGTGCCGGGTTCATTGAAGGTCATCTCCACGAATTCACCCTGCGCGGGTAGGAGATCCACGGCCTGAGAGCCGGCATCATCCAGGTCCTTGATGAGGAAGTCGCCTTCCTTGTAGACGGTGTCGAATTGCTCGCCCACCACGTGGAAAGACAACGGCTGGTCTGGGCCCACGTTGAGCAGCCAGATGCGTACCTTATCGCCCACCTTGGCATGCAGCGGCTCAAGGTCGTACTGATTCGGATAGTAATTAAACGCCATCAGGTCGTACTCGCCGTTTGAGACGCGGTCGGCGTCGGCGCCATTTTCGTCGCCCAGGAAGATTTCGTCCGCAATCATTGCGTACTCCGCATCGGCGTCGCCAAGCTCTGGCGGATCGATGACCACCGCGCCGGCCATGCCGTTGGCAATGTGCAGGCTCATCGGCGCCGTGGAGCAGTGATACATCCAGATGCCGGAGCGGTGCGCGGTGAACTCATAAGTCAGGGACTCGCCCGGCGCGATGGTCTTCATGTTCTCATCCGGGTTGACCTCGCCGGCGTGGAAGTCCACGGAGTGGCCCATGGTTCCCTCGTTCTTGATGGTGATCTTGAACTTATCGCCCACCTTGCCGCGCAAGGTTGGCCCTGGGGCTTGGCCGTTGAATAGCCACCGCGTTTGTTTTACACCTGGCGCTACCTCGACCTCGTCCTCGGTCATGGTCCAGGTTTCCTCGTGCGTGGTTGCCTTTGCAGCCGGCAGCGCAGCATCGAAGGCCTTAAATCCCTCCCGTTCCTGGGTGCGCTCGGCAGCGCTGGGCACGTCTGGGTGGCTAGCTGAGTGATGGTGCATGCCAGCCATGGCGTCGCCTTCTGCAGGCGCGTCGGTGACGTTGACGTCAAAGACCATGCCCTGCGCCTTATGCCCCGCGATGGTGCAGTAGCCCTGGGTGGTCTCCTCGATGAGGCCGGCGTCTAGCTCGACGGTCTTGCCGGGTTCGACGCGGCCGGTTTCGTTGTCGCCGATCTTCAGGTCATGGACCATATCTCCGGTGTTCGTGAACTTCACCACCAGGTGGGTGCCCTTTGGCACATCGATGGAAGAAGGCACGAAGGACATGCCTTCCACACTAACCTCAACGACGGTGGCATCAACGCCTTCGCTTTCCGACGCCCGTTGTGCCTTGGAGGTGCTATTGAAAACCGCTAGAGCAATCACCGCGGCCAGGGCGATGCCGATGAGAATCCACGATGCCCAGTTGTTCTGAGCCGGTGGCTTTTGAGGTTGATTAGAAGAAACGCTGAGCATTTAGTTCTCCAGTCTTTTCTGTTTGGAAACGGCCACCGCGATGGCCAAGATGTTGGTGATAAGGCCAAGCCCCATCATGATAAGCCCGGCTATATCGGCCCCGAGCAAGCACAACATCGCACCTAGGTTGATAAGCACCAAGCGGGCGTATCCGCCGTAATCAGCGACCTTTCTGCCCAGTGTCACCTTGGCCGGGCCGCCGCCGACGAGGGTGGGCAACAAGTGGTGCAGCACGCCCGTAACCAGTTGCATGAGACCTGCGCCTACGAATGCTGGCATGAGCAGCAACGTCACCACGCGTGGGTAGACCCCTAAAATGGCGCAGACCGCGTCGGCGGCGCAGAGGCTAAGCATCCACAACAGTCCGGCGACGACCGAGACCGTCGCCGTGGTCAGCTGTGGCTTGCCCGCCAGCAGCGTGGCGAGGATGGGCTGGATGATGAGCAATGCCGCTAGCACCACCAGCAGCTGTGTCATACCTGCTGCGCGGCTAAGCCCGAAAGAATTAAGGCCCAACGCGAGCGCCAAGCCAACGCAGTGGACGATGAGCGCCCTAGTGCAGCGCGCCCGCGCGGCGGGGGCAATCTTGGTGCCGCTCAAAGTAGGCAAAAGCGTGACCACGGTTGCCACGATGGTCAGCCAGGCAAAGCCCCAGACCATGCCCCGCGAGTGGGCGGCTACCAGAAGTGAATAGTTGCCCACACCATTGGCTGCTAGCACCACGAGCAACACGGAAACAATCACGAATGCTGCGGCCGCGATGTAGAAAGGCACCGTCACCGCGAATAAACCGGCCAGTGATCCCCGAAGCGCCCGGTAGATATCGAAGCCATGCCAGCAGAAGGTAGCGATGATAAGAAGCGATGCGGCGTCGGAAAGCGGGCCCCAGTCAAACCCGGCGCGGTCAACGAGCAGCAGTACCAAGCCAACCTGGACAATCCCCACGCGCCAGGCCACGCCCTTGTACCCGCGGGCCTGCATGCGCGTGAGTGCCTCCGTGAAGTGCGTGGAATAGACGATGATGGCGGTGGTCATCGCACCGATGGTGAAGGGATGGATGAGGTCCCACCACACCACGCTTGCGCCTAGGTGGCTGGCGATGTTGATGACTATCCCAGCTACTACCCAGAAGCCGATGACGCAGGCGGCAATCATGTGCCAGCGCCCGCGTGCGGCCAAAGAAACGTCAGCGATGTGCACGATGTGCCTCCCACATGGTCAAAATAAAACCGCTTAAGACAAAGAGCAAGACTGCTATTACGTTAGTCATGCCGCCCACACGGAAGACAGTTGTTTGCGCGAGTGCGTCCGCGGCGATGCGCAGGACAAGACCGCCGTGCAATAGTGCGACCGGCAGGTAGAGCACGGTGCGATATGGCAGCTTCTTGCGAATGACGGAGGTCAGGATGATGGGCGCGTGTGCGAAAATCATCGACATCACAAACCCCAGGAAGACCGTGTGCACCGAGGCGTCATAGGCAAAGCCCGTTGCTTGGCCGAACGCCAGCCAGATGACTCCGGCGAGCGCCAACCAGAAGTAACCTGCCAGCATGCAGACTGCGGAATAGCGCGGCAGGCCGGTGCCGTGCACCAAATTCTTGGCCACATCCACGCGGACGGTGGTCACCGAAATCGCGAAGAGGAAAAGGCCCATCAAGCGGTAGCCCACCGCGGGGACTAGGACGAAGATGACACCGGCGGCTGCTAGCGCCAGAACGAGCACGGTGATGAGGTTTTCCGCTTTTGTACCGGCCATGGTCACACGGGCAAGCTCCATGCGCTCTCCGATGATGGTGCTCACCACGTACAGCACGCACAGCGGCATGGCCATGGCAAAGGAATCAGCCATGGCCCACAACAGGCTGGCCGCCACGCCGCCGATAACACCCGCCGCCTGCACGAGCACGGCTAGCGTGGGCTGCCGGCGATGAATCTCGAGATAAATTGCACCGAGGATGAGGAAGCTCCACGCAAAGAAGATGGCGGGGACAAACCGGGGTGCGCCCACTAGCAGGCTCACCACCGCCACGACGTGGCAGATGGGCCCTGCCCAGGCCCACGTTTTCTTGACAGCGACTACGCGCTCTAAGCCGATTGCTCCGCCGACGAAGCCAAAGACCATGAGCGGTCCATGCGCACGTGCAGCTGTGGACGTTGGTGCGACGCCCAGCAGTGCCGCGCCCGCATAAAGACCAACGAGCAACGCCGCTCCGGCAAAGGCCAGAAACACGAAACGATGCGCAATATTTTTCACGAGTTTTATCGTACTAATATTGGCGCTAAGGTGAAAACCAAAGCCTTCAAACCAAATGAAAGGACCATCATGCAACTGCCAATTACTGATGCCCACAAAGCAAGCGAAGTGCCAACCCTAAACGCCTCCGAAATCCCACACGCCGTGCGCCACGGCGCTATCCACGGCGCGCTGGGCACCCTCAACGTCGGCGAAGCAATGATCCTTATCGCACCGCACAACCCAGTGCCACTGCTCAAAGAAATCGAAGCCCGCGAAGAGTCCTTTGAGCTGGAATACCTGAAGGAACAACCACAGGACTTCCACATCAAGTTCACCCGCGTGGCGTAGCAGTTTTCTGCGACTTCCCCTCCCCATCTCTCACTCGAAATCGTGCAGGTGCGTAAATTTGGTGATTATGAAAAAATCTGCTGCTATTTGCCTTGCTGCCCTAGCCGCCTGCGCGCTTACCGGTTGCGCAGGCGGCGGGGATAAGCTCAACGTCTTCGCCGCCTCTTCAACGCGCGTGCTCAACCATGAGCTTGAGGCCGTCACGCCCATGCTGATTAACAATGGCGGTTCTGCTTCCCTGGTAGAACAAATCCATCAAGGCGCGCCTGCCGACGTGCTGCTTACCGCGTCCCAGGAGACCATGGACAAGGCGGTGGCCGCAGGCGATGTCGAGCAGCCTCGCGTACTGGCCACCAACTCCATGGTGATGGTGGTACCGCCGGGCAATCCTGGGCATATCCACTCCGTCCACGACTTGGATGAGACCGACTACTTCGTGCGCTGCGACCCTTCGGTCCCCTGCGGGGCGATCGCCGATAAAATCATGGCAGATCAGCACCTGCACGTGAGCGCCGATTCCAAAGAGGGCCAGGTCGCCGACGTAGTAGGCAAAGTGGCCAGCGGCGAGGCGGATGCTGGATGGGTATACTCCACCGATGCAGCAGCCAATCCTGACCTGGAGGTAATCCCCATCGAGGGCGCGGAGAAATTCCGCAACCAAATCTTGGGTGCCGTAGTCAAAAACAGCCCGCACCAGGATGCCGCCTCTTCGTTGCTGGACATGCTCGCTAACGACTTCGACGAGACCTGGTCGCGCTATGGCTTCGTGCCCGCCGACTAAACTGCTTTCCATGCATGTGCGCACCACCCCACCTCGCGCCCCCTGGCCTTTCGCCGTGGCGGGCGCCTTGGCGGTTTTATACGTCGCGGTACCAGTACTTGCTTTGGCCACCCGCGTTCCGTGGACGGGCCTTGGCACGGTGCTTTCTCAAGAAACTACCCACGACCTGTTACGCATCACGCTAACCTCGGCTGCTATTTCTGCACTGCTTGCCACCTTCTTCGGCACCGGCCTAGCCATCTGGTTGCACGGGCAAAACCGCATTGGCCAGGCGGTGCGCCTGCTGGTGTACTTGCCACTGGCGATGCCGCCGGTGGTCGGAGGGTTGGCGCTCAGCGCGGCGTTGGGCCGCCGCGGCCTTTTGGCCCCACTCTTGGATGCCTTGCAGCTAAACTTCGCCTTCGCCGGCGTCGTCGTGGCGCAAACCTTCGTCGCCCTTCCTTTCGTAGTGGTGGCGGTGGACTCCGCGCTGCGCCAGACCGACCATGAAGTGGCCCTGTCCGCGCGCCGGGTTGGCATGACACGCGGGGCCATCTGGCGCAAAGTCATGCTGCCGACCATCGCACCGGCAATCTTCACGGGTGGAGCACTCGCCTTTGCACGCAGCCTCGGCGAGTTTGGCACCACGATTACCTTCGCCGGTTCCATGCCGGGGCTCACCCGCACGATGTCGAGCGGCATCTATCTAGAACGCGAGGTCAGTGCGGACAACGCTTATGCGCTGTCTGCGATTCTCATCGGCCTCGCTGTGGTCTGTCTCGCCTGCGCGGGCATCCCATCGCTGCTACACCGTGAGCCTTCGCCGCAGGCGCATGCGCAGTCTGACATCGACGTCGCCAAGCTGCGCCAACTCAGCCTGCCGCCCGCCGCAGGCCAATTGGCGCCTTTCAAGGAAGCAGCCACCACGGCGGTCGTTGGCATCAACGGTGCCGGCAAGACCACACTGCTGCGTCGCCTCTCTGATGAGTCCCACGCCGTGATGCTGACGCAAAAGCCAGCGCTGCCGCCCCACTCGACGGTCGCGGAGGCTATCACTATGGTCACTCACGATAAGGCCGCTACTGCCGAATTGATTGCTGCGGCGGGCTTAAGCGAGATTGCGGAGATAAAAGCACGCGATCTCTCGGGCGGCCAGGCTGCCCAAGCTGGCCTCGTCCGCGCGCTGGCTGCACGCCCTTCCATCTTATTGTTGGATGAACCGCTAGCTGCTGTCGACGCCGCAGCTGCTGCGCAATGGCGCAAGCTGCTAGCTGCGGCGAGCCACGACCGGACCACCGTCATGGTCACCCATAATGTGCTAGACCTTTTGAGCCTGGCCGACGAGGTCGCAGTGGTAGAACGCGGCAAGATTCTCCTCCACGCTCCAACAAACGAGATCGTAGAAAACCCGCCCAATCACTTCGTCGCAAGGCTGCTCGGCAGGGTGGTTATCCAGGGAAGACTCGAACAAGGCGCCGTGATCCCCGATACCACCGGGCCAACTCGCTTTGTGCTAAGTCCGGAGGAGATAACTCTCACTGAGTCGGGCAGGTGGCAGGCGAAAATAAAGGATATTCGTGCCCATTCCTTAGACCGTGTAATCGCCGCGCTAGACCTTAGCGGCCAACACGTCGAGGCGGCGATTGGCATCGATCAAGCCAAAACATTGAGCGTGGGCGAGACGGTTTACTGCGAGATCTGCACTAAATAAATTACCGTCGCGGCACGTAGTGGCACATATCGCACCTCTATCATTGTCTTTTCTACGGGTCAGCGCTGTATCGTCATTATTAACAACCGATTAACCTTATAAATTATTCGAGGAGAAACATGCCCGTCCATGCACCGCGGTCCTCCACAGAACTTTTCCCAGAAGCACTACGCCTGTCACCCAAACAGCGAGAAGTTTTAAACGTTCTGCAGGAATATCCGCAAGGAGCACGCGCGGCGGACATCGCCAAAGACATGGACATGCATGTCAATACCGCGCGCGGCCACCTCGATGAGCTGGTACATGTAGGCGCAGTCCGCGTTATTACCGCACCGGCCAAGGGCCGCGGACGCCCTTCGCTGATTTTCCAGGTGCGCATCCCTGATAACCGCTCAGTGGCAGAAGAATACGTCACCCTCATTAGCGTTTTGGCAGAGATGTTGGCAGATAAGGAAGAGCTCAACGATTACGCCTCCGAACAGGCACGCGCAATTGGCCGCAAGTGGGCTGCCTCAACGCACCAGGACCAGTTTCCCTCCGCCAACGCGCTGACCCCGCTATATCGCAAGATGCGCGATATGGGATTTGACCCCACTGCATCGACTACCGAGCTCGAAGAAAATGGTCAGACCGACATGGAGCTGCATGCCTGCCCATTCGTAGCGGCAGGCATCAAGCCCTCCCCGTTCGTCTGCGCTATCCACGATGGTTTCTTGGAACAAGTCGCAGCTGATTCCGGCGAGCACCTCTCGCTTACGCTGGTTCCGAAGTCAGGCAACGGAACCTGCTGCGTAAACGTCAAGCAGACTGCTTAAGCCCGCGCTGCATGGACCTCGACCGGGCCTGCAACCTCCAACGGGAGTAGTCGCAGGCCCGCTTCGCGCGCATCCTGCAAGATTGATTCCTCAATAGGCTCAGTGTGCAGCACCATCGCGGTAGGGCCCGCACCTGAAAGGTAGGCCGCATAGCCGCGGTTGCGCAGACGGTTGACCCATTCCGCGGTAATAGGCAACACATCAGCACGATAAGGCTGGTGCAGCCTGTCACGGGTGCCTTCCCACAACAGCTCCGGATACTTTTGCAGTGCGACCACCTGCACGGCAGTGCGCGAGACGTTGAAGGAAGCATCGCCGTGCGTCACGTGCGAAGGCAGGACGCGGCGAACGGCTTGGGTGGAGGCATGGAAATCCGGTACCAAGGCTGTGGCCTGGATGGATTCGTGTACATCCACACTGACAGCGCGATATTCTGGCAAAGATCGGCCGTCAACCGGCACTGTGGTCCAGGAGACCACGGCATTGCCTAGCACGGACGCCGCGGCGTTATCGGGGTGCCCTTCAAAAGCAGAAGACAGCTGCACTAGCTGATCGCTGTTTAGCGGTGAGCCTGCCAAGGCATTGCCCGCTGCAACGCCGGCGACGGCAGCGGCGGCCGAAGAACCAAGACCACGCGACTGTGGGATGTTGTTATTGCAGGTAACGCGCAGACCCGGCACCGCAGCATCCGCCGCATTCAGCGCGGAACGGATGGCTTTAACTACCAGATGAGAGTCATCGCGTGGCAAGTCCTCTGCTCCCTCACCGAAGATTTCTACCTCCAGCCCAGCGGGGATGACCTCAACCTCGACGGTGTCATAAAGGCTTAACGCAATGCCGAGGGTGTCATAGCCGGGGCCCAGATTAGCTGAGGAAGCAGGGACTTTTACCGTGGCCTTGACACCTACCTCTACCTCCGTGCTCACAGCTGGCCACCGTCCAAGCGAATAACGGAGTGGACCGCCTTGACATCATCAAGCTGGCCCAGCTCCTCGACGATGCCCTGCATCTCATGCTCCAACGCGGTGTGGGTGACCACGATGAGGCGAGCGATTCCGTCGCCGTCTTCCTGGCGCACAGTGCGCAGGGAGACGTTGTGCTTGGCAAATAGCGCGGAGATCGCAGAGAGCACGCCTGTGCGGTCTACGACTTCCATATCGATGTGATAGCGGGTGTATACCTGACCAAAGTCTGCTATCGGCAGGTTAGCGTAGGTGTTCTCCCCCGGCGCACGGCCGCCGTGAACGATGTTGCGGGAGGCGCCGACGACGTCGCCAAGCACCGCAGACGCCGTCGGGTTACCGCCGGCACCGTTGCCGTAGAACATCAGGGAGCCAGCTGCCTCGGCCTCGACGAAGATAGCGTTATAGGACTTGCTGACGGAGGCCAGCGGGTGCTCCTTAGGGACCAAGGTCGGGTGCACGCGCGCGTTGACGGACTCATTGCCTTCCGCATCACGCAGGCGCTCGCAGATGGCCAGCAGCTTGATGGAATAGCCTGCCTGCTGTGCGGCGGAAATATCCTCAGCAGTGATGTTGGAAATGCCCTCGCAATAAACATCATCGAAGGTAACGCGGGTATGAAAGCCCAAAGACGCGAGGATGGCCGCCTTCGAGGCGGCATCATGACCCTCGACATCGGCAGTTGGATCGGCCTCGGCATAGCCTAGCCGCGTGGCCTCAGCGAGCGCGTCCGCGTAGGAGGCACCCGTGGACTCCATCGCGTCCAAAATAAAGTTGGTGGTGCCGTTGACAATGCCGGAAATGCGTTGAATCTGGTCGCCCGCGAGCGAACGACGAAGCATTCCCACGACCGGGATGGCGGCAGCCACTGCAGCCTCGAAGTAGAGGTCCACGCCAGCGTTATCGGCAGCTTCTGCCAGCTCGTCCGCATGAGCAGCCACCAGCGCCTTGTTCGCGGTAACCACAGACTTACCAGCATTCAGCGCAGCCAGCACGAGCTCGCGGGGGAAATCGATACCGCCGATGACCTCGACAACCAAGTCGATGTCGTCGCGCATGACTAGGGCCTTCGCATCGTCGGTGAGCAGATCCTTCGGCACACCAGGACGCAGCTTATTTTTATTCTGCACGGCGACGCCCCGGATTTCTGCGGGACCGCCAATGCGGTGGGCAAAGGCATCAGCGTTTTCCCCCAGCAGGCGGAAGACCTCGGCACCAACGGTGCCGAAACCAAGCAGCGCGATGCCTACAGCTTCGCCTTCGCCTTTACTAGTGCGGCTCTTGGTCTGTGAAGTCATATCGTCCCTTAATCTTTGGTAGTTAAATTGCTACCCACACTATACGGAACGAGCTGTCTAGTTTTTGCGCTTCCAGAAGATTCTTTTGCTCAACAGTTAAAAGCGATGAATTTAATCAATTTCAAGGGCCATTAGGTCCTCGACTGTCTCGCGACGCAGCATCAAACTAGCCTCGCCCTCGCACACGGAGACCACGGCCGGGCGCAGCGCGCCGTTGTAGCGCGAGGCCATCATGTACTGATAGGCGCCGGTGGTGGCGAAGGTCAGCAGATCCCCTGTCCTAATGTCACCCGGCAGCTTGCGTTCACTAACCAAGATGTCACCGGACTCGCAGTGGAAGCCCACCACGCGGGAATCCACTGGCTCACCTTGAGTCAACCGGTTAACCACACGCACGTCATATTCCGACTCATAGAGCGCGGGGCGGATATTATCCGACATTCCGCCATCGACTGAGAGATAACGGCGCATCGGCAGCTCGGCCTTGCCGGTCTCTACGTCTTTGACGGTGCCCACCGAGTACACGGTTACCGCAGAGGCGCCGACCAGCGAGCGGCCCGGCTCGACCAGAACGAAAGGCGCATCGATGCCCAGTTCGCGAGCGGTGCGCTCCACTGCGGCAAGCAGATCTTGGGCCAGCTTGGCGACGTCGAGAGCTTCCTCGTACTCCATGTATGGAATGCCGAAACCGCCGCCCAGGTCGAGCTCCTTGAGCGCTACCCCCAGCTCGGTATGAATGCGCTTATAGAGCGAAAGCACGCGTTCGGCGGCCAATTTAAAGCCATCAGCATTGAAAACAGACGAACCCACGTGACAGTGCAGCCCCACCAGCTCCAAGTTGTCAGCTTCCAGAGCTGCCTTGGAGGCACCAAATGCCGCACCCGTGGCCAGGGAGATGCCGAACTTTTGATCCTCATGCGAGGTTGCGATGAATTCGTGGGTGTGGGCGTCGACGCCGGGCTTGACGCGAATCATGACTGGCTGAACGCGGCCGGCCGCACGCGCGATTTCATCAAGCTGCGCCAGTTCACCTTCGTTGTCGAGCACGACGTGCGCTACACCATTGTCCACACACAGCTGTAAGTACTCGCGCTCTTTGTTGTTGCCGTGCGCGGTCATGCGCTCCGGCGGAAAACCAGCTGCCAGGGCTACCTTTGCCTCATTGAGGGAAGCCACGTCAAGACATAGGCCTTCCTCGGCCACCCACTTCACGATGCGCTTGGTCAAAAATGCCTTCGATGCATAGTGCACGTGCTCAGGCCCGCCGAAGGCACGTGCCATGTCGCGGCAACGAGAGCGGAAATCGTCCTCGTCGAAGACATAGAGCGGCGTGCCGTATTCCTGCGCGAGCTTTGTAAGTGGCAGGCCGGCGATGGTGACCATGCCATCGTCCTGGCGCTTGGCGTTGCGTGGCCAGACGTGGGCTGGAAGCTGGTTGAAATCCATCTACATCTTCTCCGGGGCGCTGACGCCCACCATGGTCAGAGCGTTGGAGAGGACCTGACGTGCGGCGTCGGCAAGCGCGAGGCGTGCGATGTGGATTGGCTGCGTTGCCTCGTCCGCCTTCGGCAGCACCTGGCACTGGTCGTAGAAGCGGTGGAACACAGCCGCCAACTCCTCGGCAAAGCGGGCGATGCGGTGCGGCTCGCGCAAGGTCGCTGCGGTGGAGACAACCTCAGGGAACTCGCCCAGAGTGCGGATCAGATCGCCTTCCTTCTCATGCGTGAGAAGCGCGAGATCTGCATCTGCCATAGCTGCGGCGTCAAGGCCCAGCTCTTGTGCCTTGCGCAGGATGGAACAGATGCGCGCGTGGCCGTACTGAACGTAGTAAACCGGGTTATCGGAGGACTGGGAAGCCCACAGGCCCAGGTCGATGTCGATGGACTGATCCACGGAAGAACGCACCAGGGAGTAGCGTGCGCCATCGACGCCGATGGCCTCGACGAGATCGTCGAGGGTGATGACGGTGCCGGCACGCTTGGACATCTTTACTGCCTGACCGTCACGCAGGAGGTTGACCATCTGGCCGATGAGCACCTCGACCTGCTCTGGGTTATAGCCCATGGCGGCAGCGGCCGCGCGCAGGCGGGCGATGTAACCGTGGTGATCCGCGCCCAGCATGTAGATGGCTAGGTCGTGGCCGCGGTCGAACTTGTCAGCTACGTAAGCGATATCGCCAGCGATGTATGCGGCGTCGCCATCGGACTTGATGACCACGCGGTCCTTGTCATCGCCGTAGTCGGTGGACTTCAGCCACCATGCACCATCTTCGAAGTAGAGCTTCTCGTTGTCCTTCAGGTGAGCGACAGCCTTTTCGACGGCGCCGGACTCGAAAAGCGAGTTCTCGTGGAAGTAGACGTCGAAGTCAACGCCAAACTCGTGGAGAGAATCCTTGATGTGCGCGAACATCATCTCCACGCCGGAGGCGCGGAACTTCTCGCGGACCTCGTTCTCAGAACCTTCCAGTGCGTTCGGGACCTGCTCGATAACCTTGGCCGCAATCTCCTGGATGTAGTCTCCGCCGTAGCCATCTTCCGGGGTCGGCTCGCCCTTGGCCGCAGCAACGAGGGAGTTGGAGAAACGGTCAATCTGGCGACCGTGATCGTTGAAGTAGTACTCGCGAGTAACCTCAGCTCCCGACGCCTCGAGCACGCGACCCAGGGAGTCACCTACTGCTGCCCAGCGGGTGCCGCCCAGGTGGATTGGGCCGGTGGGGTTCGCAGAAACAAACTCCAGGTTGATCTTCTGTTCCTTATAAGCATCATTGTGTCCATAGGAAGTGCCGGCCGCGCGAACCTGGCTGACGATTGCGCCCTGCGCGGCAGCGGCCAGACGGATGTTCAAAAAGCCTGGGCCAGCGATCTCCGCGACGTCGATAGCGGCGTTTGCTGCCAGCGCCTCAGCGAGCCAGGTGGCCAGATCACGCGGATTCACGCCAGCCTTCTTAGCTACCTGCAGGGCCAAGTTGGTGGCGTAGTCACCGTGCTCGGGATTACGCGGACGCTCCACGGTCACGGTCTCAGGAAGGACGGCGGTGTCGAGCTCGTGTTCGCTCAATACAGCGACTGCGGTCTCTTTAATAAGCACAGAAAGATCTACGGGATTCATAGCGTCAGAGTCTATCGTCCCGCGCTGACATGAGCAGCATCAGGCACGCGTTGGGGCCTTTTACAAAAGCAAGCAACTTGTGTGACATATGCCCTTTATTGCGAAACTTACGTGATAAGGCTCGCTCAAGTTTTAGGCTTTAGGAAGACTAAGTATTAAATAAAACACTCGTTTTCCTTCTAGAGACTTGGGTAACTATGAACACCTTCCAAATATCGACGGATGCCATCGGCGGTAGCCTTGGCCTTTCCGCTGCCGTAGCGACGCTACCGCTTATCGCCTTCTTCATAATGTTGCTGGGTTTTAAGGCCCGCGCACACACCTCGGGCGCAGTTGCCCTCACCGCCGCACTCCTCATCGCCACCTTCGGCTTCGATATGCCAGCAGGCATGGCCTTTTCCTCTGCGGTGCGCGGCGGCCTGTTTGGCCTGCTTCCCATCGTCTGGGTCATCATCACCGCCATCTGGTTCTACGAGATCACCGTAGCTTCCGGCCGCTTTGAGGATCTGCGCAAAACCTTCGACTTGCTTGGCGAAGGCGATATCCGCATCCAGGCCATCCTCATCGCGTTCTGCTTCGGCGGCCTCCTCGAAGCCCTGGCAGGCTTCGGCGCTCCGGTAGCGATTACCGCAACGATGATTCTGGCATTGGGTGTCAAACCACTGAAGGCTGCCACCACCGTCCTTATTGCCAATACCGCGCCCGTTGCCTTCGGCGCCGTGGGCATCCCCGTTACCACCGCAGGTGAAGTTGGCGGCCGCACCGCGGAGCAGACCGCCGATATTGCGGGCTTGATTTCCTTGCAGGTCCTACTAATCGCAGCCGCAGTGCCATTTTTCATCCTCTTCATCCTGGACGGCATGCGCGGCGTCAGGGAGGCAGCCCCGGCCGCCGCAGTCATCGGCGTCTCCTTCGCCATCGCCCAGTGGGCCGCGGCCAACTTCTTTGCCTACCAGCTGACTAACGTCGTGGCCTGCATCGTTTCCCTGGGCTGCGCATTCGTATTCCTGCGCATGTGGAAGCCAAAGGGCGTTGCCGAACTGCGTCAGCGCATGGAGATCCCAGCGCAGGAGGAAGTCACCGATCTTTCCGGCGTCCGCATCTGGATGGCGCTGCTTCCCTACGCCGTGGTTACCGCAGTCTTTGCGCTTGCCACCGCCGTGCCCAAGCTCTTTGGTTTCTGGAAGATTAAGTTCGCCTGGCCGGGCCTGGATGGCACAGTCCTCGACTCTGCCGGCAAGGCAATGGACACCTCGTTTAGCTTCAATGTCTTTGGTAATCCCGGCACCTTGCTGCTGATTTCTGGACTAATCGTTGCAATCATCTTCTGGATTTTCAACGATGGCGGCCACTACCATTTGGCAAAGTCCGCGCCGCTTGCCAAGTTTGGCGAGGTTTGCGCCCGCATGAAGTTCTCGGCGCTTACGATTATTTTGGTCCTAGCCTTGGCTTACACCATGAACTACTCCGGCCAGACCATCTCTATTGGTGAGTTCGTGGCGTCGGCAGGCGGCATCTTCGCCCTCTTCGCACCCGCCCTGGGCTGGATTGGCACGGCTGTCACCGGCTCGGACACCTCAGCCAACGCTCTCTTTGCTAACCTCCAAGTCACCGCCGCCGAGCGCATCTCCGTCAATCCAGACCTCATGCTTGCTGCTAACACCGCCGGCGGCGTGGTGGGCAAGATGATTTCCCCGCAGTCTCTGGCCATCGCCGCAACGGCCGTCAAGATGGAAGGCGAGGAATCCCGCATCCTGAAGGCCGTGGTGGGCTACTCTCTCGCCTTCCTGGCCACGGTCTGCATCATCGTGTTCCTAATGACCAATGTGTTGGGCTTCCTAGTTCCATAGCCGCAATTTTCAAAGCCAAAAAGTCGCCGCACCTACCCGGCTATTAGGGGCGGCGACTTTTGTATACCCCCAAAAGGTTTGAACTTGCCAGTGACGCATCACTCACTTGGCGCCGCAGATCGGACTTTGACAAAAGACGTGCGTCCATCTGTGCACGTGAGCAATTTCGCAACACTAGTGTTGTGAAATAACCCCAGTTAAACTGGCCTTTTTCGACAGAATATCTGCGGAGTTATCGGTAGTATTTATTCCACAACGAAAAACGTTTGCCTGAGCCTCCTGCATCCAGCTCATCGGAGGCAAACTTGGGCAGTAAAAGGAGCGCAAAGTATGCGAATTGCACTATTTTCCACGTGCATTGGTGACGCCCTCTTCCCGGACGCACACAAAGCAACCGCACTAATCCTCTCCCGCTTGGGCCATGAAGTGGTCTTCCCGGAAGAGCAGACCTGCTGCGGACAGATGCATATCAATACCGGTTATCAGAAGGAAACCCTAGGGATGATCCGCAGCTATGCGGACGCCTTCGCGGATCCTTCCATTGACTACGTAGTCTCCGCTTCTGGCTCCTGCGTCGGCGCAGTCCGCGAACAGCACGTCAAGATTGCTGACCGCTTCGGTACCTCCGCTGACGTCGACGGAGCCAAGATTGCTTCCCAGAAGACCTTGGACCTCCCGGAGTTCTTGGTCGACATCGAGCAGCGCACCGACTTAGGTGCCTTCTTCCCACATAAGGTCACCTACCACGCTTCCTGCCATGGCCTGCGCTTTTTGAAGTTGGGTGACCGCCCGTACCAGCTGCTGAGCAAGGTCGAAGGCATCGACCTCGTGCCGCTAGAAAACGTGGAAGAGTGCTGCGGCTTCGGCGGTACCTTCTCTATTAAGAATCCTGAGGTCTCCCAGGCCATGGTCTCGGACAAGACCCGCCACGTAAAGGACACCGAGGCTGAGTACTTGACCGGCGGTGACTCTTCCTGCCTGATGAACATCGGCGGCGCCCTCTCCCGCCAGCGCAGTGGCGTGCGCGTTATCCACATGGCCGAAATCCTGGCTTCCACCAAGGAGCGCCCATGGACCCCTGATACGGCCGCATATTCCAAGGAGAAAATGCTCTAATGACTTCCTTCCTCGATACCACCCCACCGCGGGCGCCCGAAGGCTACGGCAACCTGCGCGGCAGCAAGGCATTCGTGCCGCTGGCACACGTCGGCCTGAACAACGCTACGCAGCGCCACAACCTGTACCACGCCACCACCACTATTCGTAATAAGCGCGCCAACGCCGTCGAAGAGCTACCGGATTGGCAGCAACTGCGTGACGCTGGCTCCGCCCTCAAAGAGGACGTGGCAGCCCGGATGCCTGAGCTCCTCCTCCAGTTTGAGGAAGAGGTAACCAAGCGCGGCGGCATTGTTCACTGGGCCCGCGACGCCAAGGAAGCCAACGAGATCATCGAGGGGCTTATCCGCGAGACCGGTGAGACCGACGTCGTCAAGGTCAAGTCCATGGCAACCCAGGAAATCGGCCTGAACGAGCACCTCGAGTCTGTAGGGATCAATGCCCGCGAAACCGACCTGGCTGAGCTCATCGTTCAGCTGGGCGAGGATAAGCCCTCCCACATCCTGGTTCCAGCCATCCACCGCAACCGTGCCGAAATCCGTGACATCTTCGTCAACAAAATGCCGCACACGGATGAATCCCTAAAGGCTGAGCCAGCCGAACTCGCGGAGGCTTCTCGTATCTTCCTGCGCGAGCAGTTCATGAAGGCCAAGGTCGCCATCTCCGGCGCTAACTTTGGTGTCGCAGAAACCGGCACCATCAATATCGTGGAGTCTGAGGGCAACGGCCGCATGTGCCTTACCCTGCCGGAGACCCTGATTACCGTGATGGGCATCGAAAAGCTCGTGCCAACATTCCAAGACCTTGAGGTCTTCCTGCAGCTTTTGCCGCGTTCTTCCACGGCAGAGCGTATGAACCCGTATACCTCGATGTGGGCGGGCATAACTGAAAACGATGGCCCGAAGAACTTCCACCTCGTCCTGCTGGATAACGGCCGTACCGCGGCACTATCCAGTCCAATCGGCCACCAGGCGCTCAAGTGCATCCGCTGCTCCGCGTGCCTGAACGTATGCCCAGTCTACGAACGCGCCGGCGGCCACGCCTACGGCTCGGTCTACCCAGGCCCCATCGGCATCTCCATTACCCCGCAGCTAACCGGTATCAAGGACCACCACGATCCTTCCGCCAGCCTGCCTTATGCATGCTCCCTGTGTGGACGCTGCGACGAGGTTTGCCCGGTGAAGATTCCGCTTTCTGAGGTCATCCTGGAGAACCGCCACCAAAAGGTCACCCACGCTCCCCCGCCGGTGGAATCCAAGCTGTTTAGCGCGGTTCAGCTCGTGTGGGGCCACCCAAAGGTCTGGAACCAGATCACCCACATGGTTGCCCTCGGCCGCGTATTGGGCGGCTTCAACGGCGTCATCGATAACTTGCCTTTGTTCCTCTCCGGCTGGTCCGACGCCCGCGATACTGCAGTCCCCCCGAAGAAGTCTTTCCGTCAGTGGTTTGACTCCGATGAAGCTAAAGAATTGCTCGCCCAAGCCAAGAAGGAGGGCATCAAGTGAGTACCCCCAAAGAAGAGATCCTGAAGCGCATTCGCACCGCGCAGAAGCAGGCAGGCCTGTCTGAACACGTCGACATCCCGCGCGAGTACGAAACGCAGGGCACGCTAAACGCGGATGAGCTGCGTGACATGCTGGTTGACCGCCTTGAGGATTACAAGGCGGAGGTCCACGTCACGGATGAGGCGTCCCTGGCCAAGACCATCTCGCAGGTCTTCACGGACAAGGATTGTTCTACGGTGACCTATGCACAGGGCATGGACACCGCGCTTATCGACGCCATCACCTCCGACGTCACATTAACCGCCGACGATCCCACGTCTGACCCGCGCGAGCTGGATACTGTCGACGCCGTGCTCACCGAGTCCCACGTAACTTCCGCACAGACCGGCACCATCGTGTTGGAGGCGGGCCCGCTGTGCGGCCGCCGCGCTCTCACGCTGGTCCCAGACCGCCATGTATGCATCGTACGCAAGGAGCAGGTGGTCTACGGCGTGCCGGAGATGGTCTCGCGCATCAATCCGGACTTCCCAGCAACCTGGATTTCCGGCCCGTCTGCTACTTCCGATATTGAGCTCTCCCGCGTCGAGGGCGTGCACGGTCCACGCGATCTCATAGTCATCATCGTGAAGTAAGGCTCGTATGCGGAACTCACCCCGCATTAGCTTCTAACTACTGGCATGCGCTAGAATCACACCGTTGATATCTGGCGCATGCCACCTATCATTTGCCTCCGTAGCTCAGCGGATTAGAGCATCGGTTTCCGGTACCGAAGGTCGCAGGTTCGATCCCTGTCGGGGGCACAATTTCTCCCTTCGCTTGCTCGGCGTTCAACCCGGCAGGCGAGGGTTTCAGCTTCGTATCCACATTTTCCATTTCTTGCAGCTTCCAGAAATCTCTAGCGCATCGCCGTCGCTCGATATTAGGAATTCCCCCCTACCACTCGAAGTCAAAGAATCATTCCTAAGAATGATCCCGCAGGCTGTAAGGTCAGGGCCATGGAATCAACATCTCGCCCCACGCGGGCCTACCTCTCGTTTCTCGCGGTCGCGTTAGCGTTCTTCGTGGTGCCGGGGATTGTGGGCGCGGCTCTTAGTGGGAATACAGCGACTGTGACCATGCTGGTGCTACTGCCAGTGATGGCGTTGGCATTGGGCATGCTGGATGGCCGGCTCTTCCGCTATACGCTGTCCTTTCCGCTCATTGCGGCCTTTATGTTTTGGCTTTCTACCAAGGTCTACTACAACACCGGTACGTGGATTTACGCAGTTGAGGTCGTCCTGCTTGCGTGGTTGGGCAGCTGGTTAACCGGAAGGAAGGCCTAGGTCATGGAAACGTGGATTCTGAACCATCCTGAGGCGGGAAGGCTCGAGGTCATGGTCGGCCCCGATGTGGAGTTTGCTGCAGCTTATGAAAACTGGCCGCAAGAACCGAGCGAGCAAGAATACACCGCCCTAGACGCCAACATGCCGCTTAAAGATAGAATCCGGGCATTCATTGATAATCCACCTATTCGCGTGCAAGTTTGCCGCGATGGCGAAGTCCTTGGAAGGTACACCTCGTTGTCTTCGGCGCGAGTGGCACTAAAACAAATCGATACCGACGAGCTACGCAGCTTAGAGCTTGTCAACCGCACGAAGCCGCACCTCAAGCTGCACGCGAATGCTCTCGACGAGTTGCTCGAGGTGACATATCACAACGGCTCAGAGGTGGTCGAATTCGAGCCACCAGCTGGCAGCCGGGGTGCGCGGCGTCGCGAAGCAATGGAGCAAAGCCCCGTTAAACGCGTGGCCTATCCTCTTCTTGCAGGCCTTGGTAAAGGCGGTTGGGCGTTGGCCGTTATCGTGCTCGGCCCAATCCTGCGCAAGCTGTTGGACTTGCTGCCTATCCCCGACATCGACTGGCCAGATCTGCCAGACCTCCCCGAGCTTCCCCAAATCCATCTGCCGACGATCAGCATAGATTGGCCAGACATCAACTGGCCGAACATCGATTTCCCTGACCTCCCGGCGCTGCCCGAGTGGATGGTTTTCTTGCTCGACAACTCGAAGGTGTGGGTGCCCATCGTCATCGGTATCGTCATCGGCGTGATATCCATCCGCAACCATAAAAAGTCCGAACAGCATAAAAGGCAATGGCAGGACGGCGGCGAAGATACGAGAAAAGAAAATCCTCAGCATTAATACGCGGGCGAGCATAAGCTGGTGTTAAAGAACCATAATCCCTACAAGGAGGTACCTGACATGTCAGATCTGCGCACCGACCATGGCCCGACCCCTTATGTTCTCAACATCGAAGAGACCACCCTGGCTAACGATGCTTTCCGTGACACCCTGTGGACCGGCCAATACCTGCAGATGACCGTCATGTCTATTCCTGCCGGCGGCGAAATCGGCGCGGAGGTCCACGATGACCATGACCAGTTCCTGCGCCTCGAGTCCGGCCAGGGCCGCATCATGATTGGTGAAGACAAGGACAACCTAGACATCGACCAGGTAGTCGAAGACGACTTTGCCATCTTCGTACCAGCTGGCAAGTGGCACAACTTCGTCAACGAGGGCTCCGAGCCAGCAAAGCTCTACTCCATCTACGCCGCACCGGATCACGTTAAGGGCACCATCCACGAGACCAAGGAAGACGCGGACAACGATCCGAACGAGCAGCACTAATTGCGGCAGGCTTTTAAAACGACAAAATGGCGGTCCAGAAGATGGGCCGCCATTTTAATATTTAGCTATTGAGCTTTGAGTTCTCCAAGTACTACTTGATGAACGGGTTTACGATCTCCTGGGTGATGTCCAGGGTGCCGTGCTCGATGTAGAACATGCCGAGGAACATAGCGGTAACGAGAACGAAAACCAGGAGCATGTTCGGGATCCACTGGACGAACACAGATACCCAGCCGTCAGCCTTGTCACGTGCAGCTGCTTCGCGCTGTTCCTGTGCCTCGTATTCGTTCATAATCCGTTGTTTCCTTTCACTGCGCCTTGTACTCCCTAGGCACACCTCGCCTAGCAAGAGTAATCACTGGCACTAACTTTAGCAGTAGATCGTTATGAATTTGTAGTTATCCACCGTTTGATTGACACCATTGCGGCCTGTTTTAAATACCAGGATCCTCGTTGTTTTCGAGGGCGTCGACAAAAGCGTCCCTATCAGCGAACATGCGGTTGATATCGGCTTCTTCGCCAACAATCCAGTGGCCGCCTTCCTCGTCAAAGGTAATTGCAGCGTCTGGAAAATTCTCCAAGGCGGCGTCCATAGCAGCCACCTGTTCTTCCGTAGCAATTCCCTCGAGGTGAGCTTCTGGGGCACCCAGGTCATCGAGAACAGTGATGTTGTAGTGCGGGTACTGGCGCTTAGGGTGCTCGAAGAGCTCTTGTCCCATCATGGTGGTGTCTCCTTTTGGGCTACATATGAGTTTGACTGTGGCGCTAAGCCACATGATAGGTCAGCTTTGGTCGTGTTTTGGCCGGCAACCTTGCAAGCCTAAACCTGAGGCTCTGCTTGACCGTGCAGAAGTTCGTCGGGTACGAATCCCTCGTAGCCAGGGACGTTCTTTACTGCTAGCACCCCTTTGAAGAAGTTAACCAACGAGGGAACATCTTCCTCGCTTAGGTGATCAAAGACAAGACGGCGCACGGACTCGACGTGCTCAGGCACGGCGCGCTCGAGGCGGGTAAAACCGTCATCCGTTATCTTTACCACCACGCCGCGGGCATCGCCGACGCTCTTGCACTTGGTGACGAGCCCGCGCTTTTCCATGCGCGTTACTTGGTGGGATGTGCGGGAACGGTCCCAATCCAGCTCGGCACACAGCTCGCGCAGGCGCATCTGATGGTCTTTTTGCTCGGACAACGTCACTAGGACGGCAAACTCAGAAGCAGAGACTTCCCCACCGGACATGAGAGTTTCTTCCATGCCGCGATTGATCTTGCGGATGGATCCAAGAAGCAGGCGCCAAAGCTCCTGTTCCTCCTCGTTAAGCCAGCGGGTTCCCGTAGTCATGCAAATAACAGTACACACTGGCTTTACTGAGAAAAACTAAACCTTCAGCGCGTCCATGGCAAGCTCCGTGCGCTCCGGTACACGCGCGTATCGCTGCGGCATACATGTAAGCACAAGCACCTGCGAATGCTTGCCTACCTGGGCGAAGAGCGTCGACATCAGGTTCAGGCGTGTCGAGTCGGTAGAGCCCAGCGCATCGTCCACGATGACGGGCACACCGGACTCTTGAACGAGCCCGGCGATAGCAAACCGTGTAAGGATGGCCAGCTGTTCCTTCGCGCCGCCGGAAAGCGAACCCATATCAATGGTTTGGCCGTTGCGGCTACGCGCGGTGACAACGAGCTCCTCGGAGAGCTCGAAGTCGACGTCACCGCCGAAGACGGTGCGCGCGAGAGCATTAAGCTTTGTCACGAAAGGCGCGGCGTAGCGCTGGCGCGCAGCATCGCGATGCTTAAGCAACAGCTCCCGCAGATAGCGGGCAGCATTTGCACGCTTTTCGACGGCCGCGAGTACCTCCCGTGAGATTTCTAGCTCGGCGCTGGCTGCAGCCAGGCGTTCGGCCACACCAGAGTGCATCTCGATTCGGCCGACATATTCGCGCATGTCGCCGTCGGCACTCAAAATTGCGTTGTTCAGGCTACGTACCTGTTCCTCCGCGCCCTTGTGCAGAGCAAAGACCGTATCGACGTCGATGGCGCTTAGTTCTCGCAGGCGTTCGCGCTGCTGCTCCAGCTGCACCTTCGCCGCATGGAGAGCCTCTTCAACGTCTGCATCCGTTGCTGCATCGCGGGCGTTACGCAAAGCTTCCTCAGCTGCAGCATACTGGTTGGCAGCGGATTCATGCCGCGCCGTCGCCGCAGCCAGCTGCGTGGCTGCCTGACTATCTCGGTACGGGGCCAGCTCCTTTTCCGCCATGGTGACTTCGCTGCGCGCGGCCTCCTCAGCAGCCTCGGCACTGGACAAGTCGAGTGCTTCCTCAGATACGTCCGTGCCCTCGTGCTCGCGAGGCTCTTCAAAGTCCGCTGACTGTGCGGCATATTTTGCTTCGAGCTCGCCAAGGTCGTCGGTGCCCAAGGCCGCCTTGAATTCGCGCTGAGCTTGTACGACGGCGCGCTGCTTTTCCAAGAATTCCTCGCGCAGCTTCTGTGCTGCAGCGAGGTCTTCGCAGCCAGCGTCTTCAAGCAGTTGCGCAAGGCGCGTGCGCGCCTGTGCCACGGTGTCGGCCGAGGTATCACCGGCTGCTGCTTGATAAGTTGCCTGAATCTTGCCGAATGCAAACTTCATGCCATCGCGTAGCTGGATGGTTTGTGTGTTGTCGTCGGTTTGTTGGACTTCGCCGTCGACCTCGAACTCGCCTTCACCGCTGATGACCAGCTTGGCAGCGGCTGCGGCAAAAACGCGTTCTTGGACCTGGACTTCGTTAGCGGCTTGCTCGATGTCTTTGAGGTTTGCAACCTCTGGTGCTTGAGCTACCTCGGCGCGGCGGTCAGCTAGTTCTTTGTCGAGCTTGCCTAGGTGTTCAAGGCGCTCGCCAAGGGCCTCCCGCTCCTTCTTCTTGTGCGCCTTTCGCGCGTATTGGAGGTTGGCGCGTGCCTTCTCATAGGTTTGATTTGCGCGCTCGAGCTTTTCCTCGAGCGCGCTGCGGGCTTCTTTCTCATCTTCGACGCTCGCGCTAAGTTCTTCGACCTTGGTGGCTAAAGCCGTGAGATTCGCAGCGGCCCTGGAAACCTCCTCCACCGCGCTGCGGCGGCGTTCAAGTGCTTCTTTCTTGGCCTCCACATCTGCCGCAGCGCGGTCAACCACTTCGCGCTGGGCTTCGATCTTTTCGAGGGCGGCGCGGGCCTCAACAACGTCCTTTTCGCGCTCGGCTAGTTCTGCCTGTGCTGCCGGCAATGCTTCCTCGGCGTCGCGCTTGGCAAGTTGTGCAGCCTCGTGCTTGACCACGACATCGTCAAGCTGGCGCAATGCTTCCGTGGCCTCATTGTGCGCAAGTTCTGCCGCGTTGTAGCGCTCTTGGGCATCCTTTAGTTCCTTAGCCGGCTGCCCGGTGCGCGCGGTGAAGTATTTTTCGTATTCCCTCTGCACGCGATTGACCAGCTCAGAGTCTTCCGCGGCCGCGGTGGACATACCGCTGGCTTCTTCTAAGGCATTTGTCACCGAGGGAATTCCCACGGCAGCCACGCCTGAGCCTAGGTCGTCTTGGCGGAGGAACAGAGCGTCAAGGAGCTGGCGGTCAAGATGCTCGTTCAAGATGCGATCCAGCTCGTCATCGGCCTCGCCGCCAGTAAATTGCGCCGCACGCGGTGCCAGAACGCGCAATTCAGACATCTTCTTCTTGAGCCAGCGCTTGTGGATGCGGAAGTGATACGGACCCACGGTGACCTCAAGCTCTACCTCAGGGCCCGCATCTCGGTCCACCGGTTTGAGCGCCTTAATCTTCTTAGCGGCACCCGTGTGCTTTTCCGTCAGCACGGTATCGATGGCTTCCACGATGGTGGACTTGCCGGCCTCGTTCTCACCGTGGATGACCACGACGCCGGTCTCCAGCAGCTGTTCGATGCGCAGATGCTCGACGCCGCGGACGTTCCAGATTTCCAAGCTGTGTAGACGCATCATGGCGTTAGGCCTCCTTCACACTGAGACGGAACAACAGGTTGGCTGCGTCGCGGGCTACAGGGTCCTCCAGGTTTTCCACCAACTCCGCCAAGGCATCAGCGGCAAAGCCGGAAAGCTCTAGGCTGGCAAGTTCCTCCTCATCGGGAGCAAGGTGCAAGTCCATGGTTCGCTCACGCGGCCGCAGCGAGGCGAAGACCGGCTCGAGCTCGGCCAAGCCTTGCTCCAAACGCGCTTGGGCGCCCAACCCCACCGTGCCGCGCAAGCCATACTTCACTGCGGTACGGGACTTATTCGGCATGTCATCGAGAACAGTGAGGAAGCGCTCGACATCCTCGTCGGAGTTGACGTCTGCCGCCACGGCGCGAAAAGCCCAGCGGCCGATGTGGTGTGGGGTGACCTCAACCTGCCCGTTGTCGATTACCACGACCAGTGCATTGCCGGAATCGCGCTCGCGGTCATCAAAAGCGGTAGTCTCCGGGCTGCCGGAGAACCAGACGCGCCCCGACTGCCCCAAGGCCTGCGTGGAGTGGGTATCTCCCAGAGCAAGGTAATCGATGACGCCTTCAGAAATCTGGTTTTCGACAAACTTTAAGTCAATAACGTCAGCCTCAGACTCGCGTGCTTCCACCTGCCCGTGGCCTACGGCGATTCGGACGCCGTCGTAAGGCGCGAGCGGGGCGAGCGCTGCCTGCACGAGGTCATAGTTTGCGCGCTTGGAGAGATACGGGGCACCGACGATCTCTACTCCTTCGCGCACCTCAATCGGGGTGGAATCCGCGATGACGTGGACATTGTCCGCAAAAGGCTTGCGCAGGATGGAATCCGCCACCAGCGGATCGTGGTTGCCGGGCAACAGATAAACAGGCACCGGCAGATTGCGAAAGGCCTCCTTGGCACGGCCCAAGGTGGCCTTGCTGAGCGAATTATGCTCAAATACGTCACCTGCCACCACGATGAATTCCGCGCCGGTTTCCGCGGCTAATTCACCGAGCCTGACAACGGCCGCCTCACGGTCATCGTTGAAGCGCACCTGGGCCTCGCCCTCGAGGAACCAGCGGGTCATGCCCAACTGAAAGTCCGAGGTATGGATGAAGGTCACCATGGATGAAACTCTCCCCTTTTAAAGTCTCCGGCAGCAGGTACTAAGCCCTTATGCCTATTGGTGAGTCAGATGATAGTAAAGGTCCTCGACATCAGAGACCGCGCGAAGCAAATCTATGTTCGTATGGCTGACGGCGCGCATGGCCTTACGCAGCAGATCTGGGTCAGAGTCATCGACTGCCGGTGCCACTTTCGGGCGCGGCATATCGGGCAACTGCCGGCCTTCCCAAAACAGCTCGTTGCGCTCTTCGGGGCTGAGGCTGCTACCGGAAAAACTGTCCTGGGAGACATTTTTCGCCTGCTCCATCACAGCCTGCTCGAGGCGCGCAAAGTCCAAGCCACGCAGGGCAAAGATTACCGAGGGATCGGCATCCATGCGCGCCGCCAGCCGGTCGGCCACGGCAACCACGTGCTTGCACACGTACTCGGGGTCCGGGCAGGTGCATGAAAACCGCATATCGGCTGGGTCTTGCGCAATGAGAATGTCGAGCGCTTCCTCACTGAGCAGGCCGTCGCGTGCGTTCGCGATCGAGTTCGGCGTGCGGGCAAACATTTGGCTCAGCTCCGCCACGTCATCGTTGGTGCGATACGGCACCTGCAACAACACGGTGAAAGGCTCGTTCTGGGAACCGGCAACCTTGCCGTGTACTGCGCCGTTGCGCACGTCCAGGCCCACCACATGACCGCCGTTGGCGTACTGGCGTCCACGGGTAATGCGCCCGGAATCGGCCTCCTTGTTCACGAAGGAGACGATGCGCGTTGCCGCAGGAGCCATGCTGCGCACGCGAGAGACGCGGCCGGCCTCCTCCGGCGTGCTCACGCGTTTGCGCGCGCCGAAGTTGGCATAGATGACGTTGTCGTGTTCCTCAGACTTAGTATGCTGCGCCATTAGTCAGCCTCCCTGTAGCTCATCAGCTGTGCCAATTGCTCCGGATCCAGCTCGGTTAGCCAGCCTTCGCCCTCGCCTACCACGGCGCCGGCCAGGTGCGTCTTGCCGTCCAAAATGTCCTGGATGGATTCCTCGAGCGTGCCCGCAGTAATCATCTTGTAGACCTGCACGTTGCGTTGCTGACCAATGCGGAAGGCACGGTCGGTCGCCTGGTTTTCCACGGCGGGATTCCACCAGCGATCCATGTGCACGACAATCGACGCCGCGGTCAGGTTCAGGCCCGTGCCGCCTGCCTTGAGCGAGAGGATCATCGCCGGCGGCCCGTCCGGCGCCTGGAATTCCTCCACCATTCGGTCACGACGGTTCTTTGTCACCCCACCGTGCAGGAACGGGATGTCCCTGCCCAGCTGCTGGGTGAGATAAGGCTGCAAAAGGTCGCCGAAGGCCTTGTACTGGGTAAAGATGAGGATGCGTTCTTCGCTTTCTACAGCTTGGTCCACAATCCGCATCAGCTCTTCGACCTTGCCCGAGCGGTGCTTTCCCTTAATGGTGATGGCGGAGCCATCGCCCAGATAGTGTGCCGGATGGTTGCAGATCTGCTTGATGCGAGTCAGCGAGGCCAACACCAGGCCGCGGCGCGACATGCCCTCACGTACCTCCAAGGCCTTTTGCACGTCGTCAACAAGCGCCTTGTACAACGCCGCCTGCTCGGCCGTCATCGCCACGGTGATGATCTGCTCCGATTTCTCTGGCAGGTCATCGATGATGTTCGGATCCGTCTTGAGACGGCGCAGGATAAACGGCGCTGTCAGCTGGCGCAGGCGCTCGGCCATGGTCTCGTCGTTTTCACGCTCGATGGCCTTGGCAAAATGATTACGGAAGAAGGACGCGCTGCCCAGAACGCCGGGATTGCAGAAATCCAGGATGGAGCGCATCTCCGACAAACGGTTTTCCACCGGCGTGCCGGTCAACGCGATACGGTGGCGCGAAGGCAGCGAGCGCACCGCCTTCGAGGAACGCGTCGCGGCATTCTTAATCGCCTGTGCCTCATCGAGCACCACGCGGTCCCATTCCACCTTGCCCAAGGTAAGGAAGTCACGGCCGACTGTTCCGTAGGAGGTGATGACGAGGTCTGCCTTCTCCGCGGCTTTGATGAGTGCTTCATCCTTGAGGCGATCCGAGCCGTGCTGCACCAGGACTTTGAGGCTCGGCACGAACTTCGCGGCCTCGCGCGCCCAGTTGCCCACTACGGAAGTAGGCGCCACGACAATGGTTGGCTTGAGCTCCGGGTTTTCTTGGCGCTCGATGGCAAGCAGCGTAAGCAGCTGGAGGGTTTTGCCCAAGCCCATGTCGTCGGCGAGCACTGCTCCAATGTTGTTGCGGGACATCCAGTAGAGCCAATCCACGCCGCGGCGCTGATACTCGCGCAGCTCCGCCTGGACGGTATCGGGCAACTCGATGCGCGCGGGCGCGGGAGAATCCATGCCGCCGAGCAGAGAGGTATGCCACGTCGAGCCGGTAAATTCCACTGGCTCCTCGGCCATGGATTGCAGGGCCAACTCGCGCAGCTCCGCCACGGAGACCTGGGAGGTTTCGCCCTCGTTGAATTCTTGCAAGCGCTTTTCGACGTCCGCGACAAGTTCCTGCCAGCCCGGCTGTTCTAGCTTCCGAGCGCGCTCGGCGGCGGCGCTAAGCCGCTCGAGTTCCTTCTTCTTACGCTTCTTGGCGGTTTCCGCCAGCTTGTCCATGTACTCGGAAATCTTGGACAACGCCTGGGTATCGGCGGTCACCCACTCGCCGCGGAGGCGAATCAGGCCGGACTTGGACGCCACCAGCTGGCGCATCTCTTCCTCGGTGAGCTCAATATCGCCTACGGAAAGATGCCAATCATATTCCACCAGCTTGTCCATGCCGAGGTGGGCCTTGGTGGATCCTTCGGCAGGGTCACGCACCTCGCGGGTTTCCAGTTTGGCTTTGGTTTCCATGTGCGCCCATGCCTTAGGCAGCAGCACGGTAAAGCCGGCTGCCTTGAGCTGGGCGACGTCCTTGGAAACGAACTCCACCAGCTGATCGGTGCCCAAGAATACATCCCAATCGCCGGCGTCATAGTCCGGAACGGCCGAAGACTCGCGCAGGCGCGGCGCCAGGCTAAGTGCCTTGCGCTGCGAGTCGCGCAGCTTGACCACGCTGCCTCTGTCCAGCTGCTCCTCGATGATGGGGCGCGGGGCGTCGGTGCCGGAACGGACCTGCACGCGGATGGGCCAGACGCTGGATTCTGGATCTTCATCGTGGCCGGGCTCTTCCACAATGAACACCAGCTGCAGGTCGACAGAGGTAATCGAGTCTTTCCACTCGTTTAGAGCACGCAGCAGCTGCGCGCGCCCCTTTTTCACCGGCGCGGTCGTGAGCATGGCCTGCGCGAAGTCGTGCCACGGTGCGGGACGGGGGGCGTCGGCAAGCGAGCGCAACTGTGTAAATGCGATCCAGTGGGTCAGCTCGTCTGCCATGTCATCAGAAAGCGCGCGGTTATTGATGGTCAAAATGCCCGGCGCGGCAGCCAGCATCTCGGCGAGCCATCCGCGCTCGCCCAAGCCCGAGGTCAGCTGCCACATGGGGAACCACTCGCCGCCCTGATAGGAAAGGCGGATGGTCACGCGCCCGGCGCGCACGAACTTGCTAAGTCCCCGGTAGGCGCGAATCAGCCACAGAAGATCTGGGGCGATGGTGGCTTTTTGTTCCGGTGTTGCCGCTTGGCTTAGTGAGTCTAAAAACTCCATCTTGGCCAGGGTGGCCACGGCTTCCTCGGGAGCAAACATGGCCATGGGGACCATGAGGGAGACGTCCTTGCCCTTTGGCGTGCGCAAAGAGACTCGGGCGCGGTTGCGGAAGGACTTCTTGGCAAGAATTGTCTCCACCACCTCGGGGAAAGTCCCCTCTGGCACTGCCGAAGGCATGATGATCTTGTGCCCTTCCACCTGCTCAATCCATAGGCTAAGCCCTGAGACTGGGAGCCAAAGGCCGTGGAGGAGGTAAGAAGCCATAGCTGCCAGTCTAGCAGCGCACCTTTTGGGGGCAGGGCGAGAGCTTTAAGAGCGAATATAGCAGGAAAGAGCAATCGTTATAATCTCGTTACATTCTTACGTTTCCACTGATAGACCATGAGATTTACCTGTGTATGGAGTCACATATTTTTGGTAACGGGACAGAATCTCGTTGGGTTGTAATGCGCGTCACGTTAGCGTGGGAGGGTCCTACTCTCAAACAACGAGGAGAAATCCGTGCAAGATTCCACTTGGTACGTCGTGGCGATGATTCTCTATCTGCTCGCGATGGCCGCCATCGGTTTCTGGAGCTATAAACAAACAGACCAGTACGACGATTACGTCCTGGGCGGGCGTGGACTCCACCCCTTCGTCGCGGCACTGTCCGCCGGCGCCTCGGACATGTCCGGCTGGCTGCTCATGGGCCTGCCTGGCGCATTGTTCTTAACGGGCATGTCGGAGCTATGGATGGCCATCGGCCTGCTGGTTGGCGCATGGGCCAACTGGAAATGGGTCGCCCCACGCCTGCGCTCCTACTCTGAGATTGCCGGTAACTCGATTACCGTTCCGTCCTTCTTTGAGAACCGCCTGCATGACAAATCCCGCGTGCTGCGCATTCTCTCGGCCGCCATCATCATCTTCTTCTTTACCTTCTATGTCTCTTCCGGCATGGTCTCCGGCGGCCGCTATTTCGAGTCCACCTTCGGCGGCGATTACTTGGTCGGCATGCTGATCGTTGCGGCCGTTACCGTGTTCTACACCTTCGTCGGCGGCTTCCTCGCGGTCTCCTACACCGATACCGTGCAGGGCTTGCTCATGTTCGCCTCGCTCATCATCGTTCCGATCATGGCAATCATGACTTTGGATAATCCTGGCGATATCTTCAGCTTCGCGGCGGAGAATCCTTATGCTTCCGGCGGAGTCATTGAAAACCCTGAGTACTTCTCGCTCTTCTCCGGTGTTTCCGCAGCAGTTATCATCGGCAACCTAGCCTGGGGCTTGGGGTATTTTGGTCAGCCGCACATCATTGTGCGCTTCATGGCGCTGCGCAAGCCTGCCGACGCCCGCGCGGGCCGCTTCTACGGCGTCAGCTGGATGTTCCTTTCCCTGATTGGCGCCATCTTCGTGGCCCTGGCCGGCACGGTATTCTTCACCAACACTGATCACGCCATTACCGATCAGGAAAACTACGAAACCATCTTCCTTGACATGGCCCAGGTCATGTTCCACCCGCTGTTCGCAGGTCTGGTTCTTACTGCGGTTCTGGCCGCCATCATGTCCACCATGTCCTCACAGATGCTCGTGGTTTCCACCTCTCTGATCGAGGATCTGTTCATGATCGTGGCAAAGAAAAAGCCCTCCCAGGACGTTCTCATTAACCTATCGCGTACGGCTGTGGTTGCCATTGCCATCATCGCGACAGTCCTGGCGATTAATCCTTCCGATTCCATCCTGGGCTTGGTCGGCTTCGCTTGGGCCGGCTTTGGTTCCGCATTCGGCCCGCTGGTGCTGCTGTCCCTGTACTGGAAGCGCCTGAACTCCACCGGCGCGATTGCCGGCATGGTGACCGGTGCCATCGTAGCTGTCGGCTGGGGCATGTCTGCGCTTTCCGATGCCCTCTACGAGCTGGTCCCAGGCTTTGCCATCTCCCTAGTGGTCACCGTCGTGGTCTCCCTAGTGACCAAGGCACCAGATACCAAGGTCGTCACCGAGTTCGAGGAAGCTTCCCAGCTGGCCAAGCTTGTTGAAAACAACAAAAACTTGGGCTTCGAGGAAGCAGCAGAGAAGGTACAAAACTAAGCCACTCTTATATCTCCCCACCGGGAACCGCGCACAGCACGGCACAAGTCTAAATAGTCTATGAAGCACTATTTTCTTGCCGGGCTGTGCGCGGTTACTGCGTTGTGGGGCCTAAACCACTTCCTGCCGGGCCCGCCCTTGGGCGTGGCGAAAGCAGATATGCGAGTTCGCATCATCGGCTACGAACGCGAAGCCTTCGGCGGCTGGCTACCCGATACGAAGGACAATGTACGAGATGCCCAGGCCACCGCCTTCGGCCTATACGATCCTTATTCGGGTAAACACAACCCAGCCTCCGTTGAGGTCGACCACGTCTTCCCCCTTTCAGCGGCGTGGGACATGGGCGCCTTCCGCTGGGATAGGCAGCGCAAGACAGCCTTTGCCAATGACCCGCTCAACTTGGTGGCAACTGCAAAAGATCTCAACCAGGACAAGTCCGATTCCCTACCTTCCGAGTGGCTACCGCCTGCCAACCGCTGCGACTACTCCCGCCGGCTTGCGGCCGTGGCACGCAAATATGATTTGCCCCTTCCAGCTGCGGATGTACGGGTAATGCGCAGACAGTGTCGGTTCGATTTCCAGCTCACCACTGACTAAACTTCTTGCGAACCCCAAACTGAAGTGAAAGGCCTCCATGACTAGTCTTCTAGTAATTCTGCACGTCCTCGCAGCAGTGCTGCTCATCGGCCCGGTCTGCGTGGCAACTTCTGCCTTCCCTGGTCAGATGTTTAGCGCCACCAATGGTGAGCACGTAGCAGTCGGTGCAGCGCGCATCCTGCACAAGATCACCAACACTTATGGCTACATCTCCGCCATCGTGCCGGTTCTGGGCGTCGCTGTCTTCCTGACGGACCTCGAAGCCTACAAGTCCGCAGTCCAGTTCCACATCGCGATCCTGCTGGCAGTTATCGCTTGGTGCCTGCTGTTCTTCCTCATCGTGCCGAAGCAGAAGAAGGCCCTCGCTGCTCTCGACGGCGCCCAAGACATGGACGCTGAAGGTCTGAAGAAGCAGCTTTCCGCTTTCTCCGGCATCTTCAACCTGCTGTGGATGATCTGCGCAATCTTGATGTTTGTCTAATCAGCCAACAGCATAAATAGGCCGCGATCCGTGGGGATCGCGGCCTATTTTTGCTGTTGGGGCCTTGCGCTTATTCAGCAAACTGCTTGGCCAGGGAATCGAGCATCAGCTGCGCGGAGAAGTAATCAAGGCGGAAGGTCTCCCCTGGCAAAAAGTAGACCTGCTTATTCTTATATGCCGGTGAAGTGTTGAAGGCTTGTTCCTTTTCCATTGTCGCTTGGGTTTTCTTATCGCCAGCGACGACGATCCAAGATTCGCCTGGCAGACCTTTTTGCACGTTTTCCAAGGACAGCTGGACGATGTCGCCGCGCGACTTGCCCATCGAAGTATCACCCTTTACTTGCTCAGGGATATCCGTCAGCGTGAAGCCAAGTCTTTCCAGGAGCTGCGATTGCGCAGCCTTGTGCGTCAGTGCAGCTGCGCCCGAGCCATCTCCAAAGACGGTTAGCGGCGACACCGCATGATCTGGGACCTTGATGGATTTCGCGACCTTGTCCACTTTCTGGTCGAAGTCCGCAAGAATTTGTTTGGCCTTGTCCTCCTTGCCGGTTGCCTTCGCCAGCATGGTCGTGACGTCTTGCCACGAGGCCTTCGTATAATCCACCACCATCACTGGCGCGATCTTCCGCAGCTGATCCACCTGGTCATAGGCTGAATCGCCGCCATTTTTTGAAACGATGATTAGATCCGGCTCGTAAGGCAGAACGTCTTCTGGGTTTGGTGAAGAATTCGACCACAGCTTTTCAACTCCTTTAGCTTTGGCCTGCTCCGAGTATTGATTGAAAAAGCCCTGATCATCGGACAATCCCTCGATATTGGGCTTGGTCGCGCCCGAGGCCACGACGGGCGCGTCTAGGGCGAGGAGCGAACCGGTCAGTGTCGTCGAGGTCGAGACGATGCGCTGTGGCTGTGCCTCAATCTCGAGGTTGCCGTCATCGGTTTCTACGGTGCGGGGCCACTGCCCCGTCTGCGTCGCTTGCGTCTGAGCCTCAGGTCTTTCCTGCTCACCAGCGTCTTGGCTGCTGCAGCTAACAAGCGCCACGCTGGTAGCTAATACAACCGTTAGCGCCGTAATAGCGTTGAGATGTCGTTTCAATTTTTCTCCTTGAGAAATCGGATGGACTTTGTTTAGGGGTTCGAGATCAGGAATTTGGCTTCAACCGCGGCCTGGGAATGACCATCGGCTCGTGGGTGAGTGGGTCTGGGGGGACAAGGCAGCGCACACCGTAGACATGTTCGAGCAGCTGCTCAGTGACCACCTCACGAGGCGGCCCTTGCCCCACGACGGCTCCGTCTTTCATGACCACCAGATTGGAGGCATAGCGCAGCGCAAGATTGAGATCGTGCAAGACCGCCACCACCGTTCGGCCTTCATTGCACAACTTCTGGCACAGTTCCAAGATGTCGATGTGATGTGCAAGGTCGAGAAAGCTCACCGGCTCATCGAGCAGGATGGTCTCAGTCTGCTGAGCCAACACGAGTGCAAGCCAGACGCGTTGGCGCTGGCCGCCTGAAAGAGCATCTACCTCTCTATCTGCCAAGTCGGCAACACCAGTTTGTGCCATGGCCAGATCTACAGCTTCACGGTCCGCGCTCGACCACTGGCGGAAAAGGCTTTGGTGTGGCGAGCGGCCATGCGCCACCAGTTCACGCACGGTCATCTTCTCTGGCGCCTTGGCATCCTGCGGCAGCAGCCCAAGCCTTCGCGCGAGTTGCCGGGGCGCGGTGGCATAGACTTCCCGCCCATCCAGCACGATGGAGCCTTCGTCAGGCTTGTGTAATCGGGCGATGGCACTGAGCAGCGTTGACTTGCCGCAGGCGTTTGGACCAATGATTGCGGTAAATTCCGCTGCCGGAATCTCCAGCGTCACCGATTCAGAAATCACGTTCTTGCCATAGGTAGTGCGCACTTCGCTCAGCTTTAGTTTTGTCTTCATCTTGTTTCCTTCCGCAGCAACAGACCGAAAAAGTAAAACCCGCCTACTGCAGCAGTGATGACTCCCACGGGTAGTTCGGAAGCCCAGACCTGCCCCATGACATCGGCGCCTAGGAGCAACGTTGATCCGACGGCAGCCGCCGGAACAACTGGGGTGTTACAACCGGTAAGCTGTTTCGAAATATGAGGAGCTAGTAACGCAATGAACGCGATGGGGCCCGCGGTTGTAGTCGCGATGGCGACCATGAGCGTTGCCAAGATAACCAACCAAGCGCGTTCCGTGTTAACGCGCATACCGAGTGTGCTAGCGCGTTGCTCCCCCAGTGCTAAAAGGTGCAGCTGGCGCTGCGCACACAGCAGGAGGAGCATCACCACCCCGCCAGCGGCGAGAGCAACGGTCACTTCCTTCCACTCGACTGCGGTAAGCGTTCCCGTAATAGCACGAGCCGCGCCATAGGCGGCATCGCTATCGGCCTGGAGCAGGAGCCAGCGATTTAAAGAGCCCAGCATCGCCGACAGCGCGATGCCGGCCAAAATCAGGCGCACACCGCCAAAGCCTCCTTTGCTGGACAAAGCAAAGATCACTGCCCCGGCTAGGGTTCCGCCCACCATTGCCGCGAAGGAAGAACCAAGGATGCTGCCGCCAAAGACGAGGACGCTCACCAAGATTCCCGTCTGTGCGCCCATGGAAAACCCGATGATGTCCGGGCTGCCCAAGGGGTTGCGAGTTATCGTTTGGAAAACAACACCCGACATACCCAACAGCGCTCCTACCACGATGCCCGCAAGGATGCGCGGTAGACGCCACTCCACTATCACCAAGCGAGCGCGCTTTTCCCCGCCTCCGCTAAGAACTTCCCACAAGTCCGCAAATCCATAACTAGCGGTACCAACGCGTAAAGCGACAAGGCTCAATGCCAATAGAAGTATGGAACATGCTAAACAAACGCCCCAACTGCGGAAATGGACAATGACCGAGTACTTCCCCGTTCCCACTCGCCACTGACCTTTCGGCAGACCACCTCGCTGTATTAGGTGTGACATGTCAGCTCCGAGTCTTCATTCGAGTTGCCATAAAGAACAAGAAGGGCGCTCCGACAAAGGCAGTAAGGACACCCACTGGGATCTCGGAGGGCCTGGCGATGACGCGGCCCAGGATGTCTGCAGTGAGCATCAAGCACGGTCCGAATACCAAGCACAAGGAGATGGTCCAGGCAAGGTGTGAGCCCATCAGCCATCCCGCCCACAGTGGGACCATGAGCCCCACGAAGCTGATGGGGCCAGCAATCGCAGTTGCGGCAGCACAAAGCAAGGTCAGCCCCACCAAGGCAAGGCCTCGGGTTCGCACCACATCGGTGCCCAAGGCGGCAGCGACGTCGTCGCCAAGCGCCATGTTTGAAAGCTGCGGGATCGTTGCAAAGATGATGACGAGCCCAGCGGCGAGCGGTACCGCAAACCACCACAGGTTGACGTCGTTGCGAGTTAGCGCGCCCACGTCCCAGTAGCGAAACGTTTGAAATGCATCTTCGCGCAACAACAATAGTGCCGAAACGACGCCGCCGGACGCGGCGGAAAAGGCGGCGCCAGCGAGCACCAGCCGCACGGGCGAGGCACCGCCCACTTGCGAGGCACCGCCAACGAAGTACACCAAAGTCGCAGCGCCGGCCGCGCCCACCGCAGCGAGGAGAAATTGCATGTGGGCACTATCAGCGCTACCCAAGCACGCACCCACCACGATGGCGAGCGAAGCCCCAGAGTTGACGCCCAGTAAGCCTGGGTCTGCCATCGGGTTCCTAGTAATCACCTGCATTACTGCACCTGCGACTGCAAGGGCTACTCCCACGAGCACGCCCACCACCGTCCGCTGCAGACGCAACCCATTGACGTTGTAGCTTTCACCGGAGCCATCAGGATGAAGGAGCAAGTGCCACACGTTGGCTAGCGGAATGTGGGATGAACCGATAGCTAAAGAAGCAAAACACAACAAGGCAAGAATTGCGCAGGTCAGCACTAAGACGGCAATACGCCGAACTGTGAGCACGAGGCAAACCTCCCACCGAACTAAAGTAACCCATTATTTATTTAGGTGATGCTATACTAACTCGTTATGTTATCCGAAATTAGCCTTCTTAGTGCAGCTCAGCGCATTGATTTCGATTGGGACGAAGTTAATCCCGAAAAGGTCTATGCGCGTTACCAGGTGCTTTCGCACACCGATGACCAAGCGGTTGTACTCATCGCTTCGCCTCACGACGCTTACGTTTTCTTCGACACAATCACTCACGTCCATCGCGAAGACCTCGAGCATTTCCGGCTACGGCCTTACCGCGACTGGTTCGTCGGCGCTTTCGCGCTACCGCGCGGTCTCGTAATGAGTGCCGGGCTAATTCCTGCAGGCAAGCCAATTTCAACCGAACGGGAGCAATGGATTAAACACATTGAAACTGCCACAGCACTCGACCAAGAATCCGAGAGGGTGGGAAACCTTACTTGCCTGCGCGTGCCAGCGTCTGGTGAAGTTCCGGCCGCGCCTTATCCCGTTCGCAAGCCCCAACACCACACGCTTTTCGATATTGCCGCCCCCGACGGCCACCGCTTTAGTGTGGAGGCCTGGGCTGATATCACCGGCGGCCCTTCGCTTCTGTTGCTCACAGATGGCAACAGGTACGTAAACTCCTACCCGTTCGCGCCGCAGTGCAGCACCGCATATTTCAGCACCACGAATGCGCAAGACCGCGGCACCTTGCTGTGCAACGCGGCGGTGCTTGAGCCTTTTCTCGCCGATCAGTTGCTTCCCTGGCTGCATGGTCTCGGGGTAAATATGCGACCTGCGGACACCGCCATCGCCGGCGCTTCCTTCGGCGGGCTCGCCGCCGCTCGCACCGTGCGCAGGCGTCCGGACCTGCTAGAAAATGCCATCGTGCAGTCGGCGTCCTTTTGGTTTGATCCAGAAGAACTTGCGGCTTGGCAAAAGCCGCTTGCCGGGCCACCGCGGCGAATCTTCCATGAGATTGGCACCCTAGAGACCGCATTGAGTTCCAGCACCCCCACGAAAAAGGATTCCATGGGCAGTGTCAATCAAGAGTTCGCGCGTTGCTTGCAGTCACCTCACCAGGTATCGCGCCAATTCGTCGGCGGCCACGATTATGCCCCATGGCGCGAAGGCATCATCGCGGGCATACAGCATTTGAAGTTGCGCTAAAACGGCGAAACCGCCGTCCCCCCATTCTCCCTGGTTTGCTGCACCTCTAAGGTACCGCGGAAGAAAAAGGACGGCGGTAACGCTTTGCGCGTGTTAGTCGTGCCAACCGCCACGACGGTCATCACGGTCACGGTAGCCACCACGGCCACCCCGTCCGCCACGGTCGTCACGGCGCCCACGGCCTCCGCGACGATCATCACGGTAACCACCACGGCCGCCGCGTCCGCCACGGTCATCGCCATCGCGGCGCGGCGGGCGGCCGGTGTCCTTGGCGATGTTAATCAGCTGGCCGGAGATGCGTGTGTCCTTCAGACGGTCCAGCACTGCGCGGTCAAGGTTCTTCGGCAGGTCGACCAGGGTGTGGCCCACTGCAATGGTGATGCGGCCGAAGTCCTTGGAGGACAAGCCACCCTCGTTGGCCAGCGCACCGACGATGGCGCCTGGGCGCACGTTCTGGCGCTTGCCGACGTCCAGGCGGTAGGTCTCAAAGTCACCGTCCGGGCGGCGCGGGCCACGGTCACGATCGCGGTCACGGAAGCCGCCACGTCCACCGCGGTCACCACGGTCGCGGCGATCCCCACGGTCAAAACGGTCGCGGTCACGGCGGTCGCGCTTCGGCGCTGGCTGCTCCTTGAGCAGGAAGTCCTTACCGCCCTGCAGCTGGACTGCAAGCGCTGCGGCGATGTCATCCATGGCAACGTTGTTCGTTGCAGAGTACTCGCGAACCATGTCGCGGAAGAACTCGAACTGCTTCTCACCCAGGGACTCGCCGATCTTGGCCAGGAATTTTTCCTTGCGCTTCTCGTTGACCTCGTCAGCGGAAGGCAGGTCCATTTCCTCGAGGCGGGCGTTGGTCACGCGCTCGATGGAGCGCAGCATGCGGCGCTCACGCGGGGTGACGAACAGGATCGCCTCACCGGTACGGCCTGCACGGCCGGTACGGCCAATGCGGTGCACGTAGGACTCGGTGTCGTTCGGGATGTCGTAGTTGACCACGTGGGTGATGCGCTCAACGTCCAGGCCACGAGCGGCGACGTCTGTAGCCACGAGGATGTCCAAGCGGCCATCCTTGAGCTGGTCAACGGTGCGCTCACGCTGCTGCTGGGCGATGTCGCCGTTAATGGCGGCCGCGTTATAGCCAGCGTCGCGCAGATTGTCAGCGACCTCTTCGGTCTCGTGCTTGGTACGGCAAAAGACGATGATGGCGTCGTACTCGATGACCTCGAGGATGCGGGTGAAGGCATCCATCTTCTGACGGTGTGGGGTCAAAAGGTAACGCTGCGTGATGTTGTCATTGGTGCGGCGCTCAGACTTAACAGTAACCTCAGCAGGATCGTTGAGGTACTGCTTAGACAGGCGGCGGATGGAGTTCGGCATCGTTGCCGAGAACAGCGCGACCTGCTTTTCTTCCGGAGTGTCTTCCAGGATGCGCTCAACGTCTTCCTGGAAGCCCATGTTCAGCATCTCATCTGCCTCGTCGAGGACTAGGAAGCGCAGCTGGGAAATATCCAGGGAGCCCTTCTCTAGGTGGTCGATGACGCGGCCAGGGGTGCCGACGATGATCTGGGCGCCACGGCGCAGACCAGAAAGCTGAATGCCGTATGCTTGACCACCGTAGATTGGCAGCACCTCGATGCGACCCAGGTGATCAGCAAAGGACTGGAAAGAGTCCGCAACCTGCAGGGCAAGTTCACGCGTTGGGGCGAGAACCAGTGCCTGTGGGTGGCGTACTTCTGGGTCGACCTGGGATAGAACCGGCAGCGCGAAAGCTGCGGTCTTTCCGGTACCCGTCTGGGCGAGGCCCACGACGTCGCGGCCTTCCATCAGGATCGGGATGGTTTGTTCCTGGATTGGGGATGGCTGGGTAAAGCCGACCTTCGCAACGGCGTGCTGAACATCGTCAGGCAGGCCGAGAGTTGCAAACCCCTGGGAATTGTCGTTGGCTGAAGTATTTTCAGCGCCGGTGTCCTCAGGGTTATTCGCAGCCCCGGTGGTTTCAACGTCACCTTGCGAGATTTCCTGAGATTCCGACTTATTGATTTCTTCCGGCTCGTTCACGCCGCCGGTGGCGTTATCGGTAATGCTCATTGCTTGCTCCACAGTACGTTATACAAACCCCCTACCGCCATCGATCGAGCTAAAAGCGCTTTAAAGGTGCCAACAAACACACCATCTATCCCATTACCTAACGGTCACACCCGCCCAATTTCATAGTCAACCTTCCCCCGCATTTGCGTACAATCACGCCCATGACCATCCCCGCTCGTCTCTTTCCGCGCCACGTGCGCCACAGCACGCTGGCTGCGCTGGCAACCACCGCCCTAGCGCTCAGCCTTGGCGCCTGCGACACAGCAAAAGAAGAGACAGGCAAGGACGAGCAGACTAGCGACGCCCTGCACTACGTCGCGTTGGGCGACTCTTATGCCTCGATGGGCACCCGCGGCGCCCCACACACCGGGCCAGGATGGTGTGCACGGGCGAGCGACAACTATCCGTCACAGTTACAGCAGATGAAGGGGCTCGCGCTTGACGACGTCACGTGCCAAGGCGCCCTAACCGACCACGTCCTGGGGCCACGTGCGGACCTTCCACCGCAGTTGGACGCCGTGGACACCACGACCGACATCATCACCTTGTCCATCGGCGGCAATGACGCCGGCTTCGGCGTACTGACAAGCTGCGCTATGAACACCAACGATCTGAATTGCGCCGAACTCCACGGCGGGGAGATCGACCAAGCCCTGGCGGCACTGCCTGCCAAGCTAGACGACGTCTACGCCGGCATCCACCGCAAGGCCCCACAGGCCAAGATTTTCGCGACCGCCTATATGCCACTTCTTGCACCGACGGATAACGAAAGCAATTGCCCCGCGATTGAAAAAGTCAGCGACGTCGACCGTCTTTGGCTGATGCAAAAGATTTCGCAGATCAACTTGGAAGTCGAGCAAGCAGCCCACCGCGCCGGCGCGCAGTTCGTCGTGCCACCGGGCACCGAACTGCACACCGGCTGCGCCCCCGTTGCGGAGCGCTGGGTCGACCTCGCGGGGACTGAAAATGGGTCCTACCCTATGCATCCCACCCACGAAGGGCAGTTAGCGATGGCACATGCCATCGCTGAGCACCTTTAGAACGCAGGTTTTCCTGCGACAAACGTACGCCACGTCATGGGCATACCCGGGCGATAAGCCAAGTGAATGGCGCTCGGTGCATCGAGCACATGAAGATCGGCCGCAGCACCTTCAACAATCGTGCCCTTTGCCGGGCGCCCCTGCGCATCTAGGCCTCCACCAACATCGTGCCTGCGAAGAGCTTTAGCGCCACCAAACGTCGCTGCTCGGACGGCCTCGTCTAGAGATAGACGCTGCTGCAGCACCGCCGTAGTAACGCAAAAGTTCATCGAGGAGGTATAAGACGTTCCCGGATTCAGATTAGAAGCGATAGCAACGGTGGCGCCTGCATCAAGCAGACGACGCCCCGGAGCTAGCGGCTCGCGAGTGGAAAGATCGCAGGCAGGAAGCATGGTAGCGACGGTCTCGGAGTTGGCTAAAGCCTCAATGTCGGCATCGCTCAAATAGTTAACGTGGTCGACTGAAGCGGCATCCAGCTCAACCGCGAGTTGAACACCGGGCCCCTCACCCAACTGATTACCGTGTACACGCACGCCTAAGCCACGATCCTTGCCAGCGGCAAGAACCCGCCGAGACTGCGTCTCATCAAACGCGCCTCGCTCACAGAACACGTCAATCCAATTCGCATAGTCTGCGACGCCGTCAAGCATCGGTCCTACGACCTCATCCAAGTAGGCATCAGCATCCGCGCCAGGTGGAACAAGGTGCGCGCCGAGAAAAGTGACGTCATCTGCGTACTTGGAGGCTACTCGCGCAGCAAGCACTTCGGATTCGGTGTTGAGGCCGTAGCCAGTTTTTGTCTCGACGGTCGTAGTACCGCCTCGACGGGCCGCTGCAATGCGCTCGACCAGAAGCTGCTCGAGTCGGCTTTCGCCAGCAGAGCGAGTGGCATCCATAGTGACTGCAATGCCGCCTGCTTCATAAGAGCCACCGCTCATGCGGGCCTCGAATTCGGCGGAGCGGTCTCCATCGAAAATCATGTGGGTATGCGAATCGACCCAACCGGGCAAAACTGCTCGCCCACCGCAATCCACGATGTCGTCAGCGGCCGGCGCTTGAGACCGCTGCCCCACCCACGAAACCACACCATCGGTGACGACGATGGCGGCGTCGTCAAGCGTTCCGGCTTCACTAACCGTGTGTAATTCGGAGATTCCAGTAAACAGGGTGCTCATCTAAAGCGTCCTTTCTGGGTTTGACCAACCCGTATGTGGTGCCGTCTGCTAGTCGCGAGCTCGAAATTCCATCGGAATACGTACGCCGCGCTCATCAGCTACTTCCTTCGCGCGAGTGTATCCGGAATCGACGTGGCGGATAACGCCCATGCCCGGGTCGTTGGTGAGGACCGCGCGCAGCTTGGCGGCGGCCAACTCGGTGCCGTCTGCAACGGTAACCTGACCGGCGTGGATGGAACGGCCCATGCCCACGCCGCCGCCGTGGTGAAGGGACACCCAGGTAGCACCGGAAGACACAGCGGTCATGGCGTTAAGCAGTGGCCAGTCAGCCACGGCATCGGTGCCATCGAGCATCGCCTCGGTCTCGCGGTATGGGGAGGCCACGGAGCCGGAGTCCAAGTGGTCGCGGCCGATGACAATAGGAGCCTTGATCTTGCCCTCGCGCACCAGGTCGTTAAAGAGCAGGCCGGCCTTGTGGCGCTCGTTGTAGCCCAGCCAGCAGATACGTGCCGGCAGTCCTTCGAACTCGACGTACTCCTCTGCTGCGTCGAGCCAGTTGTGCAGGTGCTCGTTGTCTGGGAAGAGCTCCTTGAGGGCTTGGTCGGTGACCTTGATGTCCTCTGGGTCACCGGACAGGGCAGCCCAACGGAACGGGCCAAGGCCCTCGCAGAACAGCGGACGAATGTAGGCCGGCACAAAGCCAGGGAACTCGAAGGCACGCTGGTAGCCGGCCTTGCGAGCCTCATCACGAATGGAGTTGCCATAGTCAAAGACCTCTGCGCCCTCATCCTGGAACTCGACCATAGCCTGGACCTGGGCAGCCATGGATTCGCGGGCCTTCTTAGTGAAGGTGGTTGGATCCGCCTTGGCTTCGTTGTGCCAGTCTTCCACGGTGATTTCAGAAGGCAGGTAGGACAACGGATCGTGGGCCGAGGTCTGGTCGGTGACGATGTCGACGGTAAATTCCCCGGCGCGCTGGCGGCGCAGAATCTCCGGGAATACCTCGGCGGCGTTGCCTACCAGGCCTACGGAAAGCGGCTTCTTGTTTTCCTTGGCGTCAAGAACCAGCTTGAGTGCTTCATCTAGGTCGGTGACAACCTCATCGAGGTAACGCTTATGCTGGCGGCGCTTTAGGCGGGTTTCATCAACGTCCACGATGAGGCAGGCGCCACCGTTAAGGGTGACAGACAGCGGCTGTGCGCCACCCATGCCGCCGCAGCCACCGGTCAGGGTGAAAGTGCCGGCCAGGGTGCCGCCAAAACGCTTCTTCGCTACGGCCGCGAAGGTCTCAAAGGTGCCCTGCAGGATGCCCTGGGTAGCGATGTAGATCCAGGAGCCGGCCGTCATTTGGCCGTACATCATGAGGCCCTCGTCCTCGAGCTCACGGAAGTGCTCCCAGTTGGCCCAGTCCCCCACGAGGTTGGAGTTTGCGATGAGCACGCGGGGCGCCCACTCATTGGTCTTCCAGATGCCGACCGGCTTACCAGACTGGACGAGCAGGGTCTCGTCGGACTCGAGATCCTTAAGGGACTCTACGATGGCATCGAAGGCCTCCCAGCTGCGCGCTGCACGGCCGGTGCCGCCGTAGACCACGAGATCCTCGGGGCGCTCGGCTACCTCCGGGTCGAGGTTATTCATGAGCATGCGCAGGGGCGCTTCGGTCTGCCAGGACTTGGCGGACAGTTCGGTTCCGCGTGGTGCGCGTACTTCGCGTGGTTGAGACATGGTGAGGATTCCTTTCGCTTGTGCTTTTCGACGCCCTCCCAAGCCCCCTAGGCCGGTGTCCCGGGGCTGTCCCCGAGGACTTGTTCAGCGTCACATGTCATAAAGTACTGTGACCCAGCCCTGTGTACCATGCCACATTAGCCCTAACTGTCTCGTATATGAGACACAGACGGGACGATCGACGATGCCGTGCATGCGCCGGTTTATCCCCCTCCTTTCCGCGGCCCTCCTCGCCGCTTGATCCACCCACGCGGGCCAGCGGGTTATGGCCGATGCGCTAGGCGCTGCCCTCTAGTCCGGCGCGCGCGGCGTCGTCGGAGCCGGGCACGCGCATCTCGAATTTTTCTGTGACCACGGTGTAGTCAAAGTAGCCCATGCGCGCGATGGGCTTAATCTTGAGGATGTCAAGCTTGCCTTCCTCATCGATGACAGATTCATCGATATGGATGGTTTTTACATCCGCCACCACGAGGTCGATGCTGCCCACCTTGGAATTACCAGGCACGCGCAGCGTGGTCTTGTACTGGCACTCGAACTTCACCGGCGATTCTTTCACCATGGGAATGCGGTAATTGTCCGCGTATTCCTTGGTTACGGAAAGGCGGTCCCACTCGCTGTCGCCATAGTCGAGCACCTGGGCGGATTTATTGACTTCCTCGCGTAGATCATAGGTGGCCATATTCCACACGAACCAGCCGGTCTCCTCCGCGTTAAGCACCGTGTCCTTGCGGCGACCATCCGGGTACTGGTTGGCCGAAAACATCACCATGGGTAGATCGAAGGTGAGGTTTTGCCACTGACTATAGGGCGCGATGTTTTCGCGGCCCTCACCATCCACACTGGAAAGCCATCCAATGGGGCGCGGTACCGTGCTGGCTTTAAAAGGGGAAAACGGCAAGGGGTTGGGCTCAGATTGCGGGCGCCAAGAGATGGTCGACATATTAACCACGCAGCTTTCCGGTAGCATTCTCGACGGCTTCGACAAGCGCGCCCTCCTTGACTAGGCGCACGGTCTCCTCGATTTCCGGAGAGAGGTAACGGTCCACACCTGGCCCCTTGACGGTTTCGCGCAGCTTGGCGATCACCGCGCCGGTGCCCTTAGCCGGGGCACCCTCGCGCATGTCGATGGCGCGGGCGGCGGTGAGGATCTCAACGGCCAGCACGCGCTGCAGGCCATCGACGGCCTTGCGCAGCTTGCGGGCGGCGGACCACCCCATGGAGACATGGTCTTCCTGCATGGCCGAAGACGGAATGGAATCGGCCGAGGAGGGGTTGGCGAGGCGCTTCATCTCACTGACGATGCCAGCCTGGGCGTACTGCGCGATCATGTGGCCGGAGTCGACACCGGGGTCGTCGGCAAGAAATGCGTTCAGCCCGCGGTTGCGTGCCGGGTCCAGGAAGCGGTCGGTACGGCGCTCGGAAATCGAGGCCAAATCCGCGGTGACAATTGCCAGGAAGTCGAGCGCATAGGCCACCGGCGCGCCGTGGAAGTTGCCATTGGAGACCACGCGGCCATCCTTGGTCACCACCGGATTATCCACCGCGGCAGCCAGCTCGCGTTCAGCCACCTGGGCAGTGTGGGTCAACGTATCGCGGAAACCGCCGGCGACCTGCGGGGCGCAGCGCACGGAGTAGGCATCCTGTACCTGATTCTTCTTGAACTCCTCGAGCGCGGCTTCCAAGATCTGTGACCCCTCGGCCACCTGGAGGATATTGGCCGCGGCATCGGCCTGGCCCGGATGTGGGCGCAACTGCTGCAGGTCATCTGCAAAGACAACGAGGGTACCCAGCAGGCCCTCCACGGTCATGGCGGTGGCAATATCGGCGGTCTTTGCGGCCGCGCGCAGGTCAGTAATGGCCAGGCAGAGCTGGCCGAGCATGCCATCGGTGCCGTTGATGAGCGCTAGGCCTTCCTTCTCGCGCAGCTGCAGCGGCTCGATGCCAGCTGCGGCCAAGGCTTCGCCCGCATCCTGCAGCTCGCCGTTCACGCGTACCTCGCCTTCTCCCAACAGGGCCAGCGCACAGTGAGCAAGCGGCGCCAAATCTCCGGAGCAGCCCAGCGAGCCATACTCGCGCACCACCGGCACAATGCCAGCATTGAGAGCCTTGGCATACGTTTCCACCACTACGGGGCGCACGCCGGTGCGGCCGGTACACAGGGTGGACAGGCGCAGCAGCATCAGTGCGCGGATGACTTCTTCTTCTACTTCCGGGCCGGTGCCCGCAGCATGCGAACGTACCAGGGAAAGCTGCAGCTGGGCGCGCATCTCTTCCGGGATATGACGGCGGGCCAAAGCGCCGAAACCGGTGGAAATCCCGTAGACGGGGGTCGGATCCTGCGCGAGTTCTTCAATGCGCTCGCGGGTAGCGGCCACCTCTGCTAGCGCTTCGGGAGCAATCTCCACCTGCGCGCCATAACGGGCAACGGCAACGACGTCCTCGATGCTCAGCGCGCCGACATTTACGGTCACGGTGGTTGGGTAGGCGTTAGGCATGGCAAAAACTCCTTTAAAAAGGGATCAACAATTTCAATGTGTCGCGCGACAGCCCAACGCGATGAATGTATGCTACATCACTTTTTGCGATTGCGGTACATTTTAGCCGCCATCTTGTCCGATACTTCCAGCAAAGCTCGAACGGCGGCGTCTACCTTCGTATCCGGCGTCCCTACCGGATACGTCACCGCCACCGCCGCCGCTGGGCGGTCCAAATGATCCAGGATGGGTACCGCCACGGAGGCCTGACCGCGAGTAATTTCTTCAATCTCTTGGTCCCACCCGCGTGCAGCTACCAAACGCAAGCGTTCTTTCAACGCGGCAAAGCCGCTACCTCCCGCAGTATCAAAGGCGGCGCGCACCTCCGCATCAGGCAGATGCGCCAGCATCACACGCCCGGATGCCGTCTTATGTGCTTGCAGGCGCACGCCCACCTCGGTCACCAAGGAAGTAGCCCCGGCCGCACGCACCTCCTGCAGATACAAAATTTCCGATCCAGCCATACGTGACAGATGCCCCGATCCACCCACCAGCGCCGCACACTGTTCCAAGTCCCGAGTAGCCATGCGCACCAAGGGCTGCTGCGTTACATAGGCCGAGGCCATGGAATACGCCGCCAACCCCAGGCCATAGGTCTTATGCTCCGGCAAATGGGCTACAAAACCAGCATCAACCATCTCCGCCAGCAGGTGGTACGTAGATGAGCGCGGCAGGTTGAGCTCACCTTGGATGCGGGCGGCAGAAATAGGGACGTCGATCGTGGATAAAAGCTTGAGGATCTCCATCGCGTGACGCGCCGCGGGGACTCTGTTGGTACTCACGCTTAGTGATTGTAGGCAGAGTTTCCTGCCACATGCCGCGGTTTTACCTAACATCGAAGACCATGAACACTGAAACAGCTGAACTTTTCACCCCCGCCCCCGAATGGTCCGGCCGCTCCGATGGCCCGGGACCAGAGCATGCTCGCTGGCATAGCGTTATCAATCAGTCCGCCACTTCCCCAGCCCCAGTGACTCTCTTGGGTTTTGCTTCCGACGAGGGCGTGCTGCGTAATGGTGGGCGCCAGGGTGCAGCCGCAGGCCCAGCCGCGCTGCGTTCCGCGCTTGGCTCCTTGGCGGTGCACCATGAGCATGCGCTTGCCGACGCCGGCACGATCACCACACAGGCCGATGACCTCGAGGGTGCCCACGACGCCCTTTCCGATAAGGTGCAAGAACTCGTCGCGGCCGGCACCCTCCCCATCATCCTGGGCGGCGGGCACGAAACCGCCTTCGGCTCCCACCGCGGCCTGTATCGCGCGGTAGGCGCCACCAAGATCATCAATCTCGACGCCCACTTCGATCTCCGCCGCGCGGACCAGGCCACCTCCGGCACCCCGTTCAAGCAGATTTCGGAGCTTAGCGATGACTTTGATTACACCGTGCTGGGCATCTCCCGCCCCAATAACACCAAGGTGCTTTTTGATGAAGCCGAATCTCTCGGCGTGGCCATCACTTTGGATGAAGAGCTAACCAACCTCACCCCGGCCGAGTGCGGCGAACTTGCAGCCCGCGCCACCGAGGGCAAGGACAAGGTTCACTTGTCCATCGACCTCGATGTCCTGCCGGCTTCTACCGCGCCGGGCGTATCCGCCCCGGCATCTCTGGGCGTGAGCTATGAGCGTATCCGCGCCATGGCCGTAGCAATTGCGCGGACGGGCAAGCTGGCTCTGGTGGACGTCGTCGAGCTCAATCCCACCTTTGACATAGATAACCGCACCGCCAAAGCAGCGGCGCGGCTTATCGATGACATCGTCACGGCCCACCTCGCTAGCTAGACACCAACGGCGTTGGGGGTTTACCCGGGCCGTGCAGTCTATCGGGTAGCTTTCTTACTCATCCAACGTTGGACTCCCCACCACATAGCGGGAGTAAAGGCAACAGCGATGAGCCAGTAGACAAGCCAGAAGCTACCCGTTAAGCCAGTCACCACAATGCCTATGAGCAGCAAAAGCGCTGCGCCAACACTTGCAACCGCACACTTTGTGAAATTGCGTCTGTCCGCATGAGCACTTTCTCGGGGTGCAACTCCAGAAACCTTCCGGTCTACGAATCCAATAATGTCTTTGCCAAAGACAACCGAGAAAGAAATATAAAAGGCCGCGAATCCGTGCATGAACTCGGCCCTCCCGCCTTGGCTCAGGCTCACATAGAAAAATACTAAGAGCAGCAGGTCGATAATTGGGGTCGCGGCCATAAGTATCAAGCCAAGTTTGCGCAGATTAAACACGTAGCGCATGAAGCAGCCAGCCACTAAGCAAAGCCAAAAAGCTACCTCAGCTGCGATAGTGGCTATAAGCATCATTGCCCTCCAACAATATCGATCCTCTAACCCGTCTTGGGTTCAACTTATCAAAAAAGCAGGTGGGCAATCGGCGTGGCGATGAGAATGGTCAGCGCTACACGCTCAAACCAAATGATGACCAAGTGGGTCAGTTTCACCGGAATCTTGGTTGCCAGGATGCACGGCACCAATGCGGAGAAGAAAATAATGGCAGAGACTGCCACCACGCCGATGACGAACTTGAGCACCATGCTGTCGCTGCCTGCCACTGCGGTGGCGGGCAGGAACATCTCCGCAATCCCCATGGCCGCGCCCTTGCCCGCTAGTACCGGCTCCGGCAGCCGCACTACCCACGCGAACGGATAAAACAGGTAGCCAATCCACTCGAAGATGGGCGTAAAGCGCGCCAGTAGCAGGCCAATAAGACCCACCGACATGATGGAGGGCACAATGGCCGCCGCCATGCGGACACCATCGCGCAAGTTCTCCCAGATGGACTCCCACAACGACGGTGCGCGTTGTAGCGCCAGCATCGCCTCGCGCCACGCGTTTTTGATGCGCGGGCCTTCTACCGGCTTTTCCGGATCTGGGTGCGCGTCCGCAAAATACTCGTCTGGAATGGTGCGCAGCGGCGGAATCCGCACGGTAATAGCAGTAACCACAAAGGTCACGATGAGCGTGACAATGAAGTATGTGCCCCATACCTTCATCAAGTCGAGCTGCTTGGCCACGATGACCATGAAGGCCGCAGAGACCGTCGAAAAGCCGGTGGCAATAATCGCTGCCTCACGCCCGGTGTATCCACCCTTTTGGTAGACGCGGTCCGTGACCAAAATTCCCAGTGAATATGAGCCCACGAACGAGGCCACTGCATCAATGGCAGAGCGCCCCGGCGTCTTCCACAGCGGCCGCATGATGGGCTGCATGAGCACGCCAACGAACTCCAGCAGGCCAAAGCCAATGAGAAACGCTAGGAACGCACCACCAATCGGCACGATAAGGCCTACCGGAATGGCAATCGAGTTCCACAAGAACGGCACCAAGTCCTCGTCACCGAGCACCCACGGCAGCGCGTCGATGACCATAAGAAACGAGATCACCGCACCGATAATATTGAGCACCGCAAAGACTGCCTGAAGCGCGCTTTCTTTAAATGCGCCGGTAGTAAAACTTCGCACCGTTCCGTACACGGCCAAGGCAAAAATAATCCACGGCACCACCGCCGGAATCCCCTCACGCACCATGGTGACCATGTGGTCCAAAGGAATAGAGCGCTTATCCTGATACGTCACCGGCAGGAAGAATACGAATGCGCCAATCGCGCTATATAAAAAGAGTTTCCACCGTCCCCCAGGCTGCGGAATTTCCCCGTCATGACTCTGGATGGAGGAGTAAACCGATTCGGTAGAAGTCACAGTAAAACCGTCCCCTCAAGCTTGCATACAAAATTCAAGCCCGCGCGACAGCCTTTACGCGAACATTAGGAATATGTTAGCTAAGTTACAGACTGCTGTCTACACGTTTTCGAGATCCAAGGCACAATAGAGTCATGTCTAAACCCATTCGCGTTGTGGGCGCCGTCTTCGTCGATGAAGAACGCACACAGCTCTTAGCCTTCCGCAAGAAGCCCGGCACGTCCCTCGCTGGCATGTGGGAATTTCCCGGCGGCAAGATCGAACCCGGCGAAACACCAGAGCAAGCACTCGCGCGCGAACTCAAGGAAGAACTCGGCATTTCAGCCACCGTCGGCGAAAAGGTAACGACAACCGTTCACCATTACGATTTCGCCACCGTCGAGCTCACCACCTTTTACTGCGCCACCACCGCCTCCCTGCGAGCCGACGACCTCAGCCTCACCGACCACGACGATACGAAATGGGTTACCTCCACAGAGGCCGCGCATCTAACTTGGGCTCCCGCAGATATCCCGGCGGTAGAAGCTATTGCTTCTAGTCACAGCTAAGAAAGGAATCCACCCGCGGACTTGACCAACTAGATAGGAACACCCCCGAGCAAGCCCTCGCCCGTGAGCTTCACGAAGAGCTCGGTATCGAAGCCACCATCGGCGAGAAGGTCACCACCACCGTGCACGAGTACAAGTTCGCCACCATCGAGCTGACTACTTTTCGCTGCACCGCCGAGGCCAACCTGACAACCGAAGGTCTCGCCCTCACCGACCACGACGCTACCCACTGGGGCACCCCAGACAAAGCCCAAGAACTAGAGTGGGCGTCGGCCGACATTTCGAGCCTTAAACTCTTAGGCCTGGGATAACGAAACTCCGGTATGTGTCAGACTCCAGCATTTGCCGTATCTTAATTCCAGCTTCAAAGACTTCCATCTGGTGCTCAATCATGTATTCAACAATCGAATAAGTAGTTTTTCCACCATTGGTCGCGTTTCCTGGATATCCTGGGCGTGCAGTTAATAAGTCGTAGTATTTTCGCTCGACTCCATTAACATTACGGAATTTCGTGTCCTCTTCACCTAGCTCGATTTCAGGGTGGACGGCGCATCTACGCAGTAGACTCGAGAGCTTTTCCTTTTCCGAACGCGGCGACGTGTTCGGCCACCCATACTTGATCCCGATCGCAGCCACTACCAAGATCTCATCTCGATGCCAGGGCACTCGCGTCGTTTTCATGCAATTACACCTCTTAAGGGAACAAGCGTTCGTAAAATTATATGGAATGTCCGCCAACTCGCTATGCTCTCAACAGAGAATCAACACAGACACTTTATTAATCAAACCATTATCACACGATGATTGTTTACGTTTTCACGCTCAGAAAGGAACCGGCTCGATGGCTACCTCACGCCTCCACTCATTCGAGATTTGCGCTGGCGCTGGCGGCCAGGCTTTGGGCTTAGAACAGGCAGGTTTCCATCACGCAGCGGTCGTCGAAATCGATAATTGGGCCGCTGAAACTCTCCGCCAGAACCGCGGAACTGAAGGACCTCTTGGAAAATGGAATGTCCATGAAATGGACGTCCATAACCTGGATGGTAGGCCATGGAGAGGGAAAATCGACCTATTTGCTGGCGGAGTTCCATGCCCTCCTTTTTCAATAGCAGGTAAGCAACTTGGCGCCGACGATGAACGCGACCTCTTTCCACAGGCGCTACGTCTGATCAACGAAATTGATCCACGTGCTGTGCTTCTAGAAAACGTTAAAGGGCTCGGTCAAAAACGGTTTGACTCCTACCGAGATCAAATAATCGATCAGCTTGAAGAAATGGGGTACACCGCCTTTTGGAAACTTCTCCAAGCAGCTGATTATGGAGTGCCGCAGCTTCGACCAAGGTTCATCCTTGTCGCTTTAAAGGACGAATTTGCCAACTATTTTGCCTGGCCGAAAGTAGTTAAATCACACATGCCGGTGGGAACAGCACTTCTCCCGCTAATGGCAGAAAATGGTTGGCCTGGAGCTGAAGCTTGGGCTCGAAACGCAAACACAGTGGGCCCGACTCTTGTGGGCGGAAGCAAAAAACATGGTGGCCCAGATGTAGGGCCAACGCGTGCTCGAGAAGCCTGGAAGAAACTCGGAATTAAGGGCTCCTCTATCGCCGAATCACCGCCAGCTGCTGATTTCACAACAGACCCCGAACAAGAAATGCCGCGTTTGACGGTACGAATGGGTGGTGTCATCCAAGGTTTCCCCGAAGACTGGAAGTGGGCCGGTGGGAAAACCGCACAATGGCGGCAGGTTGGCAATGCCTTTCCTCCGCCGGTGGCCAAGGCACTCGGCGAACGCATAAAGTTCGCGCTGCGAAAGAAACCAATTCCGAAGTCTCTAGAACCTGCAACACCAACCCGTGTCAACCAGCTGAGTCTGATTTAAAATTGGCAAGGTGATTGCCAAGATTCAACCTGACACGATTTCTATACAGCTAGCGGCTGCATTCAAAGAGCAAGACCCCACGGGAGAACGCCTCGGACGTGTCTTCCGCGAGTCTTTCGACCAGATTTATGATGGTCAACATACTGGACGTTTCGCCATTAGCCAGCTCAGTAAGACCGAATCTGCTCACCTCGGCTCAATAGTCGAAATCAACATTCGCCGAGAATTCGACGGCTTTATCGGCGACGGTGAGGTGATGGATTTCGACATCGAGGGCTTCGAAGTTGACTGCAAGTACTCGAAACAGAAGTTTGGCTGGATGATCCCTATCGAGGCTCTCGGGCATCATGGAATGCTTTGCCATGCCGACGATGAGCAGGGAACTTTTCGAGTGGGATTCGCTTTTCTCGATTACTCAATTCTGACTAGAGGCAGCAATCGCGACGGCAAGCGCTCGATTTCCGCCGCTGGTCGCAGCGCAATTCAATGGCTTTTCCTAGACGAAGCTTTTCCGCCGAACACCCTCCTACAACTCAGCGAGGACGACCGAGCAAAGATTTTCTCTTCAAGTTCCGGAGCTCAGCGCCTCAATGAATTGTTCAGAATTGCTCAAGGCATCATAGTCCCACGTGGCATCATCGCCACTGTCGCGCAGCAAAAGGACTATATGAAGCGTATTCGATACAACGGAGGCTCTCGTTCTGCTCTACAGCCTGAGGGGATCGTGATCCTTGGAGATTACCTCAAGCACCAGAAAATTGCCGCCGAATTAGGCCTGCCAATCCCCAAAGACGGTGATTCACTATCAACGCGATTAGTTAAGTGTGAGAAAAGCTTCGAGGGCTCTAAAACCTATATCGATGATTCTTACTGGCGAATTGCAACACCAACCGATGCAGTCGAACCAGCCCCGACACTCCCATTCAAGTAGACGTCTAAACTCCGGTCCTGATGTAGTGACGCCCATTGAATCGATTTACGATCCGCGACTCAACATTAACCAGCCCCAACAGCGCAGCAGTCAGAGCTTCTGTCCCTAGCCAAGCATTCACTACGGTTTGAGAAATACTCAAATCTACGGGGGACTCAGCTTCTTCTAGCGCCTCTGGACTAATTGTTCGAGCACCATTCAGCTTTTTCCCATGCATCACCTTGGACACTGCTTCACTTTCGTATGCAGATTTCACGATTTCCATGACTTCTTCATACGGAGCGTGACCATACTGCTCCTGCCAATACTTAAACTCATTTTGGAAAAGCGGAAAATACAAATTCAGATGTAAAACGCCTTTACCCGTTCCACCATTATTAGTTCTGAACCTTTCGTTTGGTTCGAACCTCGCTGCGAGGAACCGAACCTCGAATGGAAAATCGTCATCCCATGAAACCTTTGAGATGCCATCGGATTTCGCTCGACGCACACCGGTTTTGTCCCCATCAATAGATTCTGACAGAACGGCCGTGTCGCCTTGTCCTCCAGTTGCTTCGTTTGAGCCACTATGAGTCTCGGAATCTTCACCACGCGGCCTGCTACCGCCTAATGACTCGGGAGACCCTGTTGAAGAAATTAATGCACTTTTCGTCCATGCGCTCTTACACGCCATTCCGCGAAAGCACGTTTAAGTCTTCCCAGGTGGCACAGCACCATCCATGGATGCGTTGCGACGGCCAGGATCGCCGCGGCCCGCACAAGCCATACGGCTACCCTGCGCCGCGGTACTAACCGCGAACTTGTACAAGAACTAGTGGACAACAACCAGCGCTAGTACAAAACAGCCAGCGGCCAGTCTTCCCTACTTTGTGGCGGAAGCCCCGGCCGATGTTGTGGTTTTTATCGGGCGCCTGCTTAGTTGTAGTAACTGGCCTTGCCGATGATGCCGTGGACGATTTCAGCGATGTGTTGGGCGTTTGTGCCGGTGCCCTGTTCGATCTGAGTGCGGCAAGAAAAGCCATCAGCGATGACAACCTTGCCTTCCGTGGCTGCCTTCTTCACCTTCGGGAATAGTTCGCGCTCCCCCAGCGCCATGGACACTTCAGCGTGGCCTTTCTCAAAGCCCCAGTTGCCGGCCAGGCCGCAGCAGCCGGTAGCGATCTGTTCCTCGTTGATGCCCAATGCCCGCAGCACGGCAGCGGAATGTTGCGGATCGCCTAATGACTTTTCGTGGCAGTGCACCTGTGTCAACGCGGAGACATCGCCCGGCGCGATGACGCCGGCGGCGACGAATTGCTCAAGGCGCTTGGCAATAAACTCGCTAAACGAGTGGGTGTTGCGCGCCAGGTTTTTAATCACTGCGCCGTATGTCGGGTCGTCGCAAAGCTCAGCGGCTTCATGTTGCAGCATCACGGTGCACGAGGGCTCCACGCCAATCACAGGCAGCCCGCGGTCCAGGTAGGGCTTCATCACCTTGACCGTCTGCCGCAGCACGCGCTTTACCATGTCGAGCTGCCCAGTCGAGTGCCAGGTCAAACCACAGCACACAAACTCCTGCGGTATGACCACCGTGTACCCGAGCGCTTCGAGCACCTCCACCGTGGCCGTCGCGGGTGAAGTACCCAGAGAGGAATTGAAAGAATCCGGCCACAACACCACGGTGCGTTCCCCCGGTGGCAATGGTGGAACTGGAGCGGCCGAAGAAACTGCCTCATCGCTACTTTCCGTGCTTCGGTTTACCGCGGCGTCGCCAAGCACGGGCACCGGCTCATGCTCTTTGTGCCACTTGCGCAGCGAGGTATGCGCGAAGTGGATGAGCGGACGGCCAGCATCCAACCCGGAGACTTTCGCTATAAGCGGCGCCAGTCGCGGCGCAGACATCACCTTATCCAACAGCGTGGGCACCACCGGAATCTTGTGCGCCACGTAGCCCAAAAGCGGCAGCCAGCCCATCACATAATGCGCACCCGGACGCAACTTGCCCTTGTAGTGGTTGTGCAGGAACTCCGCCTTGTACGTCGCCATGTCCACGTTCACCGGGCATTCGGAAACGCACGCCTTGCAGGACAAGCACAGGTCGAGAGCTTCCTCAACCTCTTTGGAACCGAAGCCGTCCTTGATGGACTCGCCACGGAACATCTCACTGAACATGCGGGCACGGCCGCGGGTCGAGTGCATCTCGTCGCCGGTAATCTGGGAGGACGGGCACATCGAGCCTGTCTCACTGCGGCACGCGGATACACCCACGCACCTATTGATGGCGTTGACCAGCGAGCCCTTGTCCTTGCCCAACTTGTGCACCGGCGTGAGCTCAAAGCGTCGCTGCCCCGGCGCCATGCGCAGCCCCTCAGTCACTGCCTCCGGCTTTACTAGAACGCCCGGGTTAAAGAAATTCTCCGGATCGAAAATCTCCTTGAACTGTTCGAATAGCTCGCGCATCTCCTGCGAGTACATGCGGTCCAGCAACGCCGAGCGTGCGCGGCCATCGCCGTGCTCGCCCGAGAGCGAACCACCGTGGGCCGAGACCAACTCCGCTGCCTCATTCATGAAGGATTCGAACTGCGCGATGCCCTCATCCGTGCCGAAGTCGAAGGAGATACGCACGTGCACGCAGCCCTTACCGAAGTGACCAAATGGAATACCGCGCAGCTCATGCTTTGCCATCAAAGCGTACAAATCCCGCAAATAGGCCGCCCGCTTGCTCCTGGCCCACCTTGGAGCGCAGCGCCTCCAACAGGCCGCCGCCCATGCCCTCGATTGTTACCACGTCCGGCATGCGAAGCTTCGCCGCTGCCGCCGCCCTTCTCGACGCACGAGTCGAGGAAATCTGGGACGCTCACACTGGCGAGTTTTAAAGGCGCTTCTTCTTGCGCAGCGGGATTCGGCGGACGATAGCGCGGCGTTCTTGGAGAGTCTCACGGCCGCACAGCCAAGCCACGAGCCCCATGGCGGCCACGCCCGCGCATACCGCGAAGGCTTTGGCGAAGCCGAAGTAGTCCGCCAGGCCGCCAACCACGATGGGACCAAGAATCTGGCCAAAGTCACCGGCCATCTGGAAGGTGGAAAGCACCTGACCGCCGGAGCGCTTGTTGCCCACGACGTCGCCAATAGCGGCAGTCTGCGCCGGATTGATAAGCCCGGAGGCGACGCCGGCAAAAGCCGAGACAATGAGCAGCGTCGGGATGGTATCGGCCAAGCCCATAAGCCCCACGAACACGCCCGTGCCCACCAATCCGATGAGGATCATAGGACGACGGCCGTAGATATCGGCCCACCTGCCAGAAAATTGCAGCACCACAGCGTTTCCCGCAGCGAATACAGCTAGAGCAAAGCCGGAGGCAGCGGCGCCGTTATGAAAGACCGAGGCGGCAAACAACGGCAGCACGGAAACTCGCACGCCCATGTTGATCCAGCCCTGCGCAAAGTTTGAGGTCAACACCGCCCGATACGCGGTATCGTGCCATGCCTCGCTGAGCTTCATCGGCGGCAGCGCCGCGCCCGCAGAACCATCGCGCGAAAGCGAAGGCATGAGAACCCAGACCACAACCGCCGCAAGCGCGACGCCCGCGCCATAAAGCACGAAAGGCCACCTAAAGCCCATAAACGCGAGGCTGGCGCCAAGCAGCGGGCCGATGATATTGCCAAGCAGGAAGGCCGTGGCATAGGTTGCAGAACACTTGCCGCGGATAGTCGGCGGCGAAAGCTTCACGATAAGCCCCATGGCAGAGACCGTGAACATCGTGGAACCGATACCCGCCAGGGCGCGAAAGAGCACGATGTGCCAATACTCCTGGGCCACCGCTACGAGCGCCGTGGTAATCGCCACCGTAAATAGGCCCGTCAGATAGACCCAGCGCGAGCCAAACTTGTCCACGAGCTTGCCCGCACCGGGCGCAAAGATGAGACGGCTGGCGGAGAAAATCGAGACCACCATGCCCGCGGCGGCCATGGATACATCGAAGCTCACCACGAACTGTGGAAGCAGCGGCGCGATGATGCCGTAGCCCAAGGCGATAATGAAGGCCGCCGAGACCATAATCCAAATTTCACGGGGGATCTTTGGCACTGCTTGCGGTTTGGGCTCACCGGCACTTAATTCATCTGCTGCAATAGCTGCTTTTTCATTGTGGGGCATAGCAACATTTACCTTAACCCGCTTGGCAAACCGGCAGCTAAGGATGGAAATGACACTAGAAATAGTTTAGAAAAATCCCAATTCGAACAAATTTTCGCACAATTTTCTTTTCATGTCAGCTACACCAATTAGGTTGTGCGCCATGAAGAACTTCAAGAACTCCCCTGCTTCCACAAACACCTGTTTCGGCATCCGCCACGCCGCAAGCCGGCGTGCACGCACTACCCATAGCCATTCGCATGTGTCCGAGCGCCTCCGCGCCGGCGAGATAGCCGCTGACATCCTCTTCCATGAAACAGAAACGCTCAACGCTCTAAACGGGATAGTGCGCCATCCACGCTCGCTGGCGCGGCCCACGCCAACATGGCGGCCACCATTAAAGGAGCTTCCGGCAGTAGCAGGCTTTCCGGCACTAACCATGGCAATAACGCGCCATCGTGTGGGCGAGCGCGCCCGCGCACGAGTCTTGGGCTATGGCGAAGACCGAGTGCCCGCGTATCTCGTCTCAGTACGAATTACTGATTCGACAGGAGCCTCTGTTACCCCGGAGCTTGCCGAAGCATGGGTGCGTGCAATGGTGCCGCCGGAGCTAGCAAACGCTGTCCACGAGCTAACCAATGCCGAAGCGCAGCGGTTCGTGTGGCTAGTTGACAGTGCCTACCTTCCGGTTCACTCTCCAGTCTCACTCTTCGCAGGCTTTAGCCAGGCAGCATAGCGGCTGATACCACGGTCCATATAGCGCAAACCGCGGCGAATGCCATCGCCGTGCCCAAGGTTTTCGCTATTTTCACGGAAGACGCTATCCGCAATTGCTGCGTTTCCGGGATAGACGGCATAGGACCGCAAGCCGGCAGGGGCAAAACGGATGAGGAGACACGCCGCAACGACCGTGAAGGCCTTGTCAATGGAATCAGAGGTAAGCGCCTGGCAGATAATGGCCAAGCGGTCATTTCCAGTTACCATCTGGTAGAAGTTCAACAGGCCTTCACGCCCGATATCGCCTTCCCCACCGAGCGAATAGATCGTGGGATAGACGACAAGCATGCCGGACAAGCATCCGGCCAGCAGGCCAATCACGATGGTGGTTGCCACGTAACGGAACATGCGCCGTTGCGCCAGCGCACCGAAGATATACCCTACGAACATGGACACAGGGATAAAGGCTAAAGGATGCGCAGCATAACTAGCGCTCAGCACAGAAGCGCCGAGGCCTGTAGCCATACCCAAGGTAGGCCCATACAAAATGGCAACCACGATAGTGCCCAAAGTATCGAAATAAAAGGGGATGTTCGTTCCTACCACCAAAGAGCCAATAAGCATATTCAGCGCCATCCCCATCACGGGGTTGAACATCATATAGCGCGGAAATAGCCCGTACCTAGAAAGTAATAGGCCCGCAGTTGCAACCAAGCCCAACGCCCAAATGGTGATGGTCAAAGGGCTCGAGAAGGTATAGGTTATCTCCCGGAACTGCGGGGATGTCGACATAGACCACGCGCCTGCGGCAACCAGCACCGAGAAGAGGACGCTTAGTTGACGCCAGCGATTGCGGAAGAGGCCCGATACGGCGCCCAGTTTAGAGCTCATCCTCGTCATCGTAGTCATCGATGACATCATCATCTTCATCATCTAGCGCTTCATCCTCATCGTCGTCAGCGCCGAAGATGTCGTAGACGTCGGGCTCCTCAAACTGTGCATCGTCGAAGGAAACCAACTGACACTCCCAGTCCAGAGCTTGATCGGAGACCAAGCTCAGCACATCAAAGAGGCGATCGAAGTCAGTGTAGGTACCAAGCTCCAAGGCCTCGGCCGGGACTTCAATGATTGGGGCGGAATCGTGAGCCTCGCCGACCTCAAACAATGCAAGACGCTGCTCCTCGCTCAAGTCATCGTCCTCGTCCTGCTCCCACAGCTCGTTGATGGCTTCATCCTCGAGCTCGTCATACTCTTCCTCGTCAAAGTCGAATGCCAAGAAACGCACGATGGCAGAGGGCACGCCATCGACAGTCTCTACGAGCACGCGCAGCTCAGAGTCGTTAGCCACCTCAGCCACGACGAGGTTCGGGTTGAACTCATCCTGCATAAACTCAAGGTCCGCAATGCGTTCATCGGTGCCTTCCAGCAGGTCCCGCAAAACCGTCACTACCTGATCGGTAGCGATGTGCTTTGCCACAGCCTCAACTGCATCATCCACGGAGAAGGCCACCGAGACCAGGACGGCCTCAAAGTCTTCATCGTCTTCATCCACATCCGCTGCCGCAATGTAGACATTCGCGGCAGGCAGGATTGGGTCAATTTCCACTAGTTGAATCTCAAGATCCGAAGTAATGGGCACAAACATCACGTCATCATTGACGCGGGACTCAATTCCCTCAGCGTCCAACGCAGAAGCGATATCTTCAAAAAAGCTCATCAGTGCAATCCATCCATGTGGCAGTTGGTCACCATGGCTATCACCAAGGCTCCTCAAAGCCTACCCGTTATCCTGCCGCCGTGTTTCTAAACCAAGCGCAGCCAAAAGCTCGGGTCGACCGCTTCCCCACTCGAGCATGTGATAGTTCTGCCATGCCTGGCGACGCCGCTCGAAGGGCGCAACCACGACCTGCGGCTCCGAGTCAAAAATCATGGTCTTGCGCTGGCTTGGCTCATAGCGCGGCCAGTTCTCGTTTGGCCGGCCAGTATGGATGAAAGAGGACCACTGCGACTGCATGAGTTGGGTCATGTCATCCATCAGGGCACTATCACCCATGCGGGTCAGTGCGGAGACCCGGGAAGCGCCAGGATCGCCGAAGATATTGGACAGCTCCATCGAGTGCATCGCTCCTAGCCCAAGCCACTTCAACGCCGCTGGCGCAAAATCGAAGCGATACATCCAGGTCTCGTGCTCCCGCGAGTGCGCATCGGCAACTCGTACGGTGGGCGCCCAGAACAGGGCGTCGGTAAGCAGGTGCGCAAAATCCTGCCGAGCAACTGCCCCGCCATAGGCCTCCACCACCGCTGGGGCGTTGACCTCGTCGAAGGAAGCAAGCAGGCGCAACGCGGCGCGCCGGCGCGCACTCTGACGCTGGTAGAGAAACTTGCCAAAGCTCGCCTCGTCCGAGTTCGTCCCCACCAAAAGCGGTACATCGGCTTGTTTGCCTTGGGCGAAAGCCTCCAACGGATGCAAAGGAATCAGATCGTCATCCACCGTGGGCGCGTAGCAGGAATTCAAGTGGAAAAGCTCGCCCGCACGCCACATCATCGATTGGCCGGCGCGCACTATGTCGCCGAATTCAGCCTCGCGCAAATCATCCACGCTGGCCGCGCGCGGCAAGGCCATACGGTTGACCAACTCGCGCGCCCAGAACGTTGATTGCGCCCGCGAATGCAGCATGCCAATCGGCGGCGACTGCGCAATCGCACGATGAAACAGCCCGTGCGCACGCGGCACCGTCATCAGTGTCAACACCGCTGCGCCACCGGCAGATTCACCCATCAAGGTGATGTTGCCATCATCTCCGCCGAAAGCGGCGATATTTTCCTTAACCCACTGCAAGGCCAGGAGCTGATCCGATACCGCTGGATTGGCCGAGCACTCGCCTCCCAGGCTGCGCAGATCCAAATAGCCCAGCGCCCCCAAACGGAAGTTGATGGAAACGTAGACCACGTTCATCTGCGCAGCCAGTTCGAATCCACGCAGCATAAGCATGTGCGAGGAGCCAACGATGAAACTGCCGCCATGGATGTAGACCACCACCGGCAGCTTTTCGTCGTTGTCTGGGCGAACGACGTCGAGATGCAAGCAATCCTCTCCGCCCGCGACGCGATCTTGCCAAGAATAGATAGGCTGCGGGGCTACTGGACCAAAGTCATAGCACTCGCGTACGCCTTCCCAACTGGGAGCTTTCTCGGCAGCACGAAAACGCTGGGCGCCGCTGGTATCGGCGCCGAATGGAATGCCCCTCCAAGAGCGCACGGGCGCGGAAATTGGGCGATCTGTACGGAGATCTTCTTCCCTCGTGCCACGTACCCAGCCAGATGAAGTCCGTACCGTCAGCTCGTCTTCCCACACGTTGGCTGCGGCCTCCGCCGCAGCGCGCGCACGACGATGCGCATCCGCTGCATGCATGCGGGCAGCGGCGGAACTAGTTTCACGGGATATATCCCCGAAGCTCCCCTCAGCTTTCATACTTCTAAGACTAGAAAAGTTTCTCTCTTTTAGGCGGGTTTGGATACTTAAAAAATTCTCGACCAACGCTATTGCTAAATCCACAGCAAGCGCTCAGGAAAAAGCAGAGACACTTCGCTACGGTGGTTTTACAACAGGCAACCAAATACCGGTTGTCATAAACAGTTTTAGAGGTGATTTAGAAGATGAGCATTTTAGATAAGGCAAAAGGCGCAATTGAAAAGAGGGTTTCTAACAACGCGACGGGCCCGGCAAATCCCACCAACTCCGACAATGTTTATGAGATCAACCCGGAGGAAGCCAACCGCGTCACCAACGCGCTTTTAGATGGCCTAGACAAAGCAGTCGCAGCGCAGTCTGGTGTTATCAAGAAATACGTTGATGGCCTTCGCAAACGCAATCCGGAGTCAAGCCCAGCACAAATCCAAGCAATCCTCGATAAGCACTTGCTTAACCTAGTCTCTGGCACTGGTGCTGCTGCCGGTGCTTCCGCCGCAGTTCCGGGTGTAGGCACCATCGCCGGCATCGCTGCTATCGCGGCAGAATCCGTGGTTTTCCTGGAAGCTACCTCCTGGTACGTATTGTCTTCTGCTTACCTGCGCGGTGACAACATCGAAGACGAAGAACGGCGCCGTGCCCTGGTTCTGCTGGTGCTGACCGGTTCTAAGGGCAGCGCCTTGGTTGACACCTTGGTCGGCGACATGGGCACCGTCAAGGGCGTTACTTCCGCAGCCACCCTGTCGCGCTTTACCGGCCCAACCCTAAGCGGTCTCAACGGCCGTCTCACCAAGCTTTTTGCCAAGCAGGTAACCAAGCGCCTGAAATGGGCATGGGTCTCCAAGCTGATGCCAATGGGCATCGGTGCAGTGCTCGGCACTTCTGCCAACCGGAAACTTGCCAAGAAGGTAATTGAGCATGCTGGCGAGCAACTTTCGCCTTTGCCCACCTCATAAGGGGCGCTTTCACCCCTGACCTAGTGAGCAAAACAACTCGGAACGTATCATGGTTGAAGACACTTTTCGGGGTGCTGTGTGCACCCGCGCAAAGGCCCTACTAAAGTCCCATTAACGAACCGTAATTAACAAGGAAATGAGGCGAATTCCTGCCGTGAGCAACTCGAGCATTTTCGGCCCCAATGCGTGGCTGATTGACGAACAGTTCCAGCAGTACTCAAAGGATCCCAACTCCGTAGATAAGGAGTGGCGCGATTACTTTGAGGCCAACGGAGCACCGAAGAACGCGGCTTCTGCCCCAGCAGCCGCTGCACAATCCTCCGCGAAGAAGTCCACTCCGGCGAAGCCAGCTGCAGATTCTGCTACCCCGAACGGTGCGCCAGCAGCAAAGCCAGCGAAGGTAGCAGAGAAGCCAGGCAAGGATTCTGACTCCAAGAAGAACTACCCAGATTCCCCGCTCGATCGCATCGGCGAGGCTCCGGAGGCTGGCGAGCGTCAGCTCAAGGGCATGTTCAAGGCAATCGCTAAGAACATGGACGAGTCCCTCGAGATTCCAACCGCAACCACCGTGCGCGACGTTCCAGTCAAGCTGATGTGGGAAAACCGCGCGATGATCAACGATCACCTCAAGCGCACCCGCGGTGGCAAGATTTCCTTTACCCACATCTTGGGCTACGCCTTGGTCAAGGCGACCCAGATCCACCCAGACATGAACGTCCGTTACGAGGTCAAGGACGGCAAGCCGACTGTCGTACAGCCAGAGCACGTCAACCTGGGCCTCGCTATCGACCTCCCGCAGAAAGATGGCTCCCGCGCACTCGTTGTGGCAGCGGTCAAGGAAGCCGAGAAGATGTCCTTCTCCGAGTTCGTTGACGCATACCAGGACATCGTCAACCGCTCCCGCCAAAACAAGCTCACGATGGATGACTTCTCCGGCGTCACCATCAACCTCACCAACCCGGGCGGCATCGGCACCCGCCACTCCATCGCCCGCCTGACCAAGGGCTCCGGCGCCATCATCGGCGTCGGCTCCATGGATTACCCGGCTGAGTTCGCCGGCACCTCCGAGGACCGTCTGGCTGACATGGGTGTAGGCCGTCTGGTCACTCTGACCTCCACCTACGATCACCGCGTCATCCAGGGCGCGGAGTCCGGCGAGTTCCTGCGCACCTTGGGCCAGCTGATCACCGATGATCGCTTCTGGGACGAGCTGTTTGAGTCCATGGGCGTTCCTTACCAGCCATTCCGCTGGGCACAGGATGTCCCGAACACCGGCGTGGACAAGAACACCCGCGTCATGCAGTACATCGAGGCTTACCGCTCCCGCGGCCACCTCCTCGCCAACGTCAACCCACTTGGCTGGCGTCAGCCGGGCCTGCCTTGGCCGGATCACCGCGACCTTGACCTTAAGACCCACGGCCTGTCGATCTGGGATCTGGACCGCACCTTCAACGTCGGCGGCTTCGGTGGCCAGGAGACCATGAAGCTGCGCGACGTCGTCAAGCGTCTGCGTGATGCTTACACGCTGAAGGTCGGCTCCGAGTACGCCCACATCTTGGACCGCGATGAGCGCAGCTGGCTGCAGGATCGCCTCGAGGCTGGCATGCCAAAGCCATCCAACGCTGAGCAGAAGTACATCCTGCAGAAGGTCAACGCTGCTGAGGCATTCGAAAACTTCCTGCACACCAAGTACGTCGGCCAGAAGCGCTTCTCCCTCGAGGGAGCTGAGTCCCTCATCCCGCTGATGGATGCCATCGTGGACACTGCTGCGGGCCAGGGCCTCGACGAGGTCGTCATCGGCATGCCGCACCGTGGCCGCCTGAATGTCTTGTTCAACATTGTTGGCAAGCCACTGGCTGACCTCTTCGGCGAGTTCGACGGCAACTACAAGGGTGGCCAGCTCGGTGGCTCCGGTGACGTTAAGTACCACTTGGGTTCCCAGGGTCACCACATCCAGATGTTCGGTGACGGCGAAATCGACGTCAGCCTGGCTGCTAACCCGTCTCACCTCGAGGCCGTTGACCCAGTCTTGGAGGGCATCGCCCGCGCTAAGCAGGACCTACTGGACAAGGGCCAGGACGGCTTCTCCGTTGTCCCAGTCATGCTGCACGGTGACTCCTCCTTCAACGGCCTGGGCATTGTTCAGGAGACCATCAACCTGTCCCAGCTGCGTGGTTACACCACCGGCGGTACCGTCCACATCGTGGTCAACAACCAGGTGGGCTTCACCACTACCCCGGATTCCGCACGTTCTACCCACTACGCCACCGACCTGGCAAAGGGCTTCGATTGCCCGGTATTCCACGTCAACGGTGACGACCCAGAAGCAGTTGTCTGGGTTGGCCAGCTGGCTACTGAGTACCGCCGCAAGTTCGGCAAGGACGTCTTCATCGATCTCATCTGCTACCGCCTGCGCGGCCACAACGAGGCAGATGATCCTTCGATGACCCAGCCGGAGCTGTACTCCATCATCGATGACCACAAGTCTGTCCGTGAGATCTACACCGAGGAGCTCATCGGCCGTGGCGACCTGTCCGAAGCAGACGCTGAGGCTGCAGCTCGTGACTTCCACGACCAGATGGAATCCGTCTTCACCGAGGTCAAGGAATCGGAGGCCGGTGCCCCTGGCGAGCAGCACGGTATCACCTCTGCGCAGGAGCTGACCCACGGTCTGGATACCTCCATCACCGCCGAGGAGATCGAGGAAATTGGCCAGGCCTACGCCAACGGCCCAGAGGGCTTCGAGTACCACAAGCGTGTTGCCCGCGTTGCCAAGGAACGCCTGAAGACCTCCACCGAGGGCGGCATCGACTGGGGCTGGGGCGAGCTTATCGCCTTCGGCTCCCTGGCTAACCAGGGCAAGCTGGTCCGCCTGGCCGGTGAGGATTCCCGCCGCGGTACCTTCACCCAGCGCCACGCTATCCCGGTCGATCCGCGCGATGGCTCCGAGTACAACCCGCTGAACTACCTGGCTCAGACCAAGGGCAACGGCGGCCGCTTCCTGATTTACAACTCCGCCCTGACCGAGTACGCAGGCATGGGCTTCGAGTACGGCTACTCCGTGGGTAACCAGGACGCACTCGTTGCATGGGAGGCACAGTTCGGTGACTTCGCAAACGGTGCACAGACCATCATCGACGAGTACCTGTCCTCCGGTGAGGCAAAGTGGGGCCAGCTCTCCAGCCTGGTTCTGCTGCTGCCGCACGGCTACGAGGGCCAAGGCCCAGACCACTCCTCTGCCCGCATCGAGCGTTACCTGCAGCTGTGCGCTGAGGGCTCCATGACGGTGGCTCAGCCTTCTACCCCGGCTAACCACTTCCACCTGCTGCGTCGCCAGGCGCTGGGCTCCATGAAGCGTCCGCTGGTCGTCTTTACTCCGAAGTCCATGCTGCGTAACAAGGCATCCGCTTCTGCTATCTCCGAGTTCACCGAAATCAAGCACTTCCAGTCCGTCATCAATGACCCGAACTTCGTTGACCACGAGGGCAAGGTTGTAGGCGACGCCGAGAAGGTCAAGACCATCATGCTGGTCTCCGGCAAGCTCTACTGGGAGCTGGCTAAGAAGAAGGAAGCAGACGGCCGCGATGACGTCGCAATCGTCCGCCTCGAGATGCTGCATCCGATTCCGTTCAACCGTCTCGCAGAGGCATTCAAGGCCTTCCCCAATGCCACCCAGGTTCGCTTCGTCCAAGACGAACCAGCAAACCAGGGCCCATGGCCTTTCTACAACGAGCACCTGCGTGAGCTCATTCCGGACATGCCGGAAATGGTCCGCGTATCTCGCCGTGCGCAGTCCTCGACTGCAACCGGTATCGCCAAGGTCCACCAGATCGAGCAGAAGAAGCTGCTTGAAGAGGCCTTCGATGTCTAAGGCTTAAAAGCCAGATATAACGGCTAAAGCGCCCTTGCCGCCTCGAATAGAGGTAGCAAGGGCGCTTTAGTATATTTTCGAAAAAGCAAGCTCTACGAGGAGCTGCTCAGCAGCCAAGCTAGGACTTCGGCTTGCTCGAATTGTCCTTTTTCTCATCGCCGGAGGTCAGATCGGATCCTCCGGAAGAGTTGGAATCACCGCCGGTATCCATGACTGTGCCCGCATTGGATTGCGAGTTCCAATCACTTACGGTTTGCTCCAGAGAACCGGACTCGTCGGTCTTTTCCAGCAGCTCACGGATTTCCCCATCGGTCAAAAACTTGGTCAGGGAAGACACTGCGAGGCGTTCCTCACGGTCAAAAAGACCCTTGTAATAAACCACGACGTAGTTCTGCGGCAGATCCGGCTCCGCTTCCTTGCACCCCTGCGCGCTGGAAGGCTCTACCACCGCGAGGTCCGGCGGTAGCGCATTCATCAGCGCCACGTGGGTAGTAGCCAAGAAATCCTCGCCCGAGGGGTCCTTTTGGTCTTCCTCGTAGCGCTTCGAAATCTCGCGTGCGGCAACAGGGTTGAAGGCATCGAGCAATTCACCGGTGCAACCGATGTAGAAGTTCGTTGCGCCGTCGCCGCTCTCGATAAGCGGGAGGTTCTGCTCGTTAGCAGAGGTGGCCTCCAGTTCCTCATTACTGGCCACATTTGCGGCTCTGCCCTGGGACTCCAAAGTCTGCTTATACAACTCAGCGAGCAACAGCTGCCGCTTGGACTTTGGGTTGACGGATATGGTTACCGCTTGGTGCAAGCCAGGCTTTTCATCCGCCGAAGGATCAAATTTGGTGCAGGAGCTCAATGCAGCCAATGCCAGTCCGGCAGTCGCTAGCGTCGCTACAAGGCGGCGGGATCGCATCGGCACAGTTCTCCTTAAAGTTATGGTTCTTCCTAAATATTCCTAAAATTCTACACGGCACTGCTGGGCTTTCCGACGCCGCCTTATCCCAGCGTTTTCCTGTATTTAATAAGGGGCTAAGATGGGTTGGGTTATGACTAGCGCTATTACTGAATCCGCCGTTCGGGAGGCCCTTAGCCGGGTTGAAGACCCAGAAATCGGCCGCCCTATCACCGAGCTCGACATGGTGAAATCCGTCGCCATCGACGGCAATGACGTCAGCGTCGAAATCTATCTGACCATTGCCGGCTGCCCGATGAAAAACACCATCGAAGCCAACACTCGAGCCGTCCTCGAGGACATCGAGGGCGTTGGCAATGTCAGCGTGACCATGGATGCCATGAGCGATGAACAGCGTCGCGCTTTAAAGCAGAAGTTGCGCGGCGGCCAGGCTGAGCCGGAGATTCCTTTCGCCAAGCCAGAATCCACCACGCGCGTGTTCGCGGTGGCCTCTGGTAAAGGCGGCGTCGGCAAGAGCTCCACCACCGTCAACCTCGCAGCCGCGCTTTCGGCCAAGGGCTTAAAAGTTGGCATTGTCGACGCCGATATCTACGGCCACTCCGTACCGGGCCTGCTGGGTTCGACCGCCGGCCCCACCGTCATTGATGATGAAATGCTGCTGCCACCAATTTCCCACGGCATCAAGCACATCTCCATTGGCCAATTCGTCGAGGGCAACGCCCCTGTGGTCTGGCGCGGCCCGATGCTGCACCGCGCGCTGCAGCAATTCCTGGCTGACGTCTTCTGGGGCGATCTGGACGTTCTACTGCTCGATCTCCCACCCGGCACTGGCGACGTCGCGCTTTCCGTGGCTCAGCTCATCCCGAACGCCGAGCTGCTCATCGTCACTACCCCGCAGGCAGCAGCCGCGGAGGTGGCAGAGCGTGCAGGCTCCATCTCGCAGCAGACTCGCCAGCGCGTAGCCGGCGTTATTGAGAACATGGGCGCCATGGTGCTGCCTGACGGTTCCACGATGGATATCTTTGGTACCGGCGGCGGCAAGGTTGTAGCAGAGCGCCTTAGCACCATCTTGGGCTACGAGGTGCCTGTCTTGGCTGAGGTGCCGCTCGATCCGGCTCTGCGCACCGGCGGCGATGCCGGCGAACCAATCATCACCGCCGCCCCGGATTCTCCTTCTGCAACGGCAATCAAGCAGCTAGCGGATAAGCTCGCCATCCGCAACGACTCTCTGGTGGGCAAGACCTTAGGTCTGGGCGTTACCCGCCACTAAAAAATTAGGCAGACGCCTAAAGCAGTTACTGCTTAGGTAACATCAGCCCAAGAAAAGCCGGTTCCTTCTGCGTTGTCATTTGCCGCAGTTGGTGCCGACTTTGGCGCCGACTTTGGCGTAGGTGCCTGCGGCTGTTGAGCCGAGCTCTGCTGCGGTTGTGCCGGTGCCGCGTAAATCTGGGAGTAGTCGAAGGTCGGGCGCTGCTGGCCCTGCTGACCTGAATTCGCCTGTTGACTGCGCTGACTGTGTTGGGCACGTGGCCCGGAAGCACCGCGCTGCGCTGCGGAGTGCGCTTGCTCATCGCCCGCGCTTAGATGCGGTTTGCCCATTCCCTCTGTCAGCTTGCGCGGGTCGAAATCATCCCAAGCGGAATCGTCTCCGTCAAAAAGAGCCTTGGTGATAGCACCGCGTGGGCCCAAGCGCGTCCATTCGGCGGCCTGGCTGATGGGGCCACGCAAAGTTTCAAATTCCTCGCTCAGGCCGCCCATTTCACCTTGTAGTTCGGCCTTGGCATTGTTGATTGCCTTACGCGCAGCATAGATTGCCGCACGGACATCCATGATTACGCCGGGGAGCCTCTCTGGACCGATGATCACGATGCCAAGAAGCACGATGACGGCAATCTCTGTCCAACCGATTGAAGAAAACACTATGCTATCTTAGCCCTCCGTTAGCGCCTGTGCGCTATGTGAAACGGGCACCAACCTCATTCGCCTTGACTCCGCTGCTAATAGCGCCACTTAGCGCCACTGCATTAACGCCTCTGATTGTGCTTGATGGCGCGAATGACCATCTCGACCTTGTCAAGGATATCGCGCTCGCCGACGCCACTGGTACCGCCGTGTGCGCTGAAATTGTTTCGCCCTTTTTCAGGTGTGGCGGCGTCCTCGTCAGCTGCTTCAGCTGCGATTCCGGCCAGCTTGGCCATCAAATCTTTCGGTGCACGCACTTGGTGGTCAACGTTGCAGTTGCGCACCCACTGGGAAGCACGGCGCTGCTCACGGACGTCGGCGCGACATTCAGCGCAGTGCACCAGGTGAACATGCACACGATGAGTGGCTTTGGGATCCATCTCGCCATCGACGAAGGCTGCCACAGCTTCGGGGCCTAAGTGCCCAATGGAATCAGCCCGCCGAGCCCTTGCTTTGGCCTTATCACGGGCCTTGGCAAGAGTCTTGTCAAAGGTGGTGGTGGCGCCTTCTACTCCACGCATATGAAACGAGGCGCGGTGCTGATGTGCAGAATCCTCCACGGGAGTTTTGCCACCTACCTTTCTATCGAACGTTGGGTTCGTTAATTAGTCTCCACAATAGACCTCATTGCACTTTAGCGTGGGCGGCCTAGCGGCTACGGAGCAAAACTCGGGCTTCGTCGTTGGTCTGCGCGGCGGTTTCGAGAGCCGCGCGCAGCTGTGCACGGCCGCGGTGGATGCGCGAACGAACGGTACCCATCTTCACGCCCAGGGTCTCTGCGATTTCGTCGTAGCTCATTCCCACGACGTCACACAGAACAACTGCTACACGGAAGTCAGGGGCCAGCTCGTCGAGCGCCTTTTGCAAGATCGGGTCCAAGTTGGCCACGGTATAAGCTTGCTCCGGGGTCATATCGGTGCCGGGCACGCGCTCATAATCTTCCGGCAGGGCCTCCATCCGTATCTTGGCACGATGGCGGACCATATCTAAGAAGAGGTTGGTGGTAATCCGGTGCAACCAGCCGCGGAAAGTACCGGGCTGATACTTATCAAGCGAGCGGAACACACGCATGAAGGTCTCTTGGGTCAAGTCCTCTGCATCATGCTGGTTACCGGACAAGCGGTATGCCAGGCGGTAAACGGAGTCTGCATGCTCGTCCACGAGCTCCGACCACGAAGGCATCGCAGCCTGGCCGGCGTCGAACGCGGCTGTGCCGCTGAGTTCTTCGGAAGCAGCGACGTGAGGCTCCGTTGGGCTAGTGGCCACACCAGTTTCCTGGCGCAAAGACGAATCGACGCGATGCTTCCTTTTCATGCTTTCATCTTCCTATACCGAGCTTCAAAACGCCAGACAGTACTCTGCGAAGTGACTGTGAGCGTCACCGAAAAACAAAAACTTCTACCTCATCAGTAACAATCCTGGCGTCTTGACACCGCATACACAGAAAATTACCTATGGTTTAGGTTGTGACTAATACGGCATACGACGCACTGCGTTCTTACATCGAATCCACCAGCGAAGTTTCTACGGCACTCGCCGGGGCCCGTTCCCATGCCGAGGAATTTGGCTTGTCCGTACCGGACGAAGCAACCGGGCAGCTTCTTTCCTCCCTTTCCGCAGCCAGCTCTGGCGCTGATCGCCCCCAGGCCATCGCCATTACTCCGGCTGCTGCTGTAGCCGGAATCTACCTCCTGCAGGGCCTGCCTAACAATGGAATCGTCACCTGCATCGATCCGGAGGCAGAGCATCAGGCCATGGCGAAGTCCACCTTCCGTGAGGCTGGCTTTGCCACCACCCGCGCGCGCTTTTTGCCCTCCCATCCTCTGGAGGTCATGGGACGTCTCGCCACCGATTCTTATCAATTGATCTTCGCAGACGTTCCCGCGCTGGATATGCCGGCTCTTATCAACGCCGCTTTCCCACTGCTGCGTAAGAACGGCACGCTGGTTCTCGCGAACTCTTTGTTGGATGGCACCCTCGCCGACACCACCCGCAGCGACCGCGACACTGCCGCTGCCCGAGAAGCAGACGAGCTCGCCCGCTCACTCGAAGACGCCGTAGTAACCCGTCTACCACTGGGTTCCGGCCTAACGCTTATCACCAAGCGCTAAGAAAGTAGAAACCTCACACGAGATACAGGCGGCTGCCCCTTCATCTCGTGTGAGGCTTCTGTGTTTTCTCCCCGCCGCGGTGCGCTAGACGGTTTCGTTCTTGCCCACGACGACAACGCCGCCGGCAGAGACCTTAAAGCGGGACTCGTCGCGCTCGCGGTCGCAGCCGATGATGGCACCTTCGGAAACCACCACGTTCTTATCCAAAATGGCATGGCGGACAACCGCGCCCTTGCCCACGCGCACGCCTGGCAGCAGCACCGAGCCTTCTACTGAAGCTCCGTCGGCCACATGCACGTCCGAGGACAGCACAGAGTTGCGCACGGTGCCGCCGGAGATGATGCAGCCGGGGGCCACCATGGAAGACTGCGCGATACCGTTTTGGACGAACTTCGCTGGCGGAAGGTTGGACTCATCCGTGGAGTGGATGGGCCAATGATTGTTATAAAGATTAAAAATCGGGTGCACCGAAATTAAGTCCATGTGCGCTTCGTAGAAAGAATCGATGGTGCCCACATCGCGCCAATAACCATGGTCGCGCTCAGTGGAACCTGGCACGTCATTCGCCATGAAGTCATAAACATGCGCCTGCCCGCGCTCCACGAAGTACGGAATGATGTCGCCGCCCATGTCGTGGTCGGAGTTTTCGTTCTCCTCGTCCTTGAGCAGGGCCTCAATCAGAGCATCGGCCGTAAAGACGTAGTTACCCATGGACGCATAGGTCATGTTCGGATCATCCGGAGTCGAAGGCGGATTATCCGGCTTTTCCAAAAACTCCGTGATGGTTCCCATGCCGTCTGCCTGAATGCAGCCAAATGCGGTGGCCTCGCTACGCGGCACGCGAATGCCCGCCACGGAGCAGTCGAGCCCAGTAGCGATGTGTTCCTGAACCATCTGCTGCGGGTCCATGCGATAGACGTGGTCGGCGCCGAAGACGATGACATAGTCCGGCTTTTCGTCATAAATCAAGTTAAGCGACTGGACAATAGCGTCGGCGGAACCGTTGTACCAACGCTTACCGCGACGCTGCTGGGCGGGCACGGAGGCGATGTACTGGGAAGTCGGGCCAGACAAATTCCAAGCCTGCGAGATGTGGCGGTCGAGGGAATGGGACTTGTATTGGGTGAGCACCGCAATCTTGAGGTAGCCCGCGTTGACGAGGTTAGACAGGACGAAGTCGATGAGACGGTAGGAGCCGCCGAAGGGGACGGCGGGCTTTGCGCGATCTTCCGTAAGGGGGAATAGGCGCTTGCCTTCACCGCCGGCGAGGACAATGGCGAGGACATTAGGCTGGGTTTTCACATGTTCCAACCTATTCAGTTTTAGGCCGCTTCGCAGAGGAAATAGGTCAGAAACTACCCCCACGGGAATTTTCTGCACGGTATGGATTTTCTCCGTATTCTGGGAGGACATGAGAGCCGGAATTTTTTCCAAGGAATACCCACCTGAAATTTACGGTGGCGCTGGCGTGCACGTCGCCGAGCTAACCCGCTTCATGCGGGAGTTAATCGATGTTTCCGTTCACTGCATGGGTGGCCCACGCGAGGAAAAGGACGTCTTCAACCACGGCGTTGATCCAGAACTTTCCGCAGCCAACCCCGCCATCCAAACTCTTTCCACGGGTCTGCGCATGGCTAATGCAGCTTCCGATATTGATATCGCGCATTCCCACACCTGGTACTCCGGCCTCGGCGGCCATCTCGCCGCCCGCCTCTACGACATCCCGCATGTGGTCACCGCCCACTCTTTGGAGCCGCACCGCCCATGGAAGCGTGAGCAGCTCGGTGGCGGCTACGAGATTTCCTCGTGGTCCGAGAAAAACGCCATGGAATACGCCGACGGCGTCATCGCGGTTTCCGCCGGCATGAAAGCCTCCATTCTGGATGCTTATCCCCGCATCGATGAGTCCAAGGTGCATGTTGTGCTCAATGGCATCGATACCGAGCTGTGGCAGCCGCGCGAGGCAGACTACCTGGACAAACTCGGCGTCGACAAGCAGCGCCCCATCGTTGCCTTCGTCGGCCGCATCACCCGCCAAAAGGGCGTGAAGCACCTGCTGAAGGCCGCGGCCCAGTTTGATTCAGACGTCCAGCTGGTGCTGTGCGCAGGCGCTCCCGATACTCCAGAAATCGCCGCGGAAACCGCAGCTTTGGTCGAAGACCTGCAGGCCAACCGCGACGGCGTGTTCTGGGTGCAGGAAATGCTCTCTCGCAGCCTCATCCAAGAGGTGTACTCTGGCGCCGACGTCTTCGTGTGTCCTTCTATCTACGAGCCTTTGGGAATCGTTAACTTGGAGGCCATGGCGTGCGGGACTGCAGTAGTTGCATCTGACGTCGGAGGAATCCCCGAGGTTGTCGTCGACGGTGAGACCGGAATCCTCGTCCACTACGACGAAAATGCGGTCGCTGACTTCGAGGCCAACCTCGCTGCTGCCGTCAACCAGGTCGTCGCCGACAAGGAGCACGCAACCGCATTCGGCCAAGCCGGCCGCACGCGAGCTGTGGAGAAGTTCTCGTGGGCCACCATCGCCTCCCAGACCGTAGATATTTACCGCGCACTGATTTAAATCGAGAATCTTTAGAAAGGCACTTTGTGACAACCCATCGCCCCGAACTGCACTTCACCCCTGAGTCTGGAGTCCTCGAGGCTCCGGCCGGCGTGCTGCTAGACGGCAATACGTGGCACCTGTTTTTCCAGTACCGCCACGAACTTTCCGCCCCGGCGCGCTGGGGACACAACTATTCTGAAGAATTTCCATTCGATTGGTTGGAGTGCGACGACGCACTTGCCCCTGTCGGCGGTGAGCTTTCCTTGCGCGCCGGTTCTGTAGCCGCGGGCGAAGATGCTATCAACCTCTACTTCACCTCCGTGACTTCCACCGGCACCTCGGTGCGTTTAGCACGCTACACCGATTTCAACGATGTCTGCGAAATTTCGGATGACTCCAACGCACTAGACCCGAATGTCGTGCGCTATGGCGAGGTAGCCGCCAACGTCACCAATTACTCCCGCTTCCGCTCGCCTTCCGTGGTTCCAGACTGGGTCGCGGCCGACCGCGATGAAGGCCACGAGGGCTGGCTCATGCTCGCACTAACCGGCCACTCCGACGCGCCGCTGCCCGTTATCCTGCGCTCGGCCGACGGCTTGACCTGGGATGTGGAAGGCCCGCTCGAGTTCAATGGCGATCCTGGTTTCAACGAGGGCGAGGTCCCGGCAAACTCGCCGATTCCACCGGTTGTCTCTCCACGCCTGGTCCGCTTGCGTGACGAGGTAGATGAGCGCATTTACGACGTCCTCCTGGTTACCCTTGAGCGCGATAACCGCGATGTCTCCGGTTACCTCGTCGGCCGCTTGGAGGGCACCACCTTCACCGTCGCCTCCGGTTTCCAGCGCATCGACTTCGGCCACGATTTCTCCCGCCCGCGCAACACCAACGCCACCGAGGGCACCGTCCCGCAGGAGACCCGCTACGACGAAGCGGTTGTCCTGGGTCTTCTCAACGGCAATGGCCGCGGCGACGATCCTGCAGCGCATCCTTCCTTCGAGGAGGAAGGATGGGCCAATACCCTCGCACTGCCGCGTCGCATCACCCTCCAGGGAGGCAAGCTCTTCCAGACTCCGCCGCGCGGCCTGCCGGATGCCATCCGCCAGTCAGAGCGCGCCCGCTCCTGGGTCGGCGTAATGGATGTCCCGGAAGGCTCCTCCGTCACCGTCACCTTGCTCGACGGCAACGGCAAGCCCGCGGCAGTCATCACCCATGCTGGCAGCACACTGACCTTAGATCGTTCCATGGGCACTGCTTTCGATTCCTATTTCAAGGACTCGGCTCCTGCCGTAGCGCATTTGGCTGAGGGTGATTCCGATTCCCTCACCGTCGTAGTCGACGGTGCCACCGTAGAGGTCTACGCCGACGGCGGCCAGGTAGCCATGGGCTCCCGCGTCTACTTCGACGGCGGTTGCTCTGATCTCCAGGTCGAGACCGCCGGTGAGGCCGTCATCGAGCAATCCTGGCAGCGCAAAGGCTCGCAGCTCTAAGCGCGACGTGTTTTAACACTCAAAGCGACAATAGGGAAAGGCAGAGCATCTGTGCTCTGCCTTTCCCTATTGTTTGTGCAACCGGCCAGACCTTTGGCCTTGCCCACCGCTATTTAGACTGCGCGCAGACGGTCCAGGCGGGCATGAGCGGTGACCTGCATGGTCTCTGGCAATTTTGCCATGCGCTCAGCAAGCTCTTCCTTTTCAAGGTGGCGGGCAGACGGGCTCATGCCAACCTGCGCGGCAATAGAGGCGCGATCCAGGGTCATCGGATAAGAGATATCAACCGGATCTGCTGCCTGCTCCAGGTAGCCGGCGGCCTGCTCGTACATGCGCTCGATCTTGCCTTCTTCCACGCCCAAGATTCCCAGCGGCTCGCGCAGTTCATCCAGATGGCCGAGGTCCGGAGTCAAGACAATGACCTCGCCGCCTGGACGCAAGATGCGCTGGAACTCCGCTGGGTTGCGCGGGGCAAAGACCACCGATACCGCATCGATGGAATCATCCTGCAGCGGCAACCGCTCCCACACATCCGCCACCACGGCGCCAACGCGCGGATGGCACTTTGCCAGATGCTTGGCAGCATGTGGGGAAATATCCAAACCAACGCCACGGGCCTCAGCGATGGAATCCAAGGTATGTGCTAGGTAATAGCCGGTGCCGGCACCGACTTCAAGCAGCATAGGCTCGGCAGTCTCAGGCAACTCGTTGGCATCAAGTGCGTCCTGCACTGCGCCAGTGACAGCCTCCACAAATGGGGCGAAGTGGCCCAAAGACAAGAAGGTCTCACGCGCGGAAACCATCTCACTGGAATCGCCCTTATGCTTTAGCCCTGCCCCGGGGGCAAGGGTGACATAGCCTTGTTTGGCCACATCAAAAGAGTGCCCAGACTCAGAGACGAGACGAGCAAAATCGTCGGCGCCGCTTAGCGCGGTGCCATCGTTTGGGTCGGCCAGAACATCGATGACGTGTGAAAGCATGCCTTAAAGACTAGCTGGAAACTTCGGTCAGCAATGAACCAAGTTCCGCAGCCTCCTCTTTTGTGAGCTCCACAACAATACGGCCACCACCATCGGAGGGGATTCGCATGACAATTTTGCGGGACTCCTCAACCGCTTCCATTGGCCCACCTGTCGTGCGTGGCTTCATAGCTGCCATAGCTGTACCGCTCCTTTGGGATGTAAAATTTTTGGGTTACCCAAACCACTCTACGCCTTTATTGCTAGTCAAGGGGCGGTTACGAAATTGGTCTAGCTGTTTCGCCCTCGCTTCGGTAGCGCTTTTCTACCTCCGCCAGCAAGGCATCCACCTGGGATTGGCGGTATCCATGGGAAACGACGTCGAACTTGATGTCATCAAAGTTGCCATCTTGAAGCGCTCGCTGATTGTTTGCCAACACATCGCGTTTTTCATCAAGATCGTCTAGCACTTCCCCCCGCCCAAAAATCGAGCCCCACGCCCATGTCCCTAAAACCACCAACGCGAGCAGAACGACGATAAGCAAAATCCACGACAGCATGGGCTAAAGCTTACCGCCGGATGGTTCACGTTGAGCAACAGGACCTATTACTCCGTCGCGTGACAAAATCGTGCGCGCGACCACCTCAGCCATGGGCGCAAGCTCATGCAGCGGCCGGTTGCGGTGGATGCGCTCGCCAAGGTCTACTTCGGCGATGGAAGAAACACCGCAGCGCTTAGCGACGTCGATAAGCAGCCCGGCTTCCACCCCGTAGCCATCAACAAATGGCAATGCCCGAGCCAGCGACGTGCGCAGCGCATATTCGCCACCCAAGGGCTGTGCGATATCTCCGAGCTCCGGGAAGAAGGTGCGCAGCAAAGGCTTAGCGGTCAACTCCGTGACCCGCCCGCCGCCGCTTGGGGCACCGTTGAAGGTACGACGATAAGTAGCTTTGACCATCTGGATCTCTGGATCCGCAAACGGCGCAGCCAACTGCGCGACCATCCCTGGACACGCAGACTCCAAGTCGGCATCAACGAAGACCACGATGTCACCTTGCGCTGCGGCGACCCCGCGCCAGAGGGATTCACCCTTGCCCGGCCGCGGCGCAATCTCCGGCAGGATTTCGCGCCAGTTGTATACCTTTGCTCCGGCAGCGGCAGCGCGCTGCGCGGTGTGATCCGTGGAGTCAGCATCGACAACGATGACCTCCATTGGGTCATCTGCCAAACAGGCTCGTACCACGTTCGCGACGGTTGCTTCCTCGTTGAGCGCTGGGATGATGACAGAAACGCTCATGCGAGCCCACGGGTGGTGTTCAGCGGGGCCATCGTGCCTTCGATAGCTGCGGTCATACGAATGACGTCGAGGGTCTCCGCGACCTCGTGGACGCGGAAAGCGGCCACACCATGCGCCGCCGACCACGCGGTTGCGGCCAATGTCCCTGCCACGCGCTTGCCGACGCCGCGGTCCAAAGTCTCGCCTACGAAGTCCTTGTTAGACAACGCCATCAGTACCGGCCAGCCCGTGGCAACAACCTCGTCGATGCGGCGCAGCAACTCCAGCCCGTGAAAGGTGTTCTTGCCAAAGTCGTGGGTTGGGTCGATAAAGACCAGCTCCTCCGGGCACCCCAGGCTCGCCGCCTTTTCTGCCAGAGCAGTCGTCTCCGCGATGACATCCGCTACGACGTCGTCAAAGTGCACGCGGTGTGGGCGCGTGCGTGGGGTGACGCCGCCCGTATGCGAGCAGACATAGCCGACCTTATGTTCTCCGGCGACTTCGATGAGCTCAGGGTCCCAGCCCGCCCATGTGTCATTGATGAGCGTCGCCCCGGCTGTGATGGCGGCTTCGGCAACGCTTGCGCGCCATGTATCTACTGAGATGGTGACATCCGGGTAGCGCTCGTGCGCCGCGGCAATCGTGGGAACCACGCGCTCGATCTCTTCCTGCGCGTCCACGGCTTCGCCAGGCCCTGCCTTCACGCCACCGATGTCGACGATGCTGGCACCCTGCTCGATCACCTCGGCACAGCGGCGAAGGGCCTCAGCTTCGGCGAAGGTTGCGCCCTTGTCATAGAACGAATCCGGCGTGCGATTGACAATTGCCATCACCTGCGCCAACTTGGCGCTACGCGGATTAGCGCTCATCACGAATCCGCTTATCGCTCATCACCTTGTGCGAGTTCACGATGTGTGCGACCGCTTCGTCGACGTCATCAGTAAGCAGGAACAAGTCCATGTCTGATGCGCTGATAAGGCCGCGTGCTGCCATGGTGGACTTCATCCACTCTAGGAGTCCGGACCAGTACTCGGTGCCCATCAGGACGATTGGATAATTGGTGACCTTTCCGGTTTGCACCATGCAGGCCACCTCAAAGAACTCGTCCATGGTGCCCATGCCACCAGGCAGACAGATAAAAGCCTGGGAATACTTCAAGAACATCGTCTTGCGGGCAAAGAAGTAACGGAAGTTCAATCCCAGATCGACGTATTCGTTAAGTCCCTGTTCATGCGGAAGCTCGATGCCAAGGCCTACCGAAAGGCCTTTTTCCTCATAAGCACCACGATTCGCAGCCTCCATTAGTCCTGGGCCGCCACCGGTGATGACCGCGTACTGGGCATTGGTTAGCGCTTTGCCCACGCGAACGCCCAAGTCATATTCCGGCGTGCCCTCGCCCAGACGTGCGGAGCCGAAGACGGTGACAGCCTTCGGCAGCTTTGCCAAAGCATCAAAACCCGAGACGAATTCCCCCTGGATGCGCAGAACCCGCCACGGGTCCGCGTGCTGCCATTCGTGGTCGGCCCCGGATTCCAGCAGGCGCTGGTCATAGGTTGAGGTCTGCTCGCCCTCGGTGCGCAGCAATAATGGTCCGCGCAGGGTGCGATTACGTTCTGGCGACATATTGGTTAGGCCTCCTTGGCGTTTGCGCCGCTTAAATACTCAATCAAAGCATCGGACACGGAAGTAATTTGCGCAATTGGAACCTGCTCGTCTTTCTTATGCGCAAACCCCGGATCACCCGGGCCAAAATTCACGGCCGGAGTGCCCATCTCGGAAAAACGAGCAACGTCAGTCCAGCCGTATTTCGCACGGAAGTTACCGCCGACGGCGTCGACAAGCGCGCGAGCGGCGGGCTGGCCCAGGCCTGGAAGGGCTGCGGAGGATTCGTCATCAACCTCAATGGTGACGTTTTCATGCTCTCCGATAACCTCACGCATATGCGCCATGGCCTCGCGCAAGCTCCGGTCTGGCGCGAAGCGGAAGTTCACAAACATCCATGCCTCATCTGGAATGGTGTTGGTTGCTACTCCGGATTCCAGATGCACGATGTTGAGACCTTCCTTATAGGTACAACCATCAATGGTGACCTCGCGCGGAGCGTAGTTCGCCACGTTGACCATGATCGGTGCCAGTTTATGAGCAGCATTAGACCCCAGCCAGGCACGCGCGGAATGAGCGCGGGTTCCGTGCGCCGTGATGCGGAGACGGATGGTACCCTGGCAGCCGGCCTCGATCATGGCGCCGGAAGGCTCTCCCAAAAGAGCTAGATCGCCGTGCAGCCACTCGGGGTGGTCTTTTTGCAGATGTCCCAGCCCATTAAATTCCGAGGAGACTTCCTCCCCCTCGTAAGCAATGACTGTTAAGTCATGGGCGAGGTCGGGGGCGTCGTAAAGCGCAGCAAAAGCGTGCAGGTACACGGCCATGCCAGACTTCATATCGACGGTGCCACAGCCCCACATGACATCGCCTTCCATGTGGTGGGGAACGTTATCCGCCAGCGGGACGGTATCGATGTGGCCAGCCAGAATCACGCGGGATTCGAGCCCGCGATTGGTGCGGGCGCAGACGGTGTTTGCGTATCGCACCACTTCGATCTTGTCATTATCAAGGCCCCGTAGGGCTGCCTCTATTGCATCAGCGATCTCCTCCTCATGATGAGAGGGGCTCGGGATGTCTACGAGCGCTTTGGTCAATTCGATTGGGGAGGCAAAGAGATCTAAAGTCACAAAGCGCCATCGTAGCGACCTTGCACGATGGCTGCATTGTGTAATATACCTCTCAATACTTTGTTCTAAATCACAAAAGGTGCATCGATATGGCAGAAACCTCACAGCAGCTCAAGACACGCCACCTCACGATGATGGGGCTCGGGTCTGCGGTTGGCGCAGGCCTCTTTCTAGGCGTTGGCCTGGGAATCCAAATGTCCGGTACCTCGGTTCTGCTTTCCTATGCAGTCGCCGGCCTCTTGGTCGGCGCCATCATGTGGATGCTCGGCGAGATGGCAGCAGCCCGCCCCTCGCTAGGATCCTTTTCCACCTATGCCGGCCAAGCTTTTGGCAATTGGGCACGCTTTACCCTGGGCTGGTTGTTTTGGTTCATGCTAGTGATGGTGATGGGAGCCGAGATTACGGGCGCTGCCGCAATCATCGCCTCCTGGTTTAACATCGCAGCGTGGATTCCCGCCCTTATCGCAGTCTCCTTCTTCGCGGTGGTCAACTTTGCAGCCGTTCGTGGATTCGGCGAGTTCGAATTCTGGTTCGCCATCATCAAGGTGGCCGTCATCCTAGCCTTCCTGGCAGTGGGCGTACTGATGCTGATTGGCGTGCTGCCAGGCTTCAACGGCGACCTCGCAACCACCAACTTCACGGAGAACTTCCTTCCGAATGGCATGCCGGGCTTTGCTTCCGGATTGCTCGCCGTTGCATTCGCCTTCGGCGGTATTGAGATGGTAACCATCGCCGCCGCCGAGTCGGAGGATCCTGCACGCAACGTCGCGACCGCCGTGCGTGCGGTTATCTTCCGCATCATGGTCTTCTACATTGGCGCCATCGTGGTCATCACCATGGTTTTGCCATTTAAATACATCCAAGATGCCGATGCAGCCGCCGATTCCCCATTCACCCTGGTGCTAGAGGCCGCGCAAATCCCATTCGCCGCGGGCTTTATGGAAGTCATCATCGCTTTGGCCCTGCTTTCTGCATTCAACGCGCAGATCTACTCCACCTCCCGCGTAATTTTCGACATGGCTAAGGACGGCTCGGCACCGGCTATCTTTAAAAAGCAGAACCCATCGGGCTCCCCAGTCTTCGCCGTCATCTTGTCCATGCTTTTCGCATTCGGCTCCGTGCTGCTGCAGTTCTGGAATCCGCCAGGACTTCTGTCCTTCCTCTTCAATGCAGTCGGCGGCTGCCTGCTAGTGATCTGGACCTTCGTGGTTTTGTCCTACTTGAAGCTGCACCCAATCATGAAGAAGAACGGTGAGCTTTCCGCCGTCGAGGTCATCGCCTACCCGGTTCTGCCATGGGCCACCCTGCTGGCGATTGCCGCATTGGTTGTTCTCATGCTCTTCGACCCATCCGCACGCAACCAGGTCCTTGCAGTGAGTGCGCTGACCGTCGTGCTCATCGTTGCGTCCCGCCTCACAAAACCTCGCCAAGTAAACACGGTGTCGAAGTAGCTGTGTATGCTCTAGCGGTGAAAGAAATGGCCTAGTTTTCGCTAGGCTCTACCCCGCATTTGTGAAGGTTTTTCCTAAAGCTATGACTTCTGCATCCGCACGCGGCCTTGCCACCCTTACCCACGATGGGACCGTTCTCGACGTGTGGTTCCCCGCCGTTCATATCGGCGATGACGCCCCGGTAACCGAGTCCGGCACCACTCGCTTGGAAGAGACCCCTCAGCAGTTCGCCGCCTTGGCGGGCCCGGATGAGGAGCGCGGCGTCGCCCGCGTGGCGGTTGAGACCGCCATTAAGGACTTGGATGATGCGCCGCTGGACGCATATGACGCATACCTGCGCCTACACCTGCTCTCGCACCGTGCCGTCAAGCCGCACGGTCTGAACATGGACGGCATCTTCGGACTTCTGGCCAACGTTGTGTGGACCAACTACGGCCCATGCGCTGTGGCTGACTTCCAGATGATCCGCGGCCGCCTGTCCTCCCGCGGCCCGGTCACCGTCTACTCCGTAGACAAGTTCCCGCGCATGGTGGACTACGTTGTGCCAACCGGCGTGCGCATCGGCGATGCTGACCGCGTCCGCTTGGGCGCTCACCTGGCTGAGGGCACCACCGTCATGCACGAAGGCTTCGTCAACTTCAATGCTGGCACCCTGGGCGCCTCCATGGTCGAAGGCCGCATCTCTGCAGGAGTTGTTGTCGGTGACGGCTCCGATATCGGCGGCGGCGCCTCCATCATGGGCACGCTTTCCGGTGGCGGCAAGGAAGTCATCTCCATCGGTGAGCGCTGCCTGCTCGGCGCTAACTCCGGTATCGGCATATCGCTTGGCAACGACGCAGTTGTCGAAGCCGGCCTCTACGTCACCGCCGGCACGAAGGTAAGCGTCTTCGGAAAGGTTGCCGAGGCACTGGGCGTGGAGGAAGGCTCCACCGTCAAGGGCTCCCAGCTCTCCGGCGCATCGGGCTTCCTGCTGCGCCGCAACTCCGTTTCCGGCGCCGTTGAGGCCACCGAATGGAAGTCTGATGCAATCGCTCTCAACGAGGATCTGCACAAGAACTAAGCCCGCCGACTCGTGGATTTAGTCATGGCTTAAACTATTCGGGTGACCGATAGCAATAAATCCACGCAAAATCTTGGCAAAGGCCTCAAGGTCCGCCATCTGACCATGATGGGCCTGGGCTCCACCATCGGCGCCGGTCTCTTCCTCGGAACCGGCGTCGGCATCTCGGCTGCAGGCCCTGCCGTCCTCCTCGCCTATTGCATCGCAGGCTTATTAGCCATCTTGGTAATGCAAATGCTCGGCGAGATGGGTACCGTCATCCCCGCCTCCGGCTCCTTTTCCGAATATGCCGAACACGGCATCGGCCGCTGGGCAGGCTTTACACAAGGCTGGATTTATTGGCTAGCCACCGTGGCCGTGCTGGGCGCTGAGATCACCGGCGCCGCCGGCTTCATCGGTTCTTGGTTCGGTGTTTCCCCATGGATTCCCGCGGCTATTTGCGTGGCGTTCTTTGGAATCGTGAACCTGCTGCGCGTTCGACTCTTCGGCGAGTTTGAGTACTGGTTCGCCGCCATCAAGGTCCTCGTCATCGTGGCCTTTTTGATTGTCGGCTTCCTGCTTGTTTTTGGTCTTCTGCCTGGGCATGAAGCAATTGGCACCAAGGTCTTTTTGGATGACGGCTTCATGCCGAATGGCTTGGGCGGCGTCGCCGCTGGCCTGCTCGCCGTGGCATTCGCTTTCGGCGGCATTGAGGTCGTCGCCATCGCGGCGGCTGAGTCTGAAGATCCGGAAAAGTCCTTGGTCAACGCCGTTCGCACGACCATCCTGCGCATCTCGGTGTTCTACTTGGGCTCCGTTTTGGTAATTACTTTCCTGCTTCCCTACTCCTCGCTGGGTAACGCTGATACCGCGGCGCAATCGCCTTTCACTCAGGTTCTCGACCACGCAGGAATCAAGGGCGCCGCGGGATTCATGGAAGTCATCATCGTGTTGGCGCTGCTTTCCGCATTCAATGCTCAGATCTACGCTTCCTCCCGCATGATGCACTCGCTGGCTTCCCGCCACGAAGCACCGAAGATCTTCACGAAGACCAATGCACAGGGTGTTCCGACGCACGCGATTGCGCTTTCGGTCATTCTCTCGGTCATCATGGTCGTGCTCAACTATGCCGACACCGGCTGGTTGTTGTCCTTCATGCTCAATGCGGCCGGCGCCTCCCTGCTCATCGTGTGGGTCTTCATCGCGGTCAGCCAGCTGCGCCTGCGCCGCCAGCTTGAGGCCATCCACCCGCTGCCCATCCGCATGTGGGCTTTCCCGTACCTGACGTGGTTTGCATTGGCCGTCTTCGCAGCGATTGCGGTACTCATGCTGACTGACGCCTCCGCTCGCGTCCAGCTACTGTCCGCCGGTGCGATGTTCGTCGTCCTCGCAATTGCGGGCGTACTCAACGCCAAGGCGCGCGGCATTTCTCCTACTTCGACGCTGCCGCTGCCGGACGTCGCCAAGCGCTAGCAATTCGCCTCGAATAGTCCCCGGGCCAGCTGTTTCCTTCCAAACACTGACCCGGGGATTTGACGTTTTACAGCATCAACCTTGACACAGTGTCAACAATCCTTTACATTAAGAAATGTAAGCACGACCCAGAAACCTGAAAGCTTTACATCATGCCCGAACATTCCAATATGGTTCGCAAGTGGCGTCGATGGCTGGAAATGACCCAGGCAGACCTCGCCGCTGAGGTAGGCGTTTCCCGGCAGACCATCGCGAACATCGAAAAAGGTAACTACTCGCCTTCCGTGTACTTGGCACTAGACATCTGCAAGGTGCTTGGCAAGTCCGTGGAAGAAGTATTCAACACCGACCCAGAAAGCGTGAACGATAATGGCTAATAACAACGATGGCTTCTTTGCCAACCTGACCCTCAAAGAGATTTCGAACTACTCGCACGATGAGTTCGAAGCGGAAACCTACTTCAAGACCTATGCCATTGGCTACACCACCGCCTTGTTTACCGTCTACTGCGTCTCCGCGCTCTTAGCGTGGGTCCTACCGGGCCGACTTTCCTTGTGGAGCCTCTCGCCCATCGTCGCGCTCGCGATTGCAGAATTTGTCTCGGCGCACTGGATGAAAAAGCGTGTTCCGCGTCCGAACAAGATGCGTTCTTGGACAGGCATCATCTTGATGCTGGTCCCCACCATTGCGCTTTTCGCTGGACTCGCTACGAAACTCAGCATCGACAGCGATTTCGACAACGGTCTCGTAATCGGCGCATTCACAGGTATAGCTGCGGTACTCATCCTCGGTCCCATTTTCCTAAAGTGGCAAAATGGCCGCGACCAGCAGTGCTTGGACAGCCAGCTAGAGGGCTAATAAAGAGGTTCCTCACCATCTGGCTTCCTAGTCCCCTCGTGTGACACTCCTCTTTTGGTCCTTTTGCTCGGTTCCCTTTACCGGGTGAAAGGACCAAACAGCTCGTTTTCAGCGGCCGTCGAGAAAGCCCAACCTGGGCCAGCCAGCTTAAGCCGGCTCGGTGTGCTCGACCAAGACTGGGGCCTTCGGGCTAGAACGGAAGGTCCACAGCTTATTAATGATGAAGTTAATCGGCATCGCAAGCAGGATGGATCCCGCAGTAGCCCAGTAAAACTTGGTGCGTAATCCAGTGGAATTATCGAAAATATCCGAGGGTAGACCAACCGGCGAATTCGGGTTCATGAACAAGGTCAAAAGCAAAAGGCTGACGACATACGCCCCCAGTCCCGCAACAAGAAACGCAACGTAACCCCGAAGCCAGGAGACCTTTTCCACCGATTTGAAAGTCCACATGCGATTGAGCTGGTAGTTCCAGGTATTCGCTACGAGGAAAGCGATGGTCTGAAACACGTGGTACCAACGAACATGGAACGCGGAACCGAAAAGATTCACAAAGGGGTCATCGGGCGTAATGCCACTGGTGGCTAGTGCAATTTTGACTGCGATGTATGACACCGCCAGGTTGACCACCGTGCCCGATCCGCCGACCATGCCAAACTTGATAAATTGGCCCATATTGGACGCAAAACGCCCAGCGGCAACTGATGAGCTCACGCGTTCCTCTTTCCGGTTAATCGATAACTAAATCAGGTTACCGCCCAATTGCTGCAAAGTGGAAAATTCGCGGCGTGTGCCGGATAACGGATCTGCAAACTCTAGGCGGTGCGCCACGAGTTGGAGAGGCGAGGAAAAGTCGTAGAGGTCGAGCCCGCGGTCTACCGGGTAGGTGTCGTCGCCTTGGATGGGGGCGCCTAAGTAGTTACAGACCACCCGCAACTGGTGGGTATGCCCCGTGTGCGGAATAAGTGAGGCCGTGTAACCGTGTGCCTCCACATGGGTCAACGTGGGCGTACCGCCGAGCGAGACTTGGCGGCTACCTTTGACCTTGTGCATGGAAAGCTCAACCGTTCCGGAGTATTCCAGGCAGGCAGAAAGGCGCGCGTGGTAGGTCTTGGTTACTTTGCGCTCAGCAAAAAGCCTCTGATACGTCCCGCGTGTGCGAGGGTTGCGTGAGCACACCACTACCCCGGCAGTCAGGCGGTCGAGGCGGTGCAGCGGCACAATGTCATCTTCACCGAAATTCACGCGCAGGCGTGTCTGTAGGGTCTCGCGCACCAATCGCCCATTACTGGTAGTGGGTAAAAAGTGTGGCTTGTCCACGACGATGAGGTCGCGGTCTTCATAAAGCACCGTGTAATCGAAGGAAATCGGCTTCTCTTCGGGCACATCAGGGTGATACCAGGCAGGAACCGGACGTGAAAGCGACATTCCCGCAGGCAAAAGCTGCCCCGGTGAAAACGGCGAATCGCCCGCCGCGGCCGCGAAGTACTCGGTGTCAGCGGGCACAACTGCCTGCAGGACTACTTTGCGCGGAGAAATCCCCTCGCGGGCTGGCGGGCGATAGGTCACGGGCTAGTTGTCAGCAGCAAGGCGGGCCACAGCCGCGTCGATACGCTCATCAGTGCCGTTCAAACCAATGCGCACAAACTTATCACCCGATGGGCCATAAAAGTCACCCGGGGCAACCAAGATTCCGCGCTCGGCCAGCCAATCCACGGTAATGCGGCACTGCTCATCGCGGGTCGCCCACAGGTACATGCTGGCCTCAGAGTGCTCGATGCGAAAGCCGGCGCCAGTTAATGCGCGCAGGAGCTTAGCGCGGCGGGCGGCATAGCGGCGCACCTGCAGCGTCTCAGAATCGTCGTCGTTTAGCGCTTCAACCATCGCAGCCTGAATCGGCCCTGGAACGATAAGGCCTGCGTGCTTGCGCAGCTCGAGAAGCTCCGCGATAAGCGCCTGGTCACCCGCAAAGAAGCCCGTGCGATAAGAGGCCAGGTTATGGGACTTCGACAACGAGTGCATCGCGATAAGCCCCGTGTTATCACCGTCAGTCACGCGCGGATCCAAGATGGAAACCGGCTTCTTCTCGTCGTCCCATGCCAGCGCCAGGTAGCACTCGTCAGAGGCCACAATGGCGTTGTTCTCACGCGCCCATGCCACCACGGCACGCATCTCTTCCACGGTCTTTACTCGGCCGGTCGGGTTCGACGGCGAGTTGATAAAGGCCAGCTCTGCATCGCCAAAGTCGCGAGGATCGTCCGCGCGCTCTGGGTGTGCGCCAGCAATCAGCGCGCCCACCTCGTAAGTCGGATAAGCCACGGAAGGGATGATGACGCGCTGGCCGCGCATGCCCAGCAGCGTCGGCAGCCAAGCGATAGACTCCTTCAAGCCGATTACCGGCAGTACGCCGAAGGAGGAAGGTTGAGCGCCCGTGCGGCGCGCAACATTACCGCGGATGGCTTCCTGCAGCTGCGCAGTGCCCGCCGTGGTGGGATAGCCGGGTGCCTCCGCGTTCGAAGCCATCGCCAGCTGCACGCCCGGAGCTACCGGATCGACCGGATTGCCCACGGAAAGATCCACGATGCCATCTGGGTGCGACTGAGCCTTCTTCTTCGCCTCGGCAAGCGAGTTCCACGGAAAGTCCGGCAGGCTATTTCCAAGCGGTTGGCGAGCCATTCTTAGGTCAAGCTCCTTATTTACAAGGTAGGCAGTGGGAAAGTTAAAGCCCGGACCCAAATGCGTGAGGTCCGGGCAGCAGGAATTAATCCTGGTTCTGCGGAGGAAGGGCCGCAATCATCGGAGCGTCGAAGTCCTGTGGACCAAGCGCTGCAGCACCACCCGGGGAGCCAAGATCATCAAAGAACGCAGCGTTAGCGTCGTTGTAATCAATCCACTCATCCGGAACGTCATCCTCATAGAAGATTGCCTCAACCGGGCAAGCAGGCTCACAAGCGCCGCAGTCTACGCACTCGTCAGGATGGATGTACAGGGAGCGCTTGCCTTCGTAGATGCAATCGACGGGGCACTCTTCAACGCAAGCGCGGTCCATCACATCGACGCAAGGCTGCGCGATAGTGTAAGTCATGAGGTGCTAAAACTCCTGTTTTCACGGGTTTTGGGATGTCTAACAGTATGTCACTTTTGGACAAAAAATGGGAAAATTCCGCCCCCGATTCCGGCGATTAACAGCAGGAGCGAGAGAATGTTATTGGCCAGCCACATATCGCCGGTCACGACCGCACCCAGCACGAATGCGAAGTATCCCAGCAGCCAAGCCGCCAAAGGAACAAGCCCGATGTAGGCATTATCACTCCAGAGCCTTGCTGTGCGCGTGAGCACTGTATTAAACCACCAGGCTAGAACGATCGTGATGGGAAAAGCCACGCTCGTCCCACCCGGCAGCGGCAACCTGGCGGTGAGGTAGACAACTTCTAGAACCAGGGAGGTCAGCGCGCCTAGGCACAGCCAGGCCAGGCCGGTTATCTGCTCGCCGCGTGAGTATTCATTCAAAATCACAGGGCCTCCAGCAGCGCTTCTGCAGGCTCGCCCCGCCCCAGCTGGTAGTGCTCGGCACGCAGCAACGGCATGACAAGGAGGTTGGACAGGCCATATGCGCTTGGCGACGCCGCCGGGTCCCCAATGGCAGCCGCAGCCGCTACCGGGTTCGTCTGGGTCACTGTGGAGTCAGCCACCCAAATCTGCGTGGCATGGGCGACCATGGCGCGACGCTTGGCGGCTAGCGCGGCATCGTCAAGCCGGTATTCCACGTCAGCGCCCTCGTTGGTGAAATTGTCGAGGTAACCCCGGTCCGGCTTTCGCCAGCCCTCCGGTGCACCGATGGTCTCAAGCGCACTGTAGTGCGCGCCGCGTTCGAAGATTGCCCACCAGATGCGCTGGTCTGATGCTGCGGCCGCGTGGACTGCCTGGTGCACGGCGATGTGGTCCGGGTGGCCATAGCCGCCGTCCGGCCCGTATGTCAGCACGATATGCGGGCGAAGCTGCACAAAGTGCTCGCGCAACAAATCTGCTGCCTCGTCAATGCGGCGCACCAAGGCACGCGGATTCTCGTGAGCCGGTGAGCCCTCCATGCCGGAATCGCGGAAGAAGCCAAAGCCGCCGAGTTGAATACCGTGGACGCCCAAGATATCGAGGGCGTCGGAAAGCTCACGTGCCCTAAAACCGCCTAGCTGGTCTGCATTGCACAAGCCTTGATAAGGCGTGCCAATGACCTCGCCTTCCTCGCCGAGCGTGGCCGTGATGACCGTGACCTCAGCGCCTCTTGCAGCCATGTCAGCTAGTGTTCCGCCGGTAAAAAGCACCTCGTCATCTGGGTGAGCATGTACGGCCACCACGCGGTAGCCGCGCAAATCATTACTTTTCATCTTTCCTCCACATCGGTGCCGTAATAAGCCCTGCATCCCAATCTTCGATGCGTTGACCGGGCCCAAGGATACCCCTGCCCAAAGCATGGATACGCACCTCGTCCATCAAAGGTACGTAGAGCACCTCATCGGAATTGAGTTTGCGGACCTTTTCCAAGGCCGCATCCGGAGTGATGCGTCCAGACAAGATATCGCCGCGCATGTCCTCTGCCTCCGCAGGGCAAAAGCCGGAGATATCGCTGGCGCGTACGTCGTCGTTTTCACACATATAGAGGCTGGCCAGACTCTCCGGAGACACGTTTGCATTCTCCCAGGCCACCACGGCGTCCACCTCTGCCTCCGGCAGCATCTCGCCCGCAATGGTTTGAGTGCGCTCAGAGACTACCTCTGCACTAATTGCTTGTGTTTCGAGGACGTCGACGATGGTGCTGGCAGCCGCCACAGCCTCCGGATGCGTGGGATCAGCTGCGATGCGCAGCGGCTTGCGGCCCGCGCGCTCGCGAAGTGGCGTCAGGTCCACTTCTTCGTTGACCGGGTTTTGGCCCGGACGCAACTCCGAGGCACGGCCCGCCGCCAGGCGAGCGACCTGGTCGGTCTCGATGAGCGAGGCTAAAGCGCGACGCTGGCTTTGCTCTGGCAACGCGCCTTCCCGGGCGGAAAAGTGCAGGCGCAGCTGGCGATTACGGGTCACGGTCCCGGCGTTGACGTTGCTCAGCAAACTGAGGCTCTCCAGCGAGGTTTGTTCCGGAGTAAAGTCCACGAATCCCACCTGGCCCGAGCGCAACATGTTGACCGCCTGACTGGTATCGCGGACGGTACGCAGCTGGACGACGTCGACAAGCGCAGGCCCCGCGCCCCAGAAGCGGTCGTTGCGATTCAGGGTAATAACTCCCCTGCCTCGATCGACGGCCTCGACGGCATAGCGCCCAGCGGATGCGGGGATGCCGTCGGCAAGAGCTGCCGTAAACTCGGTGTCCTGCAGCAGGTGCGAAGGAAGAAGGTGCGCGAAAAGTCGGTGCCAATCGGACACGCGCTGCTTGAAATCCACCACCACAACGCGCCCTGCCGAGGACGTGCTGATGTCCTCGATGGCGAAGTAGCCCGCTGGGTCCACCACTCCGGGGTTGGAGGTCATTTGGGTCCACAGGTAGTGAAAGTCACTGCCGCTAATCGGAGTGCCATCGGACCATTGCGCCGGCGAGGCAATCTTGTACACCACGCGCTGGGCAACACCTTTCGGCGGCTCTACCTCCTCCGCGCTGGCCAGCACATCGGAATCCATGTGTTCGCCGTGGAAAGCAGAAGGAAGGACGAGCTCTGCAATCTGGCTGACCAGCTCGCTATTGTTGGCTACCAGATGCGGATTGAGCCCGCCGCGGAGCGGATCGACGCCGATGGCGACGGTCTCGCGCTCGACGCCGTCCTCTTTTTCCTTCTTCTCGGGCGTCGGTGTTTCGGTCTGGGTGCTCTCGGCAGCCGGTTTGTCCTCGACGGGCGGCGGGCCCGGATTGGCCATGCACGAGGTGAGCACGCAAAGTGATGAGGCAACCACTGCCGCGCCAAGCTTTCGCACTTTGATACCGCCCTTCTACCTAGATCTGAAACCACTTTAGTCGGAGGGCCGGCATTGCTTGGAATTTGACGCTGTGTTTACGGCGCTCTCCAGCTGCATTCGAACCATCGAGTAGCTCTCTTGGGTGCCTTTTGGCGCCCTTCGATGGTTCGAATGCAGGTTGTTTTAATACATGAAGAAATGTGGATTGAGAAGCCGCAAGACCGCCAGGTGCCACGTACCAGTTTGCTGATGAGGAGCACTGCCAAAATCCGGTTGGTCCGCAGTACGAACTTGCTCGATGATGGCTGGGAGATGATGCGCCACGCAATGCCCCGTGTAGCGCAAGGTGCGCCACCCGCGAAGCACGGCGTCATTGTTCTTCCAGTGATCCTTTATCCAGGTATCCAGTGCTGAGTGAAATTTCCGACCATTAATTTCGATGGCAATTCGCTTGTCCTTTAATACGATGTCCCATGCATAAACACCGATGAAGTAATTGCACTCAACGTCCATTCCCGCATCTTGTAATCCGCGGGCCACCTTAATTTCCGCCGAAGAATCGGTAAATAGGACTGCTTCTGACAACGCTTCCTGCGTTCTCGAGTCTAGGCGAGCAAGCTTTCTTCTATCTTCTTCAAGCCGCGTTCTGCTACGTCGTCCTCGGTAGACCGCTTCGAGCATTTCTACTGCTTGAGTGCGCTCTGCAAAAGCCGCGGCCGCGAGCGGATTGTGTACTTTAAGACCTTCATATTCAAAGTGGTCTCTGACTTGGCTGCGTTTATAGGTAAACAGTGCACCGCTTCGCATCTTGTGTGGGCCTGCCACGATGACTGGAAAACTAAGGTCTTGTTCACTCAGCAATTGAGCTGCTGTATTCCCCGTTGCGCAACATCCGTGCTTGGCTGTTAGCAACGTGAGGACATCCCGCGGGTTCGGTTTACCCCACACATAAATCCCGCGAGCAATTTTTGTTATTTCCCCCGAGCGCACGCGGGCAGCTATTTTCGATCGACTAAGCCCCGATACTGGTTGCATGCTTGCCCCTCCCCCTTGCATTGGCATCATCCAGTTTCGATGCTCAAGCTAGCACGAGAGAAAGCAACCTGCATTCGAACCATCGAGTGGCTCTTTTGGGCGCCTTTTGGCGCCCTTCGATGGTTCGAATGCAGGTTTTCTGGCAAAAGAAAAAGCGCGACCCCAAAACGGCCGCGCTTTAATCTCCTAAGCGTTACTTGTTGAGCTGCTTCGCACGGGAAGCTGCACGCTTACGGTCGGTAGCGGAAAGCTCGACCTTACGCACTCGCATAACGTTCGGAGCAACCTCGACGCACTCGTCGTTGCCACAGAACTCAAGCGCCTCGTCCAGGGAAAGGGTACGCGCCTTTGCCAGGGTGACGGTTGCGTCTGCGGTGGCAGAACGCATGTTGGTCAGCTTCTTTTCCTTGGTGATGTTGATGTCCATATCCTCATCACGGTTGTTAGCGCCAACGACCATGCCCTCGTAAGCCTCCATGCCTGGCTCGACGAAGAACTCGCCGCGGTCAGCCAGCTGCTGCAGTGCGTATGCGGTGATCTGGCCGGAGCGGTCAGCAACCAGGGAGCCGGTCGGACGGGACTTGATCTCGCCTGCCCAGCTATCCAGGCCATCGGCGATGGAGTTAGCGATACCTGCACCGCGGGTCTCGGTCAGGAACTGGGTGCGGAAGCCGATGAGGCCACGCGCCGGAACGCGGAAGATCATGCGTACCCAGTCACCCTCGCGGACGTCCATGGACTGCATCTGGCCCTTGCGGGTAGCCAGCAGCTGGGTAACGGCGCCCTGGTACTCGGAAGGAGTATCGATGGTGAGCATCTCGTATGGCTCCATGGTCTTGCCATCGACAACCTGGGTAACAACCTGTGGCTTACCCACGGTCATCTCGAAGCCCTCACGGCGCATGTTCTCAATCAGAACGGACAGCGCCATCTCGCCGCGGCCCTGTACCTCCCAAGCGTCAGGACGCTCGGTCGGCAGAACCTTCAGGGACACGTTACCGATAAGCTCTTGGTCCAAACGAGCCTTGACCATACGTGCGGTCAGCTTGTCGCCACCGCCCTGGCCAGCCATTGGAGAGGTGTTAACGCCGATGGTCATAGAGATTGCCGGCTCATCAACGTGAATCTGCGGCAGAGCAACCGGGTTTTCAACGTCAGCGATAGTATCGCCAATCATGATCTCTGGGATACCGGAGATGGCGACGATGTCGCCGGCAATAGCCTCGGTCTCTGGCTGGCGCTCGAAGCCGACGGTACGCAGCAGCTCGGCAACCTTAACGTTCTTGACAACCTCGTTGCCGTCCTCATCCCAGGAGATCCAGGCAACCTGCTGGCCCTTCTTGATCTTACCGGAGTAGATACGCAGCAAAGCGATACGGCCGAGGAAGTCAGAGGAGTCAAGGTTGGCCACGTGCGCCTGCAACGGGCCGTCGACGGAAGCGGATGGCTCCGGCAGAACCTCGTAGATGACGTCGAAGAGCGCCTGCAGGTCCTCAGCCGCAGGAACGTTGCCGTCGCCTGGGTTCTCGGTGGAAGCCTTGCCCTCACGGCCAGAAGCGTAGAGTACCGGCAGATCCAACAGTGTTTCTGCAGCAGCAGCTGCTTCCTCATCCTCTAGGCCGGAGGCGATTTCCAGCAGGAGGTCGTGGGACTCGTTGACGACCTCGTCGATACGAGCGTCTGGGCGGTCGGTCTTGTTAACGCAGATGATGACCGGCAGCTTGGCTTCCAGGGCCTTGGTCAGAACGAAGCGGGTCTGTGGCAGCGGGCCTTCGGAGGCGTCGACTAGCAGCACGACGCCGTCAACCATGGAGATACCGCGCTCGACCTCGCCACCGAAGTCGGCGTGGCCCGGGGTGTCGATGACGTTGATGATAAGGTCGCCGCCGTCCTTGCCCAGGCCCTTGCGGTGAATAGCGGTATTCTTCGCCAGAATGGTAATGCCGCGCTCGCGCTCCTGGTCATTGGAGTCCATGACGCGGTCCGTGTGCTCGCCGTGGTCACCGAAGGCACCGGACTGCTCCAGCATGCCGTTGACGAGGGTGGTCTTACCGTGGTCAACGTGGGCGACGATGGCGACGTTACGGAACTCGGTATTAGTCACTGGTGGGGTGCTCCTTAAAGCAAAGTTGGAACGCTTAAGCGCAAGATTTTGAACGGGGTCTAAATATACTCTGCAACTTTGCAATTTGCAGCATTGGAACACCCCTCTGAAGCGGGAAATCGCAGGAGCCAGCGTTTTGTAACAAATCTATAACCCCGGACGAAAGACGGGTTGAGACACACTTTCGCTTCAGAAACTGGCTTGACCGTAAGAAACTTGACCGCAAGAAAAAGGTGAATATTGTTACCAGAGATACTATTGTGACCAATGTGCCGAATGTTATTGTCAAGCATCTCGCACCCATTTCCGTCTCCTGCACCCAATTCAAGGAATCTGATAATCGTGAGCACCTCGAGCACCGCACCTAGCTCCGAGCACAACAACGGACGCCGCCTCCGCGCGAGCTCCGGCATGATTGCTGCCGCTACCGCGGCGCTCATCGGTCTAGCTACTCCCCTTATCGCACCGGCCCAGGCAGACGCCCCGGACCTGGCCGCCCTGGAAGCACAGGCAATGTCGCACTCCCCGCTGGATTCGCTGGGACGTCCCAATGAGGCAACCCAGAATCGTATCCGCGAATTCGCCGCACAGCTATGGATTCCCAACGACATTCGCAGCGCCATCCTCTCCGGACTTGCTTTCAGCATGGGCCAGGGAGGTGATCCAGGCGTGAAATTGCCTGAGGGCCAAAGCCCAGCATTCCGCCAGTTCTACTGGCCTACCGTCTCCGCAAAATGCATCGGGGGCCAGGGCGATTCCATGGGTTCTGCCATCGCCGTCCCGGGCCCTACCAAGATGCCAGCACCGGGTGCAGGTCCAGGAGAGGCAGTCTTCCTCTTCACGGCACTAGGCACTTCCCCTGCAGCTAAGGAGCAGGGCAACATGAAGGTCCAGTGGTTCAACCTGGACACCTTCCAGTCCGGCGTTACCCCGCTTTTCAACAACGGCATCAACGCCGACGGCCCCACCACCGTCTCAGGCCGCGCCACCACGGGCAAGGGCACCGTCGTGGCCATCTTGTCCGGTTCCGTCAACACCCAAGATTCCGCGTGCGCATTCCCGCCAACTGCCGCCTTCCTTGAGGTCAATTAATGAGCGTCGATCTGCACCCTGTCAAGCAAGAAACCTTTAATACAGCGGAAAACATCAACGTCGATCCAAAAGGTTTCTTGCGCGAGGTAGACACCTACAAAGAAACCGAATTTGGTCTTTACATGGCCCGCGGTGCCAATCATCCGCGCTTTGGTTACCTCGAATCTTGGTTGCTGCCTGAACTGGGCCTGCGCGCAAATATCTTCCACTTCCGGGAAGGGGTTGAGGCACACCAGGACTTCTACTTCGATATCGCTGACATCGATAACAAGGATGGAGTCTGGACTACCCGTGACCTTTACGTCGATCTGGTCTCCAACACGGGTGAGCCAATCGACGTTCTCGACATCGACGAGCTGGCCGCAGCCACCTCCGCGGGTTTTATCTCGGCAGAAGAGGCAGAGCGCGCTATGGACCGCACCCTCGTCGCGGTCGAAGGCATTACCCGATACGGCGACGATTCCATGGCTTGGCTGCGCGCCCTCGGCATCGAACTTTCTTGGGCAGACTCTGTCAACCTGACGCCTGCGGAGTAGTTGCGTAAGATATTTAGGGTTACTTACCCCTTCATATTAAGGATGCTTTCCCCATGGCCGGTGGACTTTTTGCATTGCTTGACGACGTCGCGGTAATCGCTCGCGCGGCTGCCTCCAGCGCCGACGACGTCGCTGCCCTAGCTGGCAAGACCTCGGTAAAGGCGGCGGGCGTCGTGGTTGACGATGCCGCCGTTACCCCGCAGTACGTCTCCGGCGTTACCCCAGCCCGCGAGCTGCCTATCATTTGGCGCATCACTAAGGGCTCGCTCATCAACAAGATCGTCATCATCTTGCCGATCGCACTGTTGCTGTCTTGGATTGCGCCGTGGGCGCTGACCCCCATTCTCATGTGCGGCGGTACTTATTTGTGCTTTGAAGGCGCAGAAAAGATCCTCCACTACTTCGCAGCACATGGCGCAGAAGAAGAAAAAGAAGAACAGGCGGACACAAAGGATCCAGACGCCGAAGACAAGTTGGTTAAGTCTGCCGTTACCACGGACCTTATCTTGTCCGCTGAGATCATGGTGATCTCGCTCAACGAGGTCATTGACCAAAGCTTCTGGATGCGCCTAGGCGCGCTGCTCATCGTCGCCTTCGCTATCACTTTGGCGGTCTATGGCGCTGTCGGCGTGCTGATCAAGATGGACGACCTTGGCATTAAGCTGCTGGAGCGCAACGAAGGCAAGTCCGCCGTCGGCAACGCCTTGGTCAAGGGCATGCCGGTAGTTCTGGACATCATCTCCGTCATCGGCACGGCGGCAATGCTGTGGGTAGGTGGCCACATCGTCATCAAGGGGCTGCACGAGTTCGGCATCAACCAGCCGCACGGTTTTATCCACCACCTGACCGAACCCATCTCCAACGGCGCGCTGTCCTGGACCGTAGATACCGTCTGTTCCATGGCCTTCGGCTTTGTCCTGGGCGCCATCGTCTTGGGCATCGTCACAGGCTTCAAGAAGGCTCTCGGTAAGTAGTCGCGAACCCCTCCAGGTTTTCTCGTCTACACGATTACAGGAACATAAGCAGCGACAGCGCCATCACTGCCATTCCGGCAATCAGCCCGTAGATGGCGTGGTGGTGTTCACCGGTTTCCTCTGCGGTGGGCAAAAGCTCATCAAGCGAGATGAAGACCATGATGCCGGCGATGGCTGCAAAGCTAAAGCCCATCGTGGCGGGCCCCATCAGTGGCAGCAGGAGAACGAAGCCCACCGCTGCCCCGACTGGCTCAGCGAGCCCCGAAACCGTAGCCCACCAGAAGGCTTTGGCTCTCGAGCCCGTGGCTTCCCGTAGTGGCACCGCGACTGCGATGCCTTCCGGAATATTGTGAATCGCAATCGCCACGGCTACCGGAATCGCGATACGTGGGTCTTCCAAGCCGGCGAGGAAGGTGGCAAAACCTTCCGGAAAATTATGAAAGGCCAAGGCGCAGGCCGTAAACACGCCCGTCTTCATCAGCCGCTTGCGGCGCGCTTCTTCTTCCGTGGTGGCAGGTTCGTGCGGATTAATCTCTTCCGGAACGATTCGGTCAATAACCGCAATTATCGCGATGCCGGCGAAAAACGCGAGCACCACCGCCCAGGTTCCTGCCTTCTTTCCGCCAAAGGCCTCCGTCAATTGCTCGAGGCCCGTCGGCAGGATCTCCATGAAAGAGACATAAAGCATGACGCCAGCTGAAAGGCCTAACGCGGCAGCCATAAAAGCCGAACCAGCATGGCGTTTACTGACGGCGATGCCGGCGCCGATGGACGTCGATAAGCCGGCCAAGAGCGTAAGACCGAAAGCCACCGCCAAGGAAGACGCTGTATACATAACTTAAGACTCTAGAACATTAGCGCGTCCCAGCCCCCACTCCGTGGTGCGTAGGCTTTAAATGCGTAGGCTAGAAGCCTATAAACCTTAAAAGATTTGGAGGCCCTCGTTGGACGTGAGCATGTACCCACTAGCTAAAAGCTACTTCGGCGTCACTCACGTCGCAGTTCTCGAGCATGTAGTCCACTCGGTAGCGCTCAACCTCCCGCTTTTGCACAAAGGGCCGCTTGCGCTGCCGGTCACGCTCGAGCCCGAGGCTTTCAGCGGCGGCTGGCGTGTGCGCAGTGAGTTTGGCATCTTAGGCTATCTCGACGCCACGGAAACCGCGGAGTTTCCTGCCCTGCAGCGCGTGCGCGCTTCAGGGTTTAGAGTCGCAACTGACGCTACGGTTGAGCTCGTGCCTGAGGAGGCGACTATCGACGTCGCGGTTAACCTCGGTCTTGCCCCGTGGATGGTGCCTGTCAATGAGCAACCCGCAGGCTCCGTGCTGTTGCAGGGCGGCCTCGGCCTCCTCATCGATACCGCAACCGGGCAGCTCAATGAATCTCAACTTTCGCGCTTGAATACCCAGCAGATCTTCGTCTCGCTGCATCTGGTTGAAGGCGATATTGTCGCCGCTACCCCAGGCTTCGTCCTGGGCCGCGTGTGCACCACACAACAACAGCCGCACCTCGGTGCGATCCTGGAACGTGGCGCTGCACAAGATGCCGCTATCGCTGCCCGTGCTTACTGCGCGGACGGCCGTATCGCTGTCGACGTGCCCGAGGTGGGCGCCACCGAGTTCTTCTCCCCCGCCGTCCCCGCCCTGCGCGTGCCGCCCGAAGCGCCCGCCATCCCTCCTGCCGTCGAGCCCGCGGCCACGCAGGCTTGGGAGACCGGCCTCGAGGCCGCAGACTTCCATGCCGGCCTGCCGCGCGGAGCCAAGAAAATCACGCGCCTGGTGTCTCTAGCGGCACAGCCTGCCCCGGAAGCAGTAGTAAAACCGGAACCAGCGGACAAACCTGAACCGCTGTCAGAGCCTGCACCGCGTAGCGAGCTCGCAAGCCTCGTCAACCACGTCCCGGGCCAACAAGCGTTAGCATGGCGGCAGCTTCCCGTCGCTGCGGCGCCGGGTCGCTTCTCCTCGGAGTCAGCGCGTGTGCGCGCACGACGCTCTGAACGTGCGGCCTCCCGGCAGCGTGGCGGACACCACCGCAAGTAGACTTGCAGCTTTCCCACCGAAAGGACTTACCTATGCTTTCCCACAACCGGCGCTTGCTGCGCATCGGCGCGACCGTGCTGGCTGGCAGCCTCTTTTTGGCTGCCTGCGGCGAGGGCGAGTCCGCCAACCCGCGCATCATCCAAGGCTTGCACCAGAAGAAGCCGAAAGAGCCGATTGCCCGCCCGATGTCGGAGATGGTTCCAGCAGAGGTCGCAGCAGGACTCGGCAGCGAAAAGTACGGACTGCCCACCGCCCACGGCGCATCCATCGCATCGGGAGCGATGGAGCAATGCCAGGATTTCAAAGGCGATACCTTCCAAGCTGTTGCCGCGGCCAAGACTTTGGAGGACCACGAGATCGAGGTGGACTACGGCCTCGACGATGCCGACATGAAGTCCTGGGATGGCATGTGCGCACCCATCAAATTCGAAGGCGCCAATGCCTTTGCCACCGTGGCGACAGTGCCGTTTAAACAGGACAAGAACGAAGTCACAGGCCCGATGCTCTACATCTTCAACGGCGGTAACGGCGCTCCCCTGGTCACCCAGCCTTTCGAGCTGCCGCAGGAATTTGCCGGGAAGAAGATGAGTGATTTCGCCATCACCCAGGTGGGCGAAAAGCTGGTCTTTTCCCTAAACGATGTGCCGGAGGACAAAGCCCCACAAATCTTCACGCTCTCGCTTGCTGATGCCACCTCAAAGACCGTCAATCAGCCAGAGCCGCCGGCGAATACCTCGCAGCGCCGCCTGGAGGAATTCCGCATTCAGGATTCCTATGTTTATATCGCCGAACGCAACAGCGAGGCCGGATATCAGCTCGTTGCTGTCGATGCCCTAAGCGGCGAGGAAACCGTCTTGGTGGATGCGGGTTCCCCGGGCTTCGACAACGTCGAGCTGCCGCCCGAGGCCAAGGGCTATACCTTGCTGCACAACAACGACTTCCTAGTGGGAATCTCCGACAACGCAGCGCGCCCGACCTTTGTCTTCGACAAGCAGCAGGGCCCGCGCATGCTTGGCGATGCCTTCCCACTCGACGACCCTGAGGAACCCACCCACGTCTCCAGCCCGACGGGCACCATCGTGCGCAATCACCTAACGCTGCTGGATAAGGATGCCGGCATCAAGGTCATCGATCTGGCTAGCGGCGAGCAGGTGAGGGAAGTCTCCAACGAGGACATGACCGAAGCCTTTGAGACCGAGGATTACAAGGAGAAGGGTATTTCTGCCATCTCCGACGGCCAGTCGCTCTACTTGTCTACCGGCAAGACCGAGGAATCCACCGAGCGCTACAAGCTCAACCTGGAGACCTTGGAGGTCGAGGAAAAGAACCCGAAGGCCATGCCGCTCTTCGATACCCAGAACCTCTTCTTTGCTGGCTCCACCCTATTCGCCAACTTCGGCGAGGCCGGCGAGACCATCCCGGCCACCGGCGTTTACGCCTACTACGACTAAGCAAGCTCGCGCAGGCTGCCATCGAGGCGCCGGGTAATCCCCTTCGCATCCAGTTGCTCTAGCAGCGGGATGGCAACCCGGCGCGTGGTGCAAAGCGCCTGACGCGCCTGCGAGGTGCTAAAGGGCTGCTCGATTTCTTGCAGGCGGGTTCTTGCCTCCGCGACTGCCGCGGGCAGCAACACCACGCCGTCTTTTAGGCGCAGCAGTCTCCCGGCGCGCTCAGCTGCGGCAAGCTCTTTATTTCCTAGACCAAGCTCGCGTAGGTCCGCGGCCTCCGGCGCGGCGAAGGGCTCTCTCTTTAGCCGACGCTCCAGCTCGGCAACGCCCGCTTCTGCCTCGCCCAAGTTAACCGCAGCGCCGGGCAGCCGAATAACGCCTTCGGCGGACTCCAGCTTCGCCGCGGCAACAGCTAGGTTGAGCAGGCTATCTTCTTCGACACCCAATACATCACGGGCGGCACCGCGCGGCAGGCCGACAGACAGCGGCTTAGCCGCCATGTGTTCCTGTACGGCATCATTGAGCGCCTGCTTCCACTGTCCCACCTGGCGGGCGGTTATCCACCACTTGTTAAAGGCAATCACCCCGGCAGGCGGCGCGGAGGTCTCATAGCCATCCTGTTCTAACTCGCTGAGCAACACGTAACCGCGGTGACGCAGGCTCTGTGCCGGATTGCGGTAGTCTTCCAGCTGCGCGAGTTCTTCCGCGCGGCGGGCTGCGGCTCCCCGCCGGCGCAGCGCGGGCGGGACGAGGTCAACAATTTCCACGCCGGCCAACACGTGGCGAGCGCCGGGCCCGCGCAGCACAAAGCGATCCCCCAGCTCTAGAGCCAACGGGGCGCTGAGTCGAATGCGCGCGAAGTCGCCACTGAGAGGTCGCACGCGTGCTTCCACGCCCGCCGTGCCGGTATGGGCGATGAGCTCCTGGGCAATGCCATCCAAGCTTTCGCCAGAGACCCGGCGCACGTCGAATTCTTGCGTGACCCGCCACGTGTTTGGACTGAGCAGGCTATCGCCGCGGCTAATCGCCTCTGCCTCCACGCCGCGCAGGTTTACCGCAACGCGAGTGACTGGCTGGGCTGAGCCAACCGCCGTATTTTCACTGTGCAGGCCGCGTACCTCGACTGGGACCAGCTCCCCGCCGCTGAGCAGCTCAAGTCGATCGCCCACGGCAATGCTGCCTGCCCCAAGTGTTCCGGTGACCACGGTGCCCGCGCCCTTCACGCTGAAGGAGCGATCTACCCACAGGCGAACGCGCTGCTCGGCATCTGGAGCAGGCGCAGCGGCCAGCACGGTGTCGAGCTCAGCGCGCAGCTTCTCGATGCCCTCCCCGGTCTTAGCGGAGACCTCGATGATGGCGGCGTCGGCAAGCGCGGTGCCCGCGAGCTGCCTGCCTACCTCCGCGCGCACTTCCTGGCGACGCTGATCATCTGCACGGTCGGCGCGAGTCAGCGCCACGACGCCGTGACTAATTCCCAGCGCGGCGATGGCATCGCGGTGATCGGTGGACTGAGCCTGCCAGCCTTCATCGGCGGCGACGACGAAAAGCACCACCGGCGCAGGCCCCAGGCCGGCCAGCATATTGCCCAAGAAACGCTCGTGGCCTGGGACATCAACAAAAGCAACATCGGCTCCCGAAGGCAGGTGCGTCCACACGAAGCCCAAGTCGATGGTGAGCCCGCGGCGCTTTTCCTCTTCCCAGCGATCCGGGTCCATGCCCGTAAGTGCCCGCGCGAGCGTGGACTTTCCATGGTCCACGTGGCCGGCGGTGGCGACGACGTACATCTTTTACTCCTCAGACTGTAGCTTTTGGGCTTTGCGGATGGCCGCGATGAGCGCGGCGTCTTGGGAGGCAGGGATGCAGCGGACATCGATAAGACACTGCCCCTGGTGTACGCGCGGCAGCACGGCCGACTGCCCAACGCGCAGAAGAGCGGCGAGCTTTTCCGGCAAGGCCACGGCAAATCCTTCGAGCGGGTACTCAGGTGCCCCACCACCGCCAACACGTCCGGCGTGTGCGACCACCTCGCCTCCTACCGCCTGCGCCACCTCTTCGGTGCGGCGACGGTACTCGGCGGAATCAATATGCAGGGCCTCCTCAACTGCATTCGCCGGCGCATTTAGCGCTGCTTCCAGGGCGTTTAGCCGCAGCTTATCGATGCGCACCGCACGCGCGAGCGGGTGCTTCTTCAACAAAGCAATGGCCTTCTTGGTGCCCAAGATGATGCCGGCCTGCGGCCCGCCGAGCAGCTTGTCACCAGAGGCGATGACCACGTCCGCGCCGGCATCCAGCTGCTCCTTGAGGCTCGGCTCCTCGGGCAAGGTCGGGTCCGGCACCAGCAGCCCGGAGCCCAGATCGACGATGAGGCTGACCTGCCCCTCGCCCTCTCCGCGAGACTTATTGTGCTTCTTCAGTGCCCCACGCAGCTGCGGCACATCCACGGCGGTGGTAAAGCCCTCGATGCGAAAGTTGGAAGGATGTACCTTCAGCACCGCGCCGGTGTTGTTACCCAGCGCAGCCTCGTAGTCGGCGAGGTGGGTGCGGTTGGTGGCGCCAATCTCTTTGAGTACCGTGCCGGAGGATTCGATGAGTTCCGGCAGCCGGAATCCGGCGCCGATCTCGATGAGTTCGCCGCGGGAGATAATGACTTCCTGGCCGGGGGCAAGAGCGGCGGTGGCCAGCAACAACGCTGCAGCTCCGTTGTTGACCACGAGCGCATCTTCCGCGCCCGGGCAGGCTGCAAGCAGCGCATTGATGGCGCCGCGGCCGCGGTCCTTAGAACGCACGCCGGCCGGAAGATCGAGTTCGACGTCGGTGTAGGCGGCGGCATCGGCAAGCGCAGCGATGGCAACCTCCGGAAGCGGCGCGCGGCCCAAGTTCGTGTGCACGATAACCCCGGTGGCGTTGAGCACCGGGCGCAGGCTATACGGGCTTGCGTTGTTTAGAGCATCCCGGACCTTGGCGGTGACATCCGCTGGCGCGATGGCTCCCCTTTGCGCCTGCTTGACGACGCCCCGGATAACAGCCCGCACTGCATGTTCCGCGAGCTTCTCGCGCGCGGCTTGGGCCTCTGGCAGCGCCAAAAGTTGATCGGTACGGGGGATGTTGCGGCGCTCGTCCTGCCGCTGCGAATCGCTCTTGCTTGTCACAAACGTTCCTTGGGTTGCGGGGAGATGCCACGGGTGCCAGATACGCTGGCGGAGACGGACAGGAATCGAACCTGCCAGACCGAGCTACTCGGCCTCACCGGTTTTGAAGACCGGGGCGCCCACCAGGACACGTACGCCTCCATCGCAAGAGTTTACACTTAGGCCAATTCAGCCAACACCCTGCCCAGCACCGCGCCCGCGCTCATCCGCAAAAGCACTATTGTCCCAGCGTGTTGCCAGCGGTTGTACACTCGGGATAATGAACGACATTTTGTTGACATCTTTTGCAGCAGGCGGCGGATGCGCCTGTAAAATCCCGCCGGGCGAGTTGGAATCGGCCGTCGAAGGCCTCGTAGGCAAGGCCGATCCGAACGTCTTGGTGGGCCTCGATGACGGCGACGATGCCGCGGCTGTCAAGATTCAAGATGGCCTGGCGGTAATTTCCACCGCGGACTTTTTCACCCCGATGCTCAACGACCCTTATGACTGGGGCCGAGTGGCGGCAGCGAACGCGCTTTCTGACGTCTACGCCATGGGTGGCACCCCAGTCACCGCCATCAACCTGGTGGGTTGGCCGCGTGAGGTACTCCCCCTCGACGTTCTGCGCGAGGTCTTGCGCGGCGGAATGGATGTCGCGACGCAAGCTGGCATCTCCGTGACCGGTGGCCACTCAATTACCTCGCCAGAGCCAATCTACGGCATGGCGGCCACGGGCATCGTGGCGCCGGAGAAGCTGATGCGCAACGACACTGCGGAAGCGGGCCTTCCCATCACGCTGACCAAACCCATCGGCGTAGGCATCTTGAACAACAAGCACAAGGCCACTGGTGAGGTTTCCAAAGCAGCCGTGGACTCAATGACCACGCTCAACCGCGAGGCCTCCCGTGCAGCAGTTGAGGCTGGCATTTCTGCAGCTACCGACGTCACCGGCTTCGGCTTGTTGGGCCACCTCTACAAGATGATGCGCGCCTCCGGCATCGCCGCTGAGCTCGACGCCAGCTCGGTTCCGGCCGTAGAAGGCGCCAAAGAAGCTCTTGCTGAGGGCTTTATTCCAGGCGGCTCCCGCCGCAACCTGGATTGGGTACTCCCGCACATCGACAATGCCGCGGAGCTTAGCGAAGAAGAGCTCGTCTTCCTCGCCGACGCCCAGACCTCCGGCGGCCTACTGCTCATCGGCGAGGTACCGGGCTACCCAGTTATCGGCCGCACCGTCGCGCACGACGGCGGGCCTTTTATTCGGCTTACTTAAGCTACTGAAGTAATCACCGAATGACGCAGCCCTTCCTGCGCGCGGGCACGTTCAGCCCGGCGTTTTTGAGGTGCGATGGTCGTGGCTGGGTCCTTGACCGCTTCGATGCCGCCGTTGAGCACACCGAAGCGGGTGCAGGCGGAACCCGCCATGAGCGAGAGACCCGAGAGCACGGAGAGGGTACGGGACTTAGTGGCCGCGGCCAGTGCGGTGCCTATGCCACCGGCGGCGATGAGGTACTCGCTGGCCTTCATCAACTTGCCTGGGGTGCCGTTGTGCAAAGGCGCGACGGTCTCAGGCTCCATGTTTTCCTCCATGACCTTGGTCATGACGAGGTCGCTGGCAGCGGCAGCCATACCCAGAGCGCGGGCCGGGCCGGCGCTTTCGACCGGAGTAAAGACCATGGCGCAGCCGGAGGCAGCGGCAGAGGCCGAGGAAACGAACACATAAGGCAGATGCTGCTTGGCGTCATTCCACGTCGGGTTCGAGGTATTGCCCAAAAGCACCGCGGTATATCCCGCCAGTGGCCCACCCAAGATGCCCGCCGCCACGCCGGCCGGACCGGCAGCGGCACCAAGAGCCTTGCGCACGAACTTTGGCACAGGCAGCTTCTGCTTGGTCAGCTTGTCCGCCTCATACAAAGCCGGCAAGGAAGAGGCCGTGGCAAAGGTGCCCAGAATCCACGAGCCCACGCTCATCGGGGAGGTCACCTTGAATACACGAAACATGTTCAGCAGGCGCTCAGGGCGGCCAAGGTCAAGGACCAAGAAGACTGAGCCACCAGCGGCGGCAGTAAATGCAGCAATGCGGGTGCTGCGCGCCAAGGGCTCATTCTTCGTGGCAGATGCGCCGGCGGCCAGCAAAGCGGAGCCGCCGGACAGGCCGCCTAGGAACAGGTAAGCGCCAATCGGCCACTCCCATGGCGGAGCCTTGACCACGGGCTTGCCGTAGTAGGAGGAGAACTCGAAGTCCTCCGCCATGCGCTCTTCCTTGGAACCGTCCTGCGCACCGGCGCCAACCCGCTTGCGCTTCTTCTTTGGCTTGGTGCCGTCGAACTTGCGGTAGCGGAGCGCGCGCTGGTTGCGGCGGGCGGTACTCGTCGAATTCACTCACTTGCGGCCTCCCATCACGAATGCGCCAGCGACGGCCAAGGCCATGCCACCGATAGCTTTAGCTGCGGTCTTATACATCTGCGGCAAATCCGCAGTAGGAACCCGCGGGTCAGGCGGAAGGCCATAGACCTCCGGGGAATCCAGCAACAGGAAGATGGACCCGGTTCCGCCGACGCCGTCGTCAGGATTAGCGCCATACAGGCGCGCCTCGGTAAGCCCCTGCTCGTGGAGGACCCGCACGCGCTCCTTCGCCGCGGCGAGCATCTCTTCATAGGGGCCGAACTGGATGGAGTCGGTTGGGCACGTCTTTGCGCACGCTGGCTGCTCGCCAATCTTGAGGCGGTCGTAGCACATGGTGCACTTCTGAGCGACGCCGAGATTCTTGATCGGCATCTTCTTCCCCGGTACGTGGTCCTCGCCCTGTGGTTTCAGCTGCGCCAGCTTCTTGAACACATTAATGCCAGCGTGGTCATCGGGCTGAAAATCGACGGTAGCCGTCTTATCAGTCTTCAGCGTCACACCGCCGTCATCGCGGCGCTCAATGACGCCGAACGGACAGCCGGCAACGCAAGTACCGCAACCGTTACACACGTCATCCTGCACAACCACCGTGCCGAACTCGGAGCGGAAGAGCGCGCCCGTTGGGCACACGTCCAAGCAGCCCGCGTTGGTGCAGTGCTTGCACACGTCAGAGGACATGAGCCAACGGAAGTCACCGGTGTCCGGCGGCGTGGTATCGACCTTTTCTAGCTGCGACCCGAAACCGGGCATGCCGAGGGAGACCAACTGACGGCCTTCCTCACGTGCCTGCTCGATGCGCTCTTGACCTTGTTCGATGAAGGCCACGTGGCGCCAGGTATTAGCGCCCAATGAGCCGGTGTTGTCGTAAGAGTCACCGGTTACCGCATATCCCTCAACCGGGTTGCGGTTCCATTCCTTACAGGCCACCTCGCAGGCTTTGCAGCCAATACAGATCGAGGTGTCCGTAAAGAAGGCCATGCGGTTATAGGACTCGTAGCCGTGCTGATCGGCTTTTTCAGTAAGCAAATTAGCCATGAGCTCTACTCACCTACCCTTCTTTGCCTTCGTAGTCGGCTACGTTGCCGGCGGTGTCATCAGCGCCGGTGTTTTCGTCCTTGGAATTAGCACCCTTGTCTTCGGGATTCAGCGTGAAAGCATCGTCGACGTCGACAAGCTGGTTACCGGACTCCAGGTCAAGGTGAGCCTTGTCCTGGTACTCCTTGAGCAACTCGATGCGGGCATGTCCGCGTGGGCGACGGCCCGGGCGGATATCGCAGGCACCAATCTTGGAGTTCTGAATCCACACGTTCGGCTCAAGCGTGAGACCGAGCAGGTCATTCGCGCCGTCGCCAGCCACGTCCGTGGTTTCGGACTCGCCGTAGTGATACGGCAAACCGATCTGGTGGAAATCCTCGCCGTTAATCGTCAGCTTCTGCACGCGGCCGGTGACCAAGACCTGCGCTTCGATCACGCCACGCGGTGAAACGATGGTTGCCCATTCGCCGTTTTCCAGCCCGCGCAGTTCTGCAAGCTCCTTCGAGACCTCACAGAACAGGCCCGGCTGCAGCTCCGCCAGGTAAGGCAGGCGACGCGACATCGCACCCGAGGTATACATCTCGGTCAGGCGGTAGGTGGAGAACACGAACGGGAAGACCTCGGCGCCTGGCTCGCCCGGTTCTGGGCGCGACAGGTTATCTGGACGCTTAATGGTAAGACGCGTCGGCGATTGCTGCTGCTTGTAGAGCAGGTTGTGCGCTGGGGACTCATGCGGCTCATAGTGCGTTGGCAGCGGGCCATCCGATAGTCCCTTCGGGGCGAAGAGCCAGCCGACACCATCCGCCTGCATGATGAATGGATCGTCACCGTCGAGCGCGGCAGGGCCGACGGCGTCGATAGGCGCACGGTAATCCGGCGCCTTGTTGACTGGGAAGTCTGGGACGTCGTCGCCAACCCATGCCTCCTTGGCAGCATCCCACCAGATGTACTTCTTGCGCTCAGACCATGGTTTTCCGTCTGGGCGTGCGGAAGCACGGTTATAGAGGATGCGGCGGTTTGCAGGCCAGACCCAGCCCCACTCGAGGGCGACCTCGTTTTGTTCAGATCCCGGTACCTTCTTGGCGGCATGGTTGATGCCGTCCTTGAACACGCCTGTGTAAATCCAGCAGCCGCCGGAGGTGGAGCCGTCGTTCTTCATCTCCACGAAGGTCGGCAGTAGCTCGCCCTTCTTTGGACCATCGAGGTAGTAGCCGTTGATCTCCTTGAGGATCTCCTCGGAGTCTGGCTCACCTTCCTCGTTTTCGGTGTAATCCCAGGTGATCTTCTGAACCGGAAGATCGCGCGGATCGGTGGAGTCGGCCAAGCGCTCCTTGATCTTCTTACCCAGCTGGTAGAAGAACCACAGGTCACTGGTGGCCTCACCCGGCGGGGTGACCGCCTGGAAACGCCACTGCAGCATGCGCTGGGTCTGGGTGAAGGTGCCGGCCTTTTCCACGTGGGTAGCTGCCGGCATGAGGAAGACCTCGGTACCGATTTCCTCGGTCTTCAATTCACCGTTTTTAATCTCCGGCGAGTCCTTCCAGAAGCTGGCGGTCTCGATTTCTTGGAAGTCACGAACGACCAGCCACTTCAGCGCAGCCAGACCACGGCGCTGCATACCGCCGTTGGACTGTGCCACCGCTGGGTTTTGACCGAAGACGATGTAGCCCTCAACCTCATGCTCGAGCATGGCCATCAAGGTCTCATACGTCGAGTGCGCACCAGAAATGCGCGGCATGAGGTTATAACCCCACTCGTTTTCCGCCGTAGCGGCATCGCCCCAATAAGACTTCATGAGCGATACGGCATAGTTCTCGCCGATCTGCCAGAAGCCCTTCTGATCTTCCTTGCGGAAGGTATTGACGTAATCCTTCCAGCTCTGCAGGTTAACGTGCGGCATCGGCAGGTAGCCCGGTAGCGAGTTAAACAGCGTCGGGATATCCGTGGAGCCCTGGATGGAAGCGTGGCCACGCAGCGCCATGATGCCGGAGCCTGGGCGGCCGACGTTGCCCATCAGCAGCTGCAAGATAGCAGCGGTACGGATGAACTGAGCGCCCAGCGTGTGCTGGGTAAAGCCCAAGGCATAGGCAAAGCAGGTGGTGCGATCCGGCTTGGAGTTATCCGCGATGGAATTAGCCAGATAGAAGAAGTCCTCCTGCGAGATACCGCAGGTCTCCTCCACCATCTCCGGGGTGTAACGGGAGTAGTGACGCTTTAAAATCTGGAACACCGAATTCGGGTGCTGCAGAGTCTCGTCCTTCTCCACGTTCCACGAGGAGCCTTCCGGCTTGCGCACGTACTGCCACGAGTCGGTAACGTACTTGCCCGTTTCTGGGTCATAGCCAGAGAAAAGACCATCCAAGTCCTCGGTGTCCTGGTAATCAGGCGAAATGATCGAGGAAGCGTTGGTGTACGAGACCACGTAGTCGTGAAAATAAAGCTCGTTGTCGAGCATGTACTTGATGATGGCGCCAAGCAGCACCACGTCAGTACCACCGCGAATGCCGATGTGGCGGTTCGCGAAAGCCGAAGTACGGGTATAGCGCGGATCCACGTGGATGATGCGCGCGCCGCGCTTCTTGGCCTCAACTACCCACTGGAAGCCCACTGGGTGGCATTCAGCCATGTTAGAACCCTCAATGACAATGCAGTCCGCATTTGCCATATCCTGCAGCGGTTGGGTTGCGCCGCCGCGGCCAAACGAAGTTCCCAAACTGGGAACGGTGGCAGAGTGTCAAATACGAGCCTGATTTTCGACCTGAATCGCGCCGGTGGCGGTAAACAGCTTCTTAATCAGGTAGTTCTCTTCGTTGTCCAAGGTTGCACCGCCCAGACCGGCGATACCCATGGTGCGGTTGAGAGTGCGGCCTTCATCGTCAACGTCTTGCCAATGGGCCTTGCGGGATGCGATATAGCGATCCGCAATCATGTCCATGGCGGTTTCGGTATCCAGGTACTCCCACTCGGTGGAGTAAGGCGCACGGTACTTGATCTTGGTCAGACGCGAAGCAGAGTTAATAAGCTGCTCAGAGGCAGAGCCCTTCGGGCAAAGGCGACCGCGCGAGATCGGAGAATCTGGATCGCCTTCAACCTGAATGACTCTGTTGTCCTTGACATAAACGCGCTGCGCACAGCCCACCGCACAATAAGGACAGACAGACTGCACGACGCGGTCCGCTTCAACGGTCCGTCCGTGGAGCTCTTTGCTCTTCTTCGACTGGGTGCTGAGATCCCTGCCGAAGGCGTCTTTAGAACGCACCTGGCGCACAACGGGCCAGTTGAGAGGACTAAATTTCGACATACAGTCAAAAGTAGTGTGACCCATTGCCTAAATCTAGAAAGGCGTGCCTAACTTAGGGCCTCCAATTCTGGAACAATCGGCCGCCCTACAGCGTTGACCAAGGTATGGCTAACCCAACGCATTTCGAACTCAAAGTCCCAGGCGGCAAGCTCCTGGTCGTCGATATCACCGTGACCGATGGAGTTATCTCTGCAGCACAGGTCTCCGGCGATTTCTTCCTCGAACCGGAAGAGGCCTATGAGGTACTTGCTCCAACGCTGGTGGGCTGCACCGTCTCGGATTCCACCGATGAAATCACCGCCCGCCTTGACAGCGCGCTGAGCAAAATAGGGGCTGAGCAGCCCGTTGACCTACATGGCTTTTCCACCCACGATCTGGCCGTGGCCGTCAAGCGCGCAACGTCGGGTGGCACCGACTTCACCGACCACGAGTGGGAGATCCTGCAGCCCGGCGTATTACCCACCCCAGTAAACGTTGCACTGGACGAGGTCATTTTGAACGAGGTCGCCGAAGGAAAGCGCGGCCCCACCCTGCGCTTCTGGGAGTGGGATGACCGCGCCGTTGTCTTTGGCAGCTACCAAAGCTATGCCAACGAGCTGGACCAAGCAGGCGTCGACAAGCACGGCATCACCCCGGTCCGCCGCATGTCCGGTGGTGGCGCGATGTTCATGGAGGGCGGCAACTGCATTACCTATTCCATTTATGCGCCTGAGTCCCTGGTTGCCGGGTACTCCTACGAGGCTTCCTATGCCTATTTGGACCAGTGGGTGTTGGCCGCGCTGGCTAAGCACGGCGTCAATGCCTGGTACGTTCCCATCAACGACATCACCTCCGACGGCGGAAAGATCGGCGGTGCCGCACAGAAACGCCGCGCGGGTGCCGTCCTTCACCACACCACGATGAGCTACGACATCGATGCAGACAAAATGATGGAAGTCCTGCGCATCGGCAAGGTGAAGGTCTCCTCGAAGGGACTTTCCTCCGCCAAAAAGCGCGTGGACCCGCTGCGCCGCCAGACTGGCGTAAAGCGCGAAGAGATCATCGAAACGATGGCCCGTGAGTTCGCCACTCGCTACGGCGCCAAGGACGCCGTGCTTTCCGACGCCACCCTTGCCGAGGCCGAGCGCCTCGTTTCCGAGAAGTACTCCACCGAGGAGTGGACGAAGCGAATTCCGTAATTCTTTCGCGGCTCTTCTCAGAGTTCAAGAGCAGCCCGGCGAAATCGCAGTTCCCACTCAGCGGCATTAGCCGTCATGCGTTCACAACCTCAACACGCAGACCCACCGCGCTGAGCAGTTCTAAAACGGTGGAAAAGCTCGCTTTTCCGGTCCCCAGCTCCACATCTCGGACCGTTCTGTCGCTCACTCCCACCAACTCGCCCAATTCTTCCTGAGTCAATTGATACAACTTTCGGTTTTCCCGCAGTGCGGTCCCGAGCTCAGTCAACCAGCCATCGATGCGATTCATATCGGAAATATCCTTCCCTTTTGCGCTTTTCAAACTCTAAAATAGCCTCGGAATCACAAAACAGGAAGCATTTTTCCGATTTATCCATTTCCCTCGACACTCTCTTCATCCCGGCAAGCTTTCGAAAGGATATTTCCCTTTCAAATAAACCACACCACCACACGACCCGAAGGTCGACGGAATGCCCTTGCGTACCCCGAGCGCCCCAACCATGAGTCCGAGCCCACAATAGTTGCACGGGAATTTATAAACGTCGTACAGTGTTGATGTGATTAGTGAACCGATCAGTCCATAATCGATGGACTATACAGTTCAAATACATACAAAGTTGTCTACAACGCCAAACTCTCACAAGTTCGAAGTAAAAGGAGTTTTCGTGTCTCAACCACAAACGCAATCACGGAAACTGCCCAGCTGGGTAACCGGCTTCGGCGCCCAGGTCATTGCGGGCCTCATCATCGGCCTGATCCTGGGATTTATCGCTTCCAAAATGGACGCTGGCCTGCCTGCCGACGATGAAAAGGGCTCCTGGCTCACCCAGACCCTCACCGGCGTGGGCAGCGCTTATGTCCAGCTACTCAAGGTGATGGTCCCGCCGCTCATCTTCGCGGCCGTTGTTACCTCCGTGGCAAACCTCCGCAAGGTTGCCAACGCCGCATCGCTCGCGATTTCCACCTTGGTGTGGTTCGCAATTACCGCCTTCTTCTCCGTCATCAGCGGCATCGTCGTTGCCCTCGTGCTGCGCCCTGGCGTTGGCACCACTGTCGATGCAGCGAGCGCAGCGGAGCCATCCCACGTCGGTTCGTGGACGGCTTTCCTGCAGCAGCTCATCCCCTCGAACTTCATCGGTATGAAGGCTTCCTTCGACGAGGGCGAGGTTTCCCTAGGCTTCGGCGCCCTGCAGCTGCTGGTTATCTCCCTGGCGCTGGGCATTGCCGCCGTGAAGGCCGGCAAGGCAGCCGACCCATTCCTGCGCTTTACCGAGTCCTTCCTGAAGGTCATCCAGGTTGTCCTGTGGTGGATCATCCGCCTGGCGCCGATTGGCACCGCAGCCCTCATCGGTAAGGCAGTGGCCACCTACGGCTGGGACGCACTGGGTTCCCTGGGCAAGTTCGTGCTCGCGATGTACGTAGGCTTGGCAATCGTCATCGGCGTGGTTTACCCGGCAGTTCTTGCCTTCAACAAGATTCCGGTCGTGGGCTTCTACAAGCGCGTCTGGCCAGTGTTCTCCTTGGGTTTTGTCACTCGCTCCTCCATGGGCGTTATGCCGGTTACGGAGCGTTACACCGAGCAGGCAATGGGTGTGCCGAGCGAGTACGCTTCCTTCGCCATCCCACTGGGTGCTACCACCAAGATGGACGGCTGCGCTTCGGTCTACCCTGCTATCGCCGCCATCTTCATCGCTCAGTTCTACAACATTGACTTGACGTTGACGCAGTACCTTCTCATCATCTTCGTCTCCGTCATCGGTTCTGCCGCAACCGCGGGCACCACGGGCGCAACCGTCATGTTGACCCTGACCCTGTCCACCCTGGGCCTGCCTTTGGCCGGTGTTGGCCTGCTGCTGGCCATCGAGCCGATCATCGATATGGGTCGTACCGCCGTGAACGTTACCGGCCAGGCACTGTGCGCCACGATCGTCGCCAAGCGCGCCGGTATCCAGAACCAAGAGGTGTGGGACGCAGCCGAGCACGGCGTATCCGGCTTGATGGAGTCCGAAGAGCGCGAGTCCGTCAACGCCTAAGAAACTTAGGCATTAACGCAGGAAGGCATCTCACTGAGTGGGGTGCCTTCTTCGTTTTGCTTCGGTTACTCTCGATGCCGGTCGGACTCGGTCGGTGCCGGTCGGCGGTGGGTTGTGTGCTAGTCGACGATCGCCCCAAGAAAGGCCGCCATGGCAGGTGCCAGGTGGACGGCCTGTTCGTTAGTGAGTACCGCGCCTTTGAGGGAACCCACACCAGAGATAGCGTCGAAGTCGAGGCCGCGGAAGTCCACGTCTTTCATCTGCGCCGCATCCACCCGCAGGGTCCGAGCACGGCAGCCCCGGAAGGCCACGCGTTGGGCCTGCACCTGGGACAAATCGACTTCGTCGAATACGCAGTCTTCAAAGAGGACATCCCGCAATGTTCCACCAGAATGGTTAGTCCAGGCGAACTTGCACCCGCTGAACTTCACCGAAAAGAGGTCCGCTTCACCGAAGTCTGCAGCGCCAAAGCGGGAATCAGCCACCTCGACGTCGCGAAGCACGGTGCGCGCCATCCTCCATCCTGGCGCATCGAGGCCGGTCAGCTCGCACTCGGTGAAAGTGGATGAGGAAAGGTCGATTCCATCGAGTGAGGAATCAGCAACCATACACCCAGTCAGTGACATCCCTTGAAGGTTGCGCTCAAACTCGCCGGAGAACCACTCGTTTTCAAACACTCCCCTCGCGTCCAGCCCCAGGCCTTCCCGCACTTCCAGGTGCAATGAAGATAGTTGGGGCGCTTGGACGATCCGGCGAGTCACTGCTTACTTCCTTGTTGGTCGTGTTTTATTCATTTACGCGTTGCGTTCTATAGGTGCAAGCTTACGCAGCACCAACTCCGGCATCCACAAACGTGCCCCGATTGTGCGGGCAAGCATCCAGACAAGAACAAGAAGGGCTGCAACTGCCGCGAAGACAGCAGCAACGCGGAGGCTCACAAAGTCGCGGGATCGACTGGGACGCTGATCGATTGTGCAGGGAGATAAGGGCGCAACAAGGCTAGGAGGCCAAAGTGGCGCTTGTTGAGCAGTGGATTGAACAGGCTTCGTGCGCTGATCTGAAGGTCCGGCTCAGCAGTCAGCAACGCTTGGTACACCGGCCACTGCTCCTCATCCGACGCTACGGAGTGAACCAAATGAACCCATACGGTTTCGCCAAAGCGATTGACAGCGTTGGGATCGGCGCCTGCAGCGATGAGCTTTTCGATGACTGGGGCGTCCTGCGCGCAGAGCTCCGGGTTGTCCGCCAGCTCCGGCAACAGCTTGGTTGGCGGTGCCCAACCGAACTCAAGCATCGCCGTGAGAGCCTCAACTCTTTCGGCAGTGTCACGGACACGCGATGCATCAAAGAATACGGCTTCCGGGTCATGGCTCGCCCAGTCGATAGTGTCAACGAAAGTCATTACTGTGCCTCCTGGAGTTGAATCACGAGCCAATCGGGAATCCATTCCGCGGTGCGCGGGAAAGTCTCTATGTCGGCCGCCCACTGCTGCGGGCTAGGTTGTACCGACCACGCCGGGCGGTAAGCAAAGTTAGGTCTGAGGACAAAACCGTTAGGTCCTGGCTTACCGTGCAGCGAGAGCCACGCTCCACGGGGATCGTCTTTGCAGTAGCGGGCATCCAAGAATTCGGCACGCTTGCCTGCTGGCAGTTCCCCGCTGACCTCGTAGATTTCGCCGCATGCACGAAGTACGAACTCTGGCAGGTCGGCGTCGATGGTGCCGTAGTAAGGCCCCTCTTGGCCGTTAACAGGCACGGCAGGAGCAACGCCGTATTTTTCTTCGGCCCACTGACGCGCGGATTCGAGTTGAGTGCGGGCCTGGGGACGCAGCTCATCCACCTCTTGCGCGGAAAGGCTCTTGCCATCGATGATGATGCCATGTTCGGCAGGAGCGAAGTCGATGAGCTCTCTCATCGTCATCTGCAACTGTGCTCCCTCGAAAGGCGCGATGTCGAGGGTATGCGCCTCCAGATGCGGTAGCTTTTTGCGGCTGCGAATCTTGAGCCGGAGCGGACGCGGCTTTGCTAGCGCCACTCCGACCAGCGGGGCGAAATTGAAAGTATCGGGCTTTTCCATGGCAGTCTCCTGTCGCGTATAACTACAAAGTCGTTGACCATGTGCCGCCTAGTGTAAATAACTACTGTGACGTCCGCCTGAGGAGTTTCCGCACTGAAGTTTCACGCTGCACAAAGCGCTAAGAAATGGCTGTGTTGCACCAGCCGCAGACCGAAGAGCTAAGCAGTGGCAGCCGTAACGTGCACTGTTTCGCCGTATGCGCGCCGACCATGCACGAAGTAGTACAGCACCGTCGCCAAGGCCACGGTTGCGGCAAGCACCCAATACATAGCGGAGTAGCCCAGCGCAGAAATCAGCATGCCCAAGACCACGGGGCCAAAGCCTATTCCGATGTCGAGGAGTAAGAAGAGCGTCGAAATACCCGCGCCCATCTCGTGCGGAGCCACGAGGCGCACGGCCACCGCTTGCGCCGCCGGCATGATGGAGCCATAGCCCAAGCCAACCAAAGCACCCGCGATGACGACCTCCCAGTCAGCTACTGCGATAGCAAGCACCACGAGACCAATCATGAACGAAGCGAGCGCACCGTAGAAGATGACGTTATCGCCGTGGCGGTCTTGGACACGGCCCAAGACAAAGCGCATCGCGAGGCTGACAATCGCATAGGCAATGAAGAAGAAGCTGGCGCCCGTCGCCAGGTCGGAGGCGTCAGCATAAGCGTTGAGGTACGTGATGATGCCTGCATAAGCAACGCCGATGAGAAGCATGAAGAAGCCAAAGGGTGCGACCGCCGGGTGGACGATGTTGGCCAGGCTAAAGGTCACGCTGGGGCGCTCCTGCGTAGGAATCTTGAGTGCCAGTGCCAAAGCCACGGCACATACCGTGAGGCTGAGCACCACAACGAAGATGGTGTTGTAGCCACTCGCACCGACGATAGCCAGTCCTGCCGCCGGGCCAAAAGCGGTGGCAAGGGTAGTTCCCAAGGCAAAGTAGCCCGTGCCCTCAGCACGGCGATGTTCAGGAATGACGGACTGTGCCACGGCCATGACGGCAGTCGACGCCACCGCATAACCCAGGCCATGAATGATGCGCACGACGATAAGCAGTGCCAACGAGTGCGCAACAAAATACGCGGCACATGCCACGGTCACGAGAACCAACGAGACCAAGAGGGACTTTTTACGTCCTGCCGCATCAACCAGATATCCCGAGAACAGTCGCGCAATGGTCGCACCGACCACGAAGGAGCTGGAGGCAAAGCCGCCTGCTGTGTCTGATGCACCAAACTGTTGCACCGCATACAAAGCCATGATCGTCACCAACAGGTAAAAGACCATGAATTGGGCAAAATTAACCAGCCATGCAAAGACGAATGTTGGGGTGATGAGTTTCTGCTCAGCGGACGTAGGAAACACCTTCTTGACGCATATGGAGTTAAAATCAACCCTAAAACGGTATCAGACCCTTAATCGGCGCATGGCACTAGCTGGGCAGCAGAGCGGCTACCTCGACGTCGGAAAGCACTGCGTCCTCGAAGTTGCGCAGCGTCTCCTCCGCGTTGAACTCCACACCGATGAGCACGACCTCAGAGCCCGGCGTCACTCCGTTGGAGGCCCACAGTGAGGCCGGCTGAATCTGCAGGTTTGGCCCTGCCTGCTGCCAGGCGTGGGCAACGCGCAGATCCGTGTCGATCCAGCAATACCCCTTGGAGCGAACCAGCCCGGTACTCGCGCGCAGCGCCTTGAGCAGTCGCTCACGATTGAACGGCCTATCGGAGCGAAATACTACGGAAGAGATTCCGTATTCCTCAGTCTCCGGTGTGTGTGGATTGGCCAGTTCCTCGGCATAGCCGTGATAGGTCGCGGCGGTAGCGGGGTTATAAAGGGCGGCATCGAGAATGAGCTCGGTGGCGATGACGCCGTTGGTCACTGGCACCACCTTGGCGCGGCGATTCATGGCCTTGACGGTAGCGATGACCCGCTCGGTCTCCTCCGCGTCGACGAGATCGGTCTTGGTAATCAAGATAAGGTCGGCGAACTCAACCTGGTCCACTAAAAGGTCCGCGATGGTCCGGTCATCTTCCGGAGTCGCTTCGATTCCCTGTGAGACAAGGCTGCGGCCGCGACGTAGCTGGTCTAAGAAGGTCGAAGCGTCGACGAGGGAGACCATCGTGTCGATGTTCGCGTAGTCCTGCAGCTTGAAGCCGTCTTCGAATTCCCACTCAAAAGTGGCGGCAACCGGCATCGGCTCGGAGATGCCGGTCGACTCAATGATGATCTGGTCATATTTGCCTGACCTTGCAAGGCGCGCAACCGAGTCGATGAGGTCCTCACGCAGGGTGCAACAGATGCAGCCGTTGGACAGCTCCACGAAACGATCTTCGCCGCGTTCGAGGTGGCCCTCCCCTGCAACGAGCGCCGCGTCGATATTGACCTCGGAGAAGTCGTTGACGATGACGGCTAGCTTGCGGCCTTCACGGTTGGCCAAAAGGTGGTTGAGCAGCGTGGTCTTGCCGCTGCCTAAGAATCCAGAAAGAACAGTTACGGGTGTAGTCATTTCGCAAATGATAATGGTTTTCATTTACTGAAACAACTACGCCCTAACCGAAGATCCTCCGCGTGCAATCAGAACCAAAGCGCCACTGCGGGTCCAGTTCCTCACGCAGGGCACAGAACTCGTCGAAGCGCGGATACAGCGCGGAGAAGTCTGCCCGCGTCAAGGCGTTCATCTTGCCCCAGTGCGGGCGGCCGCCGGCAGCCTTCAGAATGGGTTCCACCTTTGGCATGTACTCGTATAGGTTTTTGAAACGCGGGACGTGGAACGCGATGTACATCGACTCGCGGCCGTTGGCGGTAGACAGCGCGACGTCGTCAGGTGCCGTGGTGCGTAGCTCCAGCGGGAAAGCAATCTGTCAGCCCTGTGCATCAATTAAACGTCGGATTTCTCGCACCGCTTCAGGTCCATCCGCCAGTGGTCGACTTCGCGGGAGTGCGGATGAGTGAGCGCCGCGGTCCGACTTTGACGCCACGCAGATGGGAAGCCCACCCGCACGCGTCACCATTTGTTCCGCGTTGAAGTCGAAAGCGGCAATGTCAATGACACCAAGAGGGGCGGCCGCCTCGCCGGACCTGACGAGTGGCGCGATAGTTTCTCGGAGCTGCGGGCTCGGAATTTTTGAAAGCGTTGCCATAAAGTAATGCTACTCACACTCGCACCATGATTGCGATACATATCACAATCAATTTCTGGCACTATAGACTCCATGAAAACCTTCACTAGTGCTCATCTCCCGCCGCGCGTCTCTGATTTCCTGGCCACCAACCCGGTAGGCGACGTGCGTGGTTCCGGCGCTCAACACACAGCACTCATGCCGTTTACAGGCGAAGAGCTTTTCTCCTTCCCCACGGCCACGCCTAAGGACGTCGCCGCTGCCGTCACCACTGCACGGGCCGGGGTAGGCCAGGGCAATCGCGGGCGCATACTGCTCAGCCTCCACGACCTAATCCGGAAACATGAAGAGCTCATCCTCGACCTCATTCAGGCTGAGAACGGCAAGTCCCGCTCGCACGCCTACGACGAGGTGATGGACCTCTATAACTGCGCGCGCTTTTATGGCGTGAACATACGCAAGGCCTTTGGTCCGGAGCGACATCCCGGCGCGTTGCCGGTGCTCACCAAGACGCGCACCCAGCACTACCCACTGGGCGTCGTGGGGCTCATCTCCCCGTGGAACTATCCGCTTTCCTTGGGCGTGGGCGACGTTCTGGCGGCGCTTTCTGCTGGCAACTCTGTGGTTCACAAGCCTGATTCCCAGACCACGCTGACGGCAATCTTGGTCCGCCGGCTGGCGATTGAAGCCGGCCTACCAGAGGCTGCCTGGCAGCTAGTACCGGGCAACGGCGCGGAGGTGGGCGACGCCTTGATCCCCCTCGTCGACGGTCTTTCCTTTACCGGTTCCACCAAGGTGGGCAAGTCCATTGCTGCCCAGGCGGCCGGACGTCTCATCCCCACAATGTTGGAGCTCGGCGGTAAGAATCCAATGCTGGTGCTTGACGACGCCCCCCTTGAGCCCACCGCACGCGGCGCCGTGCGCACGGCCTTCTCGTCCTCGGGCCAACTGTGTATGTCCGCCGAACGTGCCTACGTGCACACGGACATTTATAAGGACTTCCTCGTTGCGCTTAAAAAGGCCCTCGATAAACAGACTCTGGGCGCAGCGTTCTCCGATGCCGCAACTATCGGCTCCCTGACTTCGCAAAAGCAGCTCGACTCCGTCCAAGCTCATGTGCGCGACGCTGTGGACAAGGGCGCAACGATTGTCTACGGCGGAAAGCATCGCCCGGAACTCGGTCCGTTTTTCTTTGAGCCCACGGTGCTCACTGGGGTAACGCAGGAAATGGAGCTCTTCGCTAACGAGACCTTCGGCCCAGTGTTGGCTGTGTACGAGGTCGATTCTGATGCTGCTGCCATCCACGCAGCAAATGACACGAACTACGGCCTATGCGCCTCAGTGTGGTCGGGCAGCTCCCGCCACGGCTGGGAGGTTGCTTCCCAGCTGGAAGCCGGCATGGTCAATATCAACGAGGGCTTTGCCGCAGCATATGGTTCTATTGCCGCCCCAGGTGGCGGCGTAAAGGAGTCCGGCCTCAATCACCGCCACGGTATTACCGGCATGCGCTTGTGGGCAAATGAGCGCACCGTAGCCGAGCAAAAGCTGCACCCGCTGGCGCCCTCGGAGCTACTGCCGCCGCAGCGCTTCCAGAAGCTCATCACCACGGGCATGGCGGCCATGAAGGCGCTGCGCTTGTAGCAGCATAAAGAAAGTCCGAATAAAGTTTAAGCAATGCTCCATCTAACGCTGCCTGAACTTCGCGCCCGCCGCCTCATCGCCCAGGGCCTGGCCCCTTCGGCGGCGCGCCCAGCCACCACTTCACCGCTGGCTGCGGCCGAACACCTCATGGCAGTCCAAGGGCAGAACTATGCCGCGGGCGTGCGCGCGCTGGCCCTGCGCAGCACCCAAGGATCCGCAGCGCCAGACGATGCCGCAGTGCTCAACGCCATCGATGAGTTCCAGGTCGTGCGCTGTTGGCCGCAGCGCGGCACGGTCCACTTCATGCCTGCTGCCGACGTGCGTTGGATGTCCCGCCTGCTCTATCCCCGTGTCGCGCGCAGCCAGCAAGCCCGACGCCCAGGGTTGGGCCTCGACGAAGACCTGTTTAACCGCGCACACGCCGCACTTCACGACGCCGCCCTAAAAAGCACGACGCCGACTCTGACCCGCGCCGAGGCCTACGAGATCTTCCGGTCAGTTGGCATCGCTCCGGATGGCGGCCGTGGATCGCACCTGCTGCGCGCATTCGGTGGCGCGGGCGACCTCGTCCAAGGACCGAAGCACGGCAAGCAAGAAACGTTCATGCACGTCGATGTCCTCCCCGTCGAGCAACGTCAACCGGAGGAGCCGCTCCGCGAGCTAGCACTGCGCTACGTCAGTGGACATGGTCCGGTGAGTGCCGCCGACCTAGCTTGGTGGACCATGCTCGCCAAAGGCCAAGCAGCCAAGGCCCTCGAAAACTCCGGATTGGTGCGGGCTGAGCACGAGGGCGAAACCTTCTGGCTCAGCCCATGGCAGCAGGACGTGACCGCAGAGGAAATCTCGGTCGCATTGGCGCTGCGGCTCGAGCTTCCCGCCTTCGACGAATACTTGTTGGGCTACGCCAACAAGGAGTGGATTCTGCCCGATGAATTACGCCCAGATATTCTCACCAAGAACGGGCTTAGCTGGCCGTGGGTGATGGAAAACGGTATGGCCGTGGCTAGCCTGCGTGAACCCGCTTAAGGCATGCGCAAGATGCGGCGATGCACCGTGCCGGCGGGCTCGACGTGGATGAACACTTCGGCGCCTGAGAAAAGCTCGTCGATGTTGTCCTCGATGCGATCCGCGATGTCGTGGGCCGCAAGAACTGTCCACTCGCCAGGCACGTCCATGGTGAGATAGACCAAGCGCTGGCGGCCCGATGCGATGGTACGACGGGACGTGAACAACACGTCGAATTCATCCTCAAGCTCAGCAAGTCGCGCATCAAGCTCAGCGTGCTCTTCCTTGGGCAAGGACTCGGAAAGCAGGCTGCTCAAGGATTCTTTGAGCAGCTTGTAACCGGTCCACAGGATGTTGATGCCCACTGCAAAAGCGACCATCGGATCGAGCCACAGCCAGTCCGTCAGGGCAACCAGCGCGATGCCCACGAGGACGCCAACAGAGGTCCACACGTCAGTCAGCAAGTGATGGCCGTCAGCTTGAAGCGTTGCCGAACGATATTTCTTGCCCGCTTTCAGCAACGCCAGACCGACAGCCAGATTAAGGACCGAAGCTAGCGTCGAAAGCGCCAAACCAATGCCTGGCTGTTCCAAAGGCTGGGGGTTGAGCAAGCGCAATGCAGAGGTATAAATGATGAGTGCTGCGGCGACGAAGATCATCGCGCCCTCTACCAACGCGGAAACATATTCGGCCTTGCCGTGGCCGAATTGGTGGTTCGCGTCAGCCGGCTTCGCAGCAATGCGAAGGGCGATGAAGCCCACTACTGCAGCAACGAGGTTGACTCCGGATTCCAAAGCGTCAGACAGGAAGCCGACGGAGCCAGTAAGCATGGCCGCAAGGACCTTTAAGACAATGGTGAGAACAGCCGTCGCGATGGACAGCTTCATGAAACGCTCAAGCAGGAGCTGCTCGGAAGGAAGTGCCATACAGATACCTTCGGTTAGTTTGGCGCCAACCGAGCATCCAACAACGGGGACAATCGGTCGACGTAGGAACTACGGACCGAAGGTCTCGCTCACTCACGAATTTCGCAAGCTGGGTGGCCGGGCGCAAAGGCACCAGTATGTCGACCATCCATCCGCCGCCATGGGAGGCCGCGGAGGAGCTACTCCCCTTCAGGAGGTTTTAGGTTAGCAAGCCGCCAAGTTGCCAACAACTCGGCGGCTCAAGCAATGCTGAGACTACAGCTTTAATCTCAGGCGAGCGCTAGCCGCCAATCTTGAAGTCGCAGACGTCGCCGTCCTGCATGATGTATTCCTTGCCTTCTTGACGGACCTTGCCCTCAGCACGGGCAGTGGCCATATCGCCGGCGGCATCCAGATCATCGAAGGAGACGATCTCAGCCTTAATGAACTTCTTTTCGAAGTCGGTGTGGATGACGCCTGCTGCGGCAGGAGCCGCCGCGCCCTGCTTGATGGTCCAAGCACGCGCTTCCTTCGGGCCTGCGGTCAGGTAGGTCTGCAAGCCGAGGGTGGCAAAACCTGCTTTAGCCAGAGTTGCCAGGCCAGGCTCGGTCTGGCCGACGGACTCGAGCAGTTCCATTGCCTCTTCCTCGTCGAGCTCAAGCAGCTCGGTCTCAGTCTGTGCATCGAGGAACACGCACTCTGCTGGGGCGACGAGCTCGGCGAGCTCGGCCTTCTTCGCGTCGTCGGTAAGCACTGCTTCATCGGAGTTGAACACGTACAGGAACGGCTTCGCCGTCATCAAGTGAAGCTCACGAACCAGTGCGAGGTCGATCTCGCCATTCTTGGAAGCGGCGAAGAGCGTGCGGTCATCCTCCAGGATTTCCTGTGCCTTCTTGGTGGCCTCGACGGTCTCAGCCAGCTCCTTGTTCTTGCGTGCTTCCTTCTCCAGTCGCGGCAAAGCCTTCTCGATGGTCTGCAGATCCGCCAGGATGAGCTCGGTGTTAATCACGGAAATATCGTGGGCGGGATCGACCTTGCCATCGACGTGGATGACATTGTCATCGGCAAAGGCGCGCACGACCTGGCAGATAGCATCTGCCTCACGGATGTTGGCAAGGAAGGCGTTACCCATGCCTTCACCCTTGGATGCGCCTTCGACGATTCCGGCGATGTCCACGAAGGACACGGTCGCCGGCAGGATGCGCTCGGAGCTAAAGATCTCCGCCAAGCGGTTAAGGCGGTGATCCGGTAACTCAACGAGGCCGACGTTCGGCTCGATGGTGGCGAACGGGTAGTTCGCTGCCAGAATGTCAGAACGGGTCAGGGCATTAAACAGCGTGGACTTGCCAACGTTAGGCAGGCCGACGATTCCAAGTGTAAGACTCACAGGGGCAATCCTAACGCACCCAAGGTTTTTTAAGGCAAGATGGTGGGGTGAGTTCTCATTCGCCTTCCTCATCATCCACGCCGCCATCCGGTCACCACTCGGATCCGGACCACGCTGGGCTCGGCGATCGTTTTGACGAGTCTGTTGATGCCGCAGCGCTTGACGACGTCTCCCCTCACCCACCCGGAGACCAAGTCGACCGTTCCGTTGTAGTCGGCGAGGTAATTAAGTCTGCTTCCCTATGGGCACTGCGCCTGTTCGTCATTTGTCTTTTCCTTTATGCGCTTTTCCGCATCGCCGGCAACCTCTGGCGCGGCATCCTGCCTATCCTGTTGGCTCTCATCATCTGCACAGTTTTGGCTCCGATCACCCGGTGGCTACGCCGCCACCATGTGCCAAGTTCGCTAGCAGCGGCGTTGACGATCTTGGTTTCCTTCAGCGCACTGGGCGCGCTGTTTCTTTTCATCGCGCCGAATTTCGTGCGGCAATCCCAAACGCTTTATTTGCAAACAGCCAACGGCATTCAGGCACTGCGCCTATGGGTCCAGCAGCCGCCGCTGAATCTCAATGAGGATCAGATCGGCACCTACATCGATGAGATCGCCGCCTGGGCACAAAAGCAGGCCGGCACCATTGCAGGATCCGTGTTCAACGGTATTGGGCAGGCAACCAACATCATCGTGACCTTGATGGTGGTTTTGGTCTTGACCTTCTTCTTCCTGAAGGACGGTCACCGCTTCCTGCCATGGCTGCGCGAAGCCACGGGCCGGCGCACCGGTTGGCATTTGACGGAACTGCTCACCCGAGGCTGGAACACACTGGGCGGTTTCGTGCGTGCCCAGGCGCTCGTATCGCTAGTCGACGCCATCTTCATCGGCATTGGCCTGGCCATCATCGGGGTCCCGCTGGCACTAACGCTGGCCATCATCACCTTCGTTGCGGGCTTTATTCCTTTCGTTGGCGCTATCGTCGCGGGCGCGCTTTCGGTGACCATCGCCTTGGTCTCCCTGGGAATCACCAAAGCACTGTTGGTCTTGGCGCTCGTGCTTTTGGTCCAGCAGCTTGAGGGCAACGTGCTCTCCCCCTGGTTGCAATCTAAGGCGATGAACCTGCACCCCGTCGTTGTGCTGACTTCCGTCACTGTGGGCTCTGCTCTCTTTAACCTCGTGGGTGCGTTCTTGGCTGTGCCAGCGGCCGCGATGTTCGCTGTGGCGTATCGCTACTTCCAGGACATGATGATGCTGCAGTCTGGCGAGAAAACCGCAGAGGATATGCATTTTGCCACGGTGGCAGGCTTCCTCATTGGCCGCTATACCCAAGAGCAGGGCGATCATAAGCGGAAGGCCTGGTTGGCGATGCCGGACCACGCCGCCCCGGAGGCCGTACCTGCCGATGTTGCTAATCACGGCAATAGTCCGCACCTCGACGCCGCGGTCGATATGGATGCCCGCCCTACTGGTAAGGGCGAGGGAGAAGCACCTGCTTCCCGCGGCACGCAGATGCGCGTTGTTCGAGGTGGCGTGCAAAAGGCTATGTCGCGCGTCGAACATCTGTTGCATCCACGCCGCGAAGATTAGGCCAAGACAAACGGCAATGTCCGGAGCACGTGCTTAGGTGGTGGCTATGTCTACCACCTTGCCCGTGCTTTTGTTATTTCTAGGTCTTTTCATCGGCGCCATTTTGGGCTGGCTGCTGCGCGAATACCGCAGCAATTCCACGCGCCCCAGCGATGAGCATCGCGCGCTACAGGAATCGCAACGCCGGCAAGCGGAGCTTGCGCCTTTAGAGAAAGCTATGGACCGCTTGGGATTCAAACTGCAGGAATTAGAGGAAGACCGCGCCACTGCCCTAGCAGCATTATCAAGTCAAGTCCAGGCAGTTACCCGGACTTCATCCAGGCTGACAGATCGCACTGACAAGCTCGTGGGCGCTCTGCGTTCCCCAAACGTCCGCGGCCGCTGGGGCGAGATGCAACTAGAACGCGTCGTGGAAATCGGCGGCATGACCAAACACGTGGATTTCGATTCCCAGGTAACAGCAACACTCAACGGAAAATCCGTACGCCCCGACCTCGTAGTGCATCTAGCAGGTGGGCGCAACATCGCTGTCGATGCCAAAGTGCCGTTTTCTTCTTATTTGGACGCAATGGACACCGAAGATCCAGAGGAGCACGCAGGTTACCTCCGCCGGCACGCACACCTGTTACGCAACCATGTTCAAGCGCTCTCCCATCGCGATTACATTGAGGCCTTCTCTCCCACTCCTGAGTTCGTAGTGCTCTTCGTCCCGGCGGATCCGTTCCTAGACGCCGCATTGAGCATCGATCCTGAGCTGCTCGAGTTCGCCTTCGGGCGCAACATCGTCATCGCCACGCCAAGCACACTTTTTGCGCTCCTGCGCACTGTGGCGCTGGGATGGCGGCACGAAGACATTTCAGAGAAGGCACGCGAGGTGCAACGTCTTGGCCGCGAGCTCTATGCGCGGCTAGGCACTCTCAACGAGCACTATGAGAAAGTCGGCCGCAGCCTTGAAAAAGCAGTCGAAGCATTCAACTCCAGTCTCGGCTCCTTGGATTTACGAGTGGGGGTTACTGCACGCAGGCTCTACGAGCTGGAGATCCCAGCACGCACCGATAAAAAACCGGTCTCCCCGCACCCCATCGAGGCAGAACCGCGGCACCTACGCTTTGGGGAATAACTGCATTTACCTCCTTCACGGAAATAAATTTCGCCACATTCGGGCGAAGAAATACCGATAAGCCCAGCCAACGCTGTAGAATCTTCCGGCGTGTCACTTGCCAAAAATCGAAACCACCGAGCCGCGCGTGAAACCTCCGCCGCTGCGCATGAGCTGCCGCTAGCCAAGGGTCTCCTTGGCCTAGTAGCCACGTTCGTCGTAGCCGCACTGATCACGATTGCCGTGGGTTCGATTGGTTGGCTATTCTTCATCATCTCCGCGGCCGGTGCGCTGGCAGTCACCTGCTTCGCCCGCCTGCGCAGCTTGTACCTCCTAGTTGTCAGCATTCCAGTTCTGTTTACGGTCGCGATTGTGTTGACCTCCTGGGTGCTGTCCATTCAAGCCGCGCCAAAAGGCACATCGCCGTTCTCGCACACGTCACTGCTTTCCGCAGCGTTCCCTTTCATCCAGCGTTTCCCCTGGTTGCTCATCGTATTTTTGTTGTGCGCCGCTCTTGCCGTAGTCCGTCTATGGCGACACAAGAACTTGGCTCGAACCCGCGACGCCAAGGCACAGGTTGCCCGTCGCGCGGAGCAAAAAACCAATGAGCGCACTACCAACGAGCGTCTTTCCGTTGCCGAGCTTATAGCTCGTAACCGCCGTGATGCAGAAGGCTCAGGTGAAGCACTTCCCCAGAGTTCGCCGCGCCGCCGTACCCGTGCCCGCGAGTTGGACCGTGAGGTTCGTCGCCGCCGCCAGGCTGAAGAACGCGAGCAGCAAGCCCGAGAGCGCGTGGAAAAGAGCCGCTCAAGCAGTGAGGAGCTCAAGCGCGCACACGACGAGCGCGTGGCTCAAGCACGCTCCTACCGCGAGGCACGTGAGGCCCGCGAGCGGGGTACCACAGCTAGCTCCGCGGAGTACGACGATTCCGACTTCGCACCGCGCCGCCCCGACCCCGCACGCCGTGCTGGCGATGTAGATGAATCCCACGAAGCCGAAACCACCAATCCTAAGGCGTCCAAGGCAAAGCCAAAGTCCTCGTTCTTGGAAGACAATCTCTACGACGAAGACTAGTTCACCGCGCAAACCAGCTCGAATACTAGTTATCAATAAAGCACCCAGGGCAGGCATTTGCTGCTCTGAGTGCTTTTCTTTTGTTGTGGCTTAGGAGGGCATCCTTAAGCCTTCGGGGCCTGCGACGTGCGCGCCGGACGCAGCTCACGTGGCAGGGAGAACTGGATAGTCTCGGTGGAAGTAGTAACTTGCTCAACGTTGCTGTAACCACGCTCGTCGAGGAACTCGAGCACCTCGCGCACGAGCAACTCAGGTACAGAAGCACCACAGGTAACACCGACGGTCTCGATGCCTTCGAGCCACGCCTCATCGATCTCGCGGGCGAAGTCGACGAGGTGGGAAGCCTTGGCTCCTGCCTCTAGCGCCACCTCAACTAGGCGCACGGAGTTCGAGGAATTCTTCGAGCCCACCACAATCATCAAATCGCACTTCGGAGCAATATTCTTCACCGACTCCTGGCGGTTCTGGGTGGCGTAGCAGATGTCGTCTGAAGGCGGATTCTCGAGGTGCGGGAAGCGCTCGCGCAGCTTATTCACAATAGTGATGGTCTCATCCACCGAGAGGGTGGTCTGGGATAGCCAGATGAGCTTTTCATCTTGCAGGGACTCAGGCAGCTTGTCGACGCCCTCGATGCCATCCACCAAGTGGGTGACCTCAGGAGCTTCGCCGGCGGTGCCTTCGACCTCTTCGTGGCCTTCGTGGCCCACCAACAAGATGTGGTAGCCATCTCGCTGGAAACGGCGCGCCTCGTTATGCACCTTGGTCACCAGCGGGCAAGTTGCATCAAGGGTCAGCTGCTTGCGGCCTTCAGCCTCCTCACGCACCGCCGGGGCGATACCGTGTGCGGAAAAGACAAGGTGCGCGCCCTCGGGTGCTTCGGATGCTTCCTCGACGAAGATGACGCCGCGCTCAGCTAGCGATTCCACGACGTAGCGGTTGTGGACAATCTGCTTGCGCACGTAAATCGGTGCGCCGTACTTCTCAAGTGCCTTCTCCACGGTCTCAACTGCGCGATCGACACCGGCACAATAACCGCGCGGTGCTGCCAGGAGAACATTCTTGCCAGTCTCAGTCATGCGTTCCAGCGTATCTAAAACTGCTTTGAAACAGTAGATTGGGTCGCTTTGCAAAGGCAATGCATGGCCTATTTCTGACGTGGACAGCAATGTGACTTCGCTCGAACTTTCCCTGGCCCGCTGACCTTTAAATTTGCCCAAGCTGACTGCCCCCGAAGTCCACATGTCCGGGCTGGGCAATAGACTAAGTGGCAATCCACTGCTGCATAGAAAGGCTGCTTTGTGAATCAACCAGCAAACTCTGCGGAGACGCCCTGGCCCGTAGGCCGGGTCAATGACCAGGTCAAGGGCTGGATCGAGCGTCTCGGGTTCTTGTGGGTCGAAGGCCAATTAACCCAGATCAACGTCAAGCGCTCATGGAAGCTTTCCTACCTCACTTTGCGCGACGTCGAGCAGGAAAAGTCCGTGCAGTTAACGTGCCCTACTGACATGGTCTTGAAAATGCCCACGCCATTAAAAGACGGTGATCGCGTGGTGGTCTACGGCAAGCCCGCCTTTTATGCCGGCCGCGGTTCCTTTTCGTTGTGGACCACTGAGATTCGCCACGTCGGCGTCGGTGATTTGCTAGCACGCATTGAGATGCTGCGCCAACAGCTTGCTGCTGAAGGGCTCTTCGATCCTTCGCGCAAGTTGGCGCTGCCCTACCTACCCAACAAGGTAGGGCTTATCACCGGCCGCGGCTCTGCTGCTGAACGTGACGTGCTAGCCGTGGCAAAGGACCGTTGGCCGGCGGTGCAATTCCGCGTCATTAATACCGCGGTGCAGGGAGCGAACACCGTTCCAGAGGTTATCAACGCGTTGGAAACCCTCGATGAGGATCCAGAAGTAGACGTCATCATTATCGCCCGTGGCGGCGGTTCTGTCGAAGACCTTCTTCCTTTCTCCGAAGAGGCTCTACAGCGCGCAGTTGCCAGCGCACGCACTCCGGTGGTCTCTGCTATTGGCCATGAGCCAGACAATCCAGTGCTCGACAATATTGCAGACCTCCGCGCCGCCACTCCTACTGACGCCGCAAAACGAGTAGTGCCATCAGTTGCTGAGGAATACGCATTGGTGGATGAAGCGCGTTCCCGCATGGCAGCTGCACTGCGTGGTTGGGTCGAAAGGGAAAGGCGCGGGCTGGAAAATATTCGTTCACGCCCCGTGCTTGCTGATCCAATGACGCCGATCAACGCACGCCGTGATGAGCTTGAGCGCTCCCGCGCGTTGATGAAGCGCGAGGTCACCTACTTGCTCGAGCGAGAAAGGAACAAGGTCACTGCCCTGCGCGCACAGGTCTCGGCTCTCGGCCCGTCGGCCACCTTGGAACGCGGCTATGCCATCGTCCAAGTCGTGCCGCGTGATGGCTCGGGCCCAGAGGTTGTGACTTCCTACGAGCAATCACCACCCGGCTCGCAATTGCGTATCCGCGTCGGTGATGGCTCGATTACCGCAGCGGCAATGGCGGCCAAACCAGCCGACTAACAAACTTCAGTAATCATTCAGCGCTAAAGCACTGAAAAATATAGACCCGAAGCCAAAGACTTAACTAAAGGAGCAGACATGAACGAGACAATCGGTACCGGTACTCCCGGCCAAGACGCATTCCCGCCAGTAGAGGAACTTACCTACGAGCAGGCTCGCGATGAGCTCATTGAAACCGTCAAGATTCTTGAGCTCGGCCAGATGGGCCTCGACGAGTCGCTGAAGTACTGGGAGCGCGGTAAAGCGCTGGCAAAGGCCTGTGAGGCCCACCTTGACGGCGCTGCGCGTCGTGTCGAGAAGGCACTAGATAGTGCCGATAACTCCGAAGATGCCACAGACGCAGAAAACGCATCATCCAACGAAGGAGAGTACTAATGCAGATTTACGGCTACCCAGGTGAGCGCGTGGACTTCGTATCAAAGTCCGGCTCTGCCGGTTCCCTGCTCTTTGGCGATCCACGCCATCTTGCAGAGGAGTTTTTCGGCACGCCGCATACGGCAAGCACTGATGAGATCTCCTATTACTCTGGCTCCATCGTGCTGTGCTTTAAAGAAGGCCGTCTCCGCGAGGTAAAAATCTACCCGCAGAACTCCAAGCGCGAACGAGTCGACGTCTACGTTGCTAAGCAGCGCCTGAGCGGCCTAGACGAAGAAACCCTCGCCCAAACGGTAGAAACCGCGGGCGAGGGTGTCCAGGTCGAGTTTGCAGACGGCCTTTACTCAGCCACCTTCAGCTAAGGCTGCTGAGATGTCGGTGCTGTTGCACCGTCCTCCTGCGCACCAGCCTCGGCTGCCCCGTCGTCATTCACGTGCAGAACCGGCGCCTTGGCGAATGCCTCGATGGTGGTCTCGTAATCCGCTTCAGAGGCGGAGCCGGACAATGCCAAGCGGGAGTCGCCTAAATCTGTGATCCATAGTGGCCGAACATTAGCGTCGTCGCTTTCTAGGATCTTGACCTTCTTGCCGGCCACCTCACGCTCGGATTCGTTGGCACGGTAGTTGGAGTCATAGCCTTTCTCCGCCTCTTCAATAGAGACTTGGGTCTGCGTAGACTCCACATAGCCTTCATCAGCAGTCAGCCAGCTCACCACGGAGGCGTTCTCCCCCGCCACAGCGGAGCGACGCGCGGCAGTAGGCGCCCAGCCTTCGGGCATCTGTGGGTTACGGATTACTGCCCCCGTAGCGCGTGCTTCCATCTCTAGGAACGTCGTGGCATCGACATCCTGGACAGGCCCCTTCTTTGTCTCCGGGTTCACGCTACACAAGCCGGTAGCTCCCACAACAAGGAGCATGGCGATGACGGTCACGCCGAGAGACAAAATAATGTCCCGGGCGCCCTCAAAAATCTTGGGTTTCTCTTCTGCTGCCACGCGACCAGTATTCCACGTACCCAAGCGCACAACGAAAAGCTGGGGCGAACTCAAATTCTTGTGCTGCGAATTTTCTACTTCACTGCCCCCGGGATCGGGCAAAGCCCTCAATCGGGGGCACCAACCTGCCTAAAAATCCATTCAAAAGTGCAAGAATAGGAAACAGTGCCCTGGAAGGTTCCAGCGGCGAGACAGAAAAAGAATGGAAGGCAGCCTAAACACATGTCCGAAAACACTTCTTACATGCCAGATCGCAACCTCGCTATGGAGCTGGTTCGCGTCACTGAGGCCGCAGCTTTGGCCTCCGGCCGCTGGGTAGGCCGTGGCAAGAAGAATGAGGGCGACGGCGCAGCTGTGGATGCAATGCGCAAGCTCATCAACTCCGTCGCAATGAACGGCGTTGTGGTCATCGGCGAGGGCGAAAAGGACGAAGCCCCGATGCTGTTCAACGGCGAAGAAGTGGGCACCGGCGAGGGCGCTGCAATGGACATCGCAGTTGACCCGGTCGACGGCACCCGCCTGATGGCAGAGGGCCGTCCGAACGCTATTTCCGTCATCGCTGCCGCAGAGCGTGGCACCATGTATGACCCGTCCGCCGTCTTCTACATGAACAAGATTGCTGTCGGCCCAGCTGGCGTCGGCGCAATCGACATCAACCAGTCCGTTGAGTGGAACATCAACTCCGTCGCTAAGAAGCTCGGCATCAAGGCTGCCGACCTCACCGTCGTTGTACTGGACCGCCCGCGCCACCAGGACCTTATCGATCAGATCCGCGCTGCCGGCGCAAAGGTTCGCCTCATCATGGACGGCGACGTCGCAGGCGCAATCGCTACCTGCCAAGATTCCAACTCCATCGACATGATGATGGGCATCGGCGGCACCCCTGAGGGCATCATCACCGCTTGCGCTATGAAGTGCATGGGCGGCGAAATCCAAGGCAAGCTATGGCCGAAGGATGAGGAAGAAGCCGAAAAGGCTCGCCAGGCTGGCCACGACTTGGACCGCGTTCTGAGCACTGACGATCTGGTTTCCTCCGATAACTGCTACTTCGCTGCTACCGGCGTTACCAACGGTGACATGCTGCGCGGTGTTTCCTACCGTGCAAACGGCGCCACTACCCGTTCCCTGGTTATGCGCTCCAAGTCCGGCACCATCCGCTACATCGATTCCGTACACAAGCTGGCCAAGCTGCAGGAGTACTCCGTTATTGATTACTCCAACGCAGCGGATGCCTAAAGGTTTTTAAAGCCCCACTTTTGCATTTGGTGCACGCCCTTTTCAGCATGGACGTGCACCTTGCACATTCGCACGCCATTTAGTCCATACTGGTTTTAGTGAGGCGTGACTTCCAGCACCATTATGGTGCCGGTTGATACAAATCTTATTATTGCGTTTACTGCCGGAAGGGACACGTTAGTCCGACTCCCTCCCGACACAATCGCTAAATGAACATCTTTATTCAACACATAATTTTGAGGTGGATTTCATGACTGAGTACCGCATTGAACACGACACCATGGGTGAAGTGAAGGTTCCTGTTGATGCTCTGTGGCGCGCACAGACCCAGCGTGCTGTAGAAAACTTCCCGATTTCCGGCCGCGGGCTTGAGGCCGCTCAGATTCGCGCTTTGGGCCTGCTGAAGGCAGCTTGCGCACAGGTCAACAAGGATTCCGGCACGCTCGATGCGGACAAGGCTGACGCAATCATCGCTGCAGCGAAGGAAATCGCTGAGGGCAAGCACGACGATGCTTTCCCAATCGACGTCTTCCAGACCGGCTCTGGCACCTCCTCCAACATGAACACCAACGAGGTCATCGCCTCGATCGCCCACAACAACGGCGTAGAGATTCACCCCAATGACCACGTGAACATGGGCCAGTCCTCCAACGACACCTTCCCTACCGCAACCCACGTTGCGGCCACCGAGGCAGCTGTCAACGCCCTCATCCCAGGCCTGAAGGTGCTGCACGAGTCCCTGAGCGCCAAGGCCAAGGAATTCGCGGACGTCGTTAAGTCCGGCCGCACCCACCTGATGGACGCAACCCCGATCACCCTAGGCCAGGAGTTCGGTGGCTACGCACGCCAGATCGAGCTCGGTATCGAGCGCATCGAGGCCACCCTGCCACGCCTGGGCGAGCTGGCTATCGGCGGCACCGCAACCGGCACCGGCCTGAACACCTCCGCTGACTTCGGCGCAAAGGTCACCGAAGAGCTCAAGAAGCTCACCGGCGTTGATCAGCTCAAGGAAGCAGAAAACCACTTCGAAGCTCAGGCGGCGCGCGACGGACTCGTTGAGTTCTCCGGCGCAATGCGCACCGTTGCGGTATCCCTGAACAAGATTGCTAACGATATCCGCATGATGGGCTCCGGTCCACTGACCGGCCTGGCAGAAATCCACCTGAAGGATCTGCAGCCGGGTTCCTCCATCATGCCGGGCAAGGTTAACCCGGTTCTGTGCGAGGCAGCCACCATGGTTTCCGCACAGGTCATCGGAAACGACGCTGCCGTTGCATTCGGCGGCGCCAACGGCCACTTCGAGCTGAACGTGTTCATCCCGGTCATGGCGCGCAACGTCCTTGAGTCCGCTCGCCTGCTGGCTAACGTCTCCCGCGTCTTCGCTGAGAAGTGCGTCGACGGCATCGAGGCTAACGAGGAGCGTATGAAGAAGTTCGCTGAGTCCTCTACCTCCATCGTTACCCCGCTGAACTCCAAGATCGGCTACGAGAATGCAGCGAAGGCTGCTAAGCACGCACTGCACGAGAAGATCACCGTCCGCGAGGCCGTCATTGACCTGGGCTTCGTCGACGGCGAGAACCTCACCGAGGAAGAGCTGGATGAGCGCCTCAACGTCTTGTCCATGACCAACCGCGAGCGTGATAGCTTCTAAGCTTTCTACCTAGCGGTACTTTCAAGCAGCACTTTTCAGCCTCCCACTGCCTTGCCGCTCGGGTACCCACCCGAGTGCATGACAGCGGGAGGCTTTTCGCTACCCCAAAAGCATTTGTGACCAAGCGCACTGAAGGTACCTCAGGGACTCAAAAATCACGAAGTTTGCACTTGGTGCAAACTTGCACCGGGTGTAATGTTGCACAGCGTGCAAGAAGAAATGTCACTACGCGAGCAGAAGCGACTCAAGACGCGACTGCGTATCGAAGACGCCGCCACTTCCCTAGTGGACAAGCGAGGCTTCGCCGCAGTCACCATTGAGGAGATCTGCGAAAAAGCCGGGATTTCAAGGCGCACATTCTTTAACTACTTCGATTCCAAAGACTCCGCAGTCTTGGGCGCCCCTAGCGCACTATTTTCCCAAGACCAACGAGCATATTTCCTTGACACTCCAACTGAAAACCTCCTGCGTTTGACCGTGGAACTCGTCATTTCCCATTTGGACGGGCACCACGCCGACAAAACAATTGCAGCAAGGCGGCGCCGCATAGCAAGCGACCCAGATGCTGCCGCGGCGTCGTTTAGCCGCAAACGCGCAAAGTCAACCGAGATTGCAGAACTCATCACGCTTCGCCTCAAGCAAGAACCGCAGCTCCAGCTCATGCCAGAAGTTGCGCCAGAGACAGAAGCATTACTCATCGGAGCCACCGTTAGAGAAGCGCTTTGGATTGCCACCGCTTCCCCCGAAATCAGCTGCGAACAACCATTTGAGCAAAAGTTCAATGATGCACTCGCACTCGTTATCACTTTCACGAAAGGACTGAAATGGTAGATACCGCCAAGTCGCCGACTAACAACGTCGGCGAGGCGCAGCCAGCACAAGCTGGCGGAAACGAAAAGAAAGAAAACAACGTAGCTCTCGTTTTCTCCGCCCTCGTTCTCACCATGTTGATGAGCTCCCTGGGCCAAATGATTTTCTCTTCGGCCCTGCCTACTATCGTGGGCGAGCTCGGCGGCGTCGACCACATGAGCTGGGTTATCTCCGCTTTCTTGGTCACCATGACCATCGCTATGCCAATCTCGGGCAAGCTGGGCGACATGATGGGCCGCAAGTGGCTCTACATCGGCGGCATCGCAGTCTTCGTCGTCGGCTCTGCCATCGGTGGCTTCGCAAATGACATGAACTGGCTCATTTTGGGCCGCGCTGTCCAGGGTTTCGGCGCTGGCTTCATGATGATTTCCTCCCAGTCCATCATCGCGGAGGTCACCACTGCTCGTGAGCGCGGCAAGTTCATGGGCATCATGGGCGGCGTCTTCGGCCTTTCTTCCGTTCTGGGCCCAGTCCTCGGCGGCTGGTTCACCGATGGCCCGGGCTGGCGCTGGGGTCTGTGGATTAATATTCCACTTGGTCTGCTCGCCATTACCGTGTGCACCATCGTGCTGCACCTGCGTGTTGGCGATACTGACCTGCGTAAGTTCGACGCTCTTGGCGCTACTTTCATCGCTATCACCACCGCTTCCCTCATCCTCATGACTACTTGGGGCGGCACGCAGTACGAGTGGTCTGACCCAATCATCATTGGCTTGGGCATCACCGTTGTCGTCGGCGCTATTATCACCGTGATCGTCGAGTCGAAGGCCAAGGAGCCGCTGATTCCGGTTCACCTTTTTAAGAACCGCAACATGGTTCTGACCACCGCAGCCGGTACTGTCCTCGGTCTGGCAATGTTCGGTGTGCTTGGCTACATGCCAACCTACCTGCAGATGGTTCATACGTTGACCCCAACCAAGGCGGGCCTCATGATGATTCCGATGATGGTAGGCCTCATCGGCACCTCGACTGCCGTTGGCTTCATCATCTCCCGCACGGGCCACTACAAGATTTACCCAATCATCGGCCTTATCATCACCGCCGGTGCTTTGTTCTGGATGTCCAAGCTGACCGTGGATACGCCCCTGGTTCAGCTCGGTGCTGAGTTCTTCGTCTTCGGCGTGGGCCTGGGTTTTGTGCAGCAGGTTCTGGTTCTCATCGTGCAAAACTCTTTCCCTATCGCGCTGGTCGGTACCGCAACGGCTGCCAACAACTTCTTCCGCCAGATTGGTTCCGCAGTTGGTGCTTCCCTCGTTGGATCCCTGTTCATCCACAACATGAAGGATGAGATGGCAGCCAACATGCCAGCTGCAATCAAGGCCATGGGCCCTGAGGGCGCGCAGTACGCTGAGCAGTTCGCTTCCGCAACGGGCGGTTCTTCCCGCCTGACCCCGAACATGGTTGCGCACCTTCCGGATGCAATTCAGTCCGTCATCCTCAACGCCTACAACGATGGCCTCACCCCAGTCATCCTGCTGATGGTTCCTATGGCCATCGTTGCCCTTCTTTTGGTTCTTCCCGTCACGGAAGAGCACCTTAAGGAAGAGATCTCTTAAATATCACTCACCAGACAAAGAATCGAAGGCTACTAGCGAGGAGCGCTGTGAGCTCCAGTCCCGCATTGCGCTAGACGACGCCACCATAGAGAACAACCTTGTCTATCCCCCCGGGCTTGCTCAAGGAAGTCTTGGCTCTAAATGTTAACTCGGTCGACGTGTGGCGCACTCGCGACTATCTAGTCGCACTCGCCGAGAAAGAAGGAATTGAAATTCCAGCTTTTATTGTCGATTTGGGGTAGTTGGTACCGCGAGTCTGCGTAGTTGGTACCGGTGTTTTGCGTACCCGGTACTGCAAGGGGTTTTCTTTCATAGTTGATGTTGGCGACACCACAATCCGCTGGTGTTGCGTCAACTTCTACTTGGAAGGAGCTGGTCCTTGTGGCCAACTTCAAACAGATCATCGCGATGTGCCTTGACGGTGCTAGCTACGCGCAGATCACACATGCATTGGGATGTTCACGACGAGAAGTATCCCGAGCAAAGAAAGTCATCAACGATGAGGAACTAACTCCAGAGCGCTTCCGTCAGCTCCCACCGGGATGGTTCGATGATCGATTCAGTGATGGTCGGAGTAAGCGGTCGTTGCCCTACGACCAGCCTGATTTTCATGCTCTTGCACGCAAGCTGAAAAGTACAAAGCATGTGACCAGGCATAAGCTGTGGATGGACTACGTGTCGCAGCCTTGTCCGACGGATAAGACAAAGTACCAGTACTCCCAGTTCTGCAGTGGGCTCAATGAATTTCTGCGTGCCAACGATCTCGTCGAAGTTATCACCCATGAGCCAGGGCAAGAGCTTTATGTCGACTGGGCCGGTGACAAAGTGCCTGTAGTAGATCAGGCCAGTGGTGACACCGTGTTCAAGGCGTCATTGTTTGTCGCGGTCAGCCCGTACTCAGGGCTGATGTATGTTACGGCCGCTGCGAATGAGAAGATGCCGGCGTGGATCGAGTGCCATGTTAAGGCGTTGAATTATCTTGGCAAAGTACCAGCAATCATCGTGCCAGATAATGCTTCTACGGCGACTTATCGGCCGAAGAAGACCGCTACATACCGGATGGTCACTGACCGCTACGCAGCGTTTGGGAGACTATTACGGCATCACGATTGTGCCGACTAGGCCCGGCAGGCCTCGTGACAAGGCAGCGGTAGAGCGTGCCGTGAAAATCGCCTACACCAAAATCCTGGGTTACTTCAGCAACGAGGTCTTCTATAGCCTTGATGAGCTTAATGAGGCGATCGCGGAGCGTCTTGTCGATATCAACAGCACAATGACGCGGCCTGATGGCTCAACACGGCAGATGCGCTTTGATAAAGAAGAAGCACCAATGATGCGGGATCTTCCGCCGACGCCGTTTACGGAAGTGTCTTATAAGCGGCTCAAAGTCGATCGCAACTGGCAC